>JBFMHS010000316.1:1693-7495 GCA_040751765.1 Pseudomonadota bacterium | reverse complement strand
CCGCACCACGTCGCCCGGCCTGAGCGCGCGGCCCGACGGCATGTTCTCGGCCAGGGCCAGGACGCCCACCACGTTGGTGCGGGCACCGCGCCCGGCGACGGCGCGCATGGCCCCCAGAACGGCGGCGGCCCCGGCCATGTCGCCTTTCATCTCCTCCATGTGCTCGGCGGGCTTGATGGAGATACCGCCGGCGTCGAAGGTGATGCCCTTGCCCACCAGCACCAGCGGCTTTTCCTCCCCGCCGCCGTGCCAGCGCAGCACCGCCAGCAATGGCGGGCGCGCGCTGCCACGCCCGACGGCGGACAGCAGTCCCAGCCCCTCGGCCTCGGGATCGATCAACTGGACGTCCACGCCATGAGCCGCGAGAAGCCCGGCCCGGTGGGCGAACTCGGCCGGCCCCAGCGCGTTGCCGGGCTCGGCGGTGAGGTCCCGGGCCAGGAACACCCCCTGGGCGACATGGTCCAGGCGGCGATGGAGGACTTCCGCCGACACCGGGTCGGCGGCGGCGATCACCACCTCGTCCACCCCCGGACTTTCCTCGTCGTCGGGGCGGGTGCGGTACTTGCGCAAGGGGCGGTACGAGCGCAGCCGCAGCCCGTGGGCCAGTTCGGCGGCATCGACGCCGTCGACGGCCACCGACACCGCCCCGCCGGACAGCTTCGCCAGTTCGGCGGCGATGGCCCCGCCCAGGCGGCGCGAGGAGCGCGGATCACGCGTTTCCGGCAGGTCCACCACCACCACCCTCTCGAGCGGCGGCGGCGGCGCGGACAGGGTGACGGTGCCTTTGGCCAGGGCGGCCGCCCGGCTCAGCCAGCCACCGTGGTCCAACTGGCCGAAGGCCGGCGTGCCCCGCGCCACCACGACGACGCCGTCGCGCAGGCGGGGGGCGGCGGTGAAGGAGATGTGCAGGAGCTATTTCTCCTCGTAGTGATCCGCCACCAGCCGGTCGAGCAGGCGCACGCCGAAGGCGGTGGCGCCCTTGGGGCAAATGGCGGTGTCCTTCTTGGACCAGGCGGTGCCGGCGATGTCGATATGGGCCCAGGCGACGTCGTTGGTGAACCGCTTGAGGAACTGCGCGGCGGTGATGGAGCCACCCTCACGGCCGCCCACGTTCTTCATGTCGGCGATGTCCGACTTGATCTGCTTGTCGTAGGCATCGCCCATGGGCAGGCGCCACACCGGCTCCCCCACCTCCTTGCCGGCGGCCTCGATGCGGGCGGCAAGCTGGTCGTTGCTGGCGAACAGGCCGGCGTATTCGTTGCCCAGCGAGATGATGATGGCACCGGTCAGGGTGGCCAGGTCGATCATGAACTTGGGCTTGAAGCGATCCTGGGTATACCACAGCGCGTCGGCCAGCACGAGGCGCCCCTCGGCGTCGGTGTTGATCACCTCGATGGTCTGGCCCGACATGGAGGTGACCACGTCGCCGGGCCGCTGGGCGGTTCCGGAAGGCATGTTCTCGACCAGTCCCACCACGCCGACGGCGTTGACGCGGGCCTGGCGGCCGGCCAGCGCCTTCATGGCGCCGATCACCGCGCCGGCGCCGGCCATGTCCCACTTCATGTCCTCCATGCCGCCGGCCGGCTTGATCGAGATGCCGCCGGTGTCGAAGGTGACGCCCTTGCCGACGAAGGCGACGGGGGCGGCGTCCTGGTCCTTGGCCCCCATCCAGCGCATGATCACCAGCTGGCTCTCGCGGTCCGAGCCCTGGCCGACGCCCAAGAGCGAGCCCATGCCCAGCTTGCGCATCTGCTTCTCGCCCAGGACCTCGACGTCGACGCCGATCTCGGCCAGCTTCCTGCACTCCTCGGCCAGGCTTTCGGGATGGACGACGTTGGCCGGCTCGCTGACCACGTCGCGGGTCAGGAACACGCCGTCGGCGATGCGGTCCAGCGGCTGGAAAGCGGCCTTGGCCGCGGAATGGTCGTCGGACAGCACCGTCAGCTTCTTCAGGCTGGGCTTTTCCTCCTTCTTCTCCTTGGTCAGGTACTTGTCGAACCGGTAGCAGCGCAGGCGCGCCCCGAAGGCGATGTTGGCGGCGAACTCGGCCGGCGACAGCTTGGCCTTGGCGGGCAGCTCGGCGAAGAACGAGACATGGGCGTCCCCGGCCGTGAGCAACTGGGCCACGGCGGAACCGCCCAGGGCCTGGGCCGCCGCCGCGTCCAGCTTCTCGGGCTTGCCCAGCCCGACCAGCAGCACGCGATTGACCTCCAGCCCGGCCGGGGCCAGCACCATCAGGGCCTGGTCCTTCTTGCCCTCGAAGCGCGACGCGTTGATGGCGCGCGTCAGCCCGCCGCCGGCGGCCTGGTCAAGCTGCTCGGCGGCGGCGGAGAGCTTCTTGCCCTCCGACACGCCGACGACGACGGCGCCCTCGGTCGGAACCTGCGGCTTGGCGAAAGAAATCTTCATGTCCGGGAATCCCCATTGGCGACAAAGGAACTAACGAGTCCCCTCCAATGTAGCGATCCCGGCGTCGAAGGGAAGCCTAGGCATCAAGTTCCGCCGGACGGACCCGCCGCACGCTGGAGGTCAGGAACAGGAACCCGCCAGGCGTGCAAGACACCATGTTGACGACCCCGAAGACCACCGACAGCACCACCGCCGACTCCGGGGACACGCCGACAAAGCCGAAGGCGGTGACCATGGCGGTCTCGCGCACTCCCCAACCGGCGATGGAGATGGGCAGGGTCATCACCAGCATCACCGGCGGCACCAGCACCAGGCAGTCCAGGATGTGGACGTCCAGGCCAAGCCCCACGGCCAGGACATAGACCGCCATGGACAAATTGGTGTGCCCGACCAGGGCCACGGCCAGCGTACCCCCACCATAGCCGAAATGGAAAAACAGCGCCCGAGTGTCGGCGGCCAACGCCGCCAGCCCGCGCACCAGCTTCCACCGGCGCAGAGCTTCCGGCAGGCGGTCGAGCCCGGCCAGCAGCAGGATCCCGCCGGTGCATACGGCAAGCAGCAGAAAGGCCCAGGCACCCGGCAGGCCGGGCAGACGCTCAAGCAGGATCGGCTGGGTCAGGCAGACCAGAAGGACCAGGGCGTAGACGGTGACCGCGCGCTCGAGCATCACCGAGTTGACGGCGCCGCTGACAGAAAGGCCGTGCTTGCGCGAATACCACATGCGCACCGCGTCCCCCCCCACCGCCCCCGGCAGGACGATCGAGAAGAAAACGCCGATGTAATAAACGGCGAGCGTCTTCACCCAGCCAAGGCGGGATTCGAGGGCATGCAGCACCATGCCCCAGCGCACCGCGCCCAGCACGGTCTGGAACACCATCAGCGCCACCGACATCACCAGCATGGCCGGGTCGATGGCCTTGGCCTGCTGCCAAGCGGCTGCTAGGTCCACCTTGGACAGCACCCAGGCGGTCAGCCCGACGGACAGCCCACCCTTGACCACCCAAGGCAACCACTTCTTCACCATGCCGAAGACCGCCCCATCGAAAGAGGGAGGAAGCTTTAGCAGGAAACCGGCATGCCGTGAACTACCGGTGCATCCTGACCGGCACCCGCTTGCGCCCCCAATCCCCCGGCGTCGCCTCGAACACGCCGGCCAACCGGGCGCCGCAGTCGGGGCAGGTGCCCTCGGGAGTCAGCCGCCAGGCGGTCAGGTCATGCCAATCGCGGCCGATGAGACGGCCCCCGCAGGCGTGGCACCAGGTGCTGCCGCCGCTCTCGTCGTGAACGTTGCCGGTATAGACATGCCTGACCCCGTTGGCCTTGGCGATGGACCGGGCGCGCGACAGTATCGAGGAGTCCGTGCGGGGCAAGTCGCGCATCTTCCAGTCGGGGTGGAAAGCTGTGAAATGTAACGGCACGTCTGGGCCGAGCGATCCGGCCACCCAGCGGCTCAAGGCGTCGATTTCGGCGTCGGAGTCGTTCTCTCCCGGAATGAGAAGGGTGGTGATCTCGAACCATACGCTGGTTTCCCGCTTCAAATACTCAAGGGTGTCGAGGACGGGCCGCAGGTGCCCGCCGCAGAGGTCGCGGTAGAAATCCTCCGTGAACGCCTTGAGGTCCACGTTGGCGGCGTCCATGTGCGCGAAGAATTCCTCGCGCGCGCCGGGGGCGATGTAACCGGCGGTGACGGCCACCGTCTTCAGGCCCAGTGCGTGGCAGGCCTTGGCGGTGTCCACCGCGTATTCCAGGAAGATGACCGGGTCGTTGTAGGTGAAGGCCACCGAGCGGCAGCCCAGCCGGTGGGCGACGCGGGCGATCTCCTCGGGGTCGGCGCGGTCGTTGAGGCGGTCGATCTCGCGCGCCTTCGAGATGTCCCAGTTCTGGCAGAACTTGCAGGTCAGGTTGCAGCCGGCGGTGCCGAAGGACAGGATCGGCGTACCCGGCAGGAAATGGTTCAGCGGCTTCTTCTCGATGGGATCGACGCAAAAGCCCGACGAGCGGCCGTAGGTGGTCAGCACCATTCGGTCCTCGGAGCGGGCGCGCACGAAGCACAGGCCGCGCTGCCCCTCGTGGAGCTTGCACAGGCGCGGGCACAGGTCGCACTGGATGCGGCCGTCGTCCAGCCGGTGCCACCAGCGTCCCGGAAAATGCGAGCCCTGCACTTCGTGTTCCATGCTCCGACGCTACGCCCGGCCGCTGCCCCTTTCAACGTATGCATGGCGGCCCATCCTCCCTCGAATGCCTCTACCCCGTTGGGGGCTTTACACCAAGGGGCGGACGGCGGTTACCTATGGGGAGGTATTCCGTCGGAGGCTCCGATGACCGCCATCCGCCCCGCCGCCGTCGCCGGGATGTTCTATCCCGCAGACCCGACCGAGCTGAGGACCCAGATCGACGCCTTCCTGGCCCAGGCCCGCGCGGCGCTGCCGGCCGGCGAGGCCGCCGTGCCCAAGGCGCTGATCGCGCCCCATGCCGGCTATGTCTATTCCGGCCCGGTGGCGGCCAGCGCCTATGTCCGCCTGCTGCCGGCGCGCGGCCGGGTGCGCCGGGTGGTGCTGGTGGGGCCGTCGCACCGGGTGGGCTTCCGGGGCCTTGCCGTGGGCACGGCGGACAGTTGGGCGTCGCCGCTCGGCGCGGTGCCCATTGACCGCGCCACGGTCGAGCGGCTGGCCGGTCTGCCGATGGTCGGCGTGCTCGACCAGGCCCATGCCGCCGAGCACAGCCTGGAGGTCCACGTCCCCTTCCTGCAGGCGGTGCTGGGCGAGTTCGCGCTGGTGCCGGTGGTGGCCGGCGACGCCCGCGCCGACGAGGTGGCCGCCGTCCTCGACACCGCCTGGGGCGGACCCGAAACGGTGATCGTGGTGTCCACCGACTTGTCCCACTACCTGGACTACGACTCCTGCCGCGCCGCCGACGCCGCCACCATGGGCGCCATCGAGCGGCTGGATCACGCCGCGCTTGGGCGCGACAGCGCTTGCGGCCGCGTGCCGGTGAGCGGCCTGCTGCTGCTGGCGCGACGGCGGGGACTGCGCATCGCCACCCTGGACGTGCGCAATTCCGGCGACACCGCCGGCCCGCGCGACCGCGTGGTCGGGTACGGCGCCTGGGCGCTGTACGAGGAGGCCGGGCGCGCGGCTGCCGCCGGCGACGAGGGGGGCGACGCCATCCGCGCCGCCGGCCCGACCCTGGTGGCGCTGGCGCGGGCGGCCATCGAACACGACCTGGGCGTCGCCCCCCCGCCCGCCCCAACCCGCGACGGGGTGCTGGGCGGGCCGGGTGCGGCCTTCGTCACCCTCAAGCGCGGCGGCCAGCTGCGCGGCTGCATCGGCTCGGTGACTGCGTGGCGGCCGCTGGCCGAGGACGTGGCCGACAACGCCCGCAAGGCGGCCTTTT
>JBFMHS010000316.1:0-1683 GCA_040751765.1 Pseudomonadota bacterium | reverse complement strand
ACTCTTCTTGCCCCGCGTCTGGGAACAGCTGCCCGACAAGCGGCTGTTCATGGCCCATCTCAAGCACAAGGCCGGGCTGCCGCCCGATCATTGGTCGCCGGGCTTCAAGGCCAGCCGCTTCCAGGCTGTGGAGGTGGCGTGATGCGGCGCACGTCCTCGCTCGCCAGGGAAATCGCCGCCGAGATCGACGACGACCGCCGCCTGCTGGCCGACCTGGGCCGCCGCGCCACCTGCTACTGGTCGCGCGCCAAGGCGGTGGAGCGTGCCCAGGCCTATCATCGGCGCCGGATCGCCGGATTCGCCGAGCGTGGCTCCATCACCGCCAAGCAGAAGGACCACTTGCTGGCCCTGGTCGAGAGCATGGGGTAGCTGCCCGTCCGGACTAGGACAGAAGAGCTATCGTGCAAGTGGTATAATGATACTGCCACAAAACGCCGGCATTATATCAGAGTTCACTGATCAAGGCGGTCCGGCGAATGGCCGCGTCAAAGAACTCTAGGGAGGACTTAGTCTCATGCCCAACAAAGGGGGCCCGGCCGGCGCCGGGACGTCTCGATTCGCGCGTCCGCTGGCGGCCGCGTTCATCCTTTCCGTCGGAACGGTCGTGGCGACCGCCCCGGCCCATGCCACCAACGGCTATTTCGCCAATGGCTATGGCGCCCCGTCCAAGGCGATGGCCGGCGCCGGAGTCGCTGTTGGCGAAGGCCCGCTTGCCCCGGCACAGAACCCGGCGCTGGGCGTTGAGGTCGGCAATGTAGCCGGTCTGTGCTTCACCGGCTTCATGCCGCACCGCTACACCGACAGTACCAATACCAACATGGTCGGCGGCCGGGTGGAGAGCAACAACGAGTTTTTCCCCATCGTCTGCGGTGGCGTGAACTACATGCTGAGCGACGACACCTCGCTCGGCTTGGTCATGTACGGCAACGGCGGAATGAACACCGAATACGACACCAACGTCTTCGCCAAGTTCAACGACAACCCCACGGTGACCGGCGAGTCCACGCCGCTAGGGGTCGATTTGGCCCAGGCTTTCTTCGCCCTCAATGGCGCACATAAGGTGACCCCGACCCTCAGCGTCGGCGCTGCCCCGGTGCTGGCCGTCCAGCGTTTCAAGGCCTATGGCCTCGAGCCCTTCTTCGGGTCCTCCGACTTCGCGGACAAGCTGACGAACAACGGCTACGACTGGTCGTACGGCGGCGGCTTCAAGTTGGGTGCCAACTGGGACGCGACCAACTGGCTGCGCTTCGGGGTCAACTACCAGTCGCGCATGTGGATGACGCCATTCGACAAGTACAAGGGCCTGTTCGCCGAGGGCGGCGACTTCGACATCCCCTCGACCATCGGCGAAGCCATCGCGATCAAGCCCCACAAGGACCTGGTGCTGACCGTCGAGCATCAGCGCATCTTCTACGAGGACGTGGCGTCCATTTCAAACTCCCACGTCAATGGTGGCCAGTACCTGCATCTGGGATCCGACCAGGGAGCAGGATTCGGTTGGAAGGACATGGACATCTTCCGAATCGCCGCCCAGTACAAAGCCACCGACGCGCTGACTCTTCGCACCGGCTTCAGCTATGCGACCAAGTTCACCGATGACCAGGAAGTCCTGTTCAACATCCTGGCTCCGGCGACGATCCGCACCCATGTCGGTGTCGGCGCCACCTACAAATTCAACGAGGT
>JBFMHS010000315.1:0-4883 GCA_040751765.1 Pseudomonadota bacterium | reverse complement strand
CGATGGCGGCATCACCGACGTCGCCCCCGATCCCATCGAGCCGCTGGTCGCGGCGGCCAGCGCCGAGGCCGGCGAGGCCGCCTCCAAGGTCTGCAAGGCCTGCCACACCTTCGACGAGGGCGGCGCCAACCGCGTCGGCCCCAACCTGCACGGCGTGGTCGGCCGCGACATCGGCGCCGTCGAGGGCTTCGCCTATTCCGACATCCTCAAGACCTTGCCGGGCGCCTGGGGCTACGAGGAGCTGGACGCCTATCTGCTCAACCCCAAGGCCGCCGCCCCCGGCAACAAGATGGCCTTCGCCGGCATCAGGAAGGCCGAGGACCGCGCGGCGGTGATCGCCTATCTGCGCTCCATCTCCCCCAACGCCCCGCCCCTGGAGTGACGCCTTGAGCCACGCCTGCCCGCCCGACTTCATCGCCTTGGCCGAGAGGCTGGCCGACGCCGCCCGCCCGGTGGTGCGCAAGTATTTCCGCACCCCGGTGGCGGTGGACGTGAAGGACGACGACTCGCCGGTGACCATCGCCGACCGCGAAGTCGAAGCGGCCATGCGGGTGCTGATCCGGGAGACCTTCCCGGACCACGGCATCCTGGGCGAGGAGCACGGGCGGGAGAACCTGGACGCCGACTACGTCTGGGTGCTGGACCCCATCGACGGCACCAAGGCCTTCATCACCGGCAAGCCCAGCTTCGGCACCCTGATCGCGCTGGCCCATCGTGGCCGGCCGATCCTGGGCGTGATCGACCAGGCGATCCTGGGCGAGCGCTGGCTGGGGGCCGAGGGCCACGCCACCACGCTGAACGGCGCGGCGCAGAAGGTGCGTCCCTGCGACGACCTGGCCAAGGCCTATGCCTACACCACCGGCCCCGAGCATTTCTGCCCGGCCACCCTGCCGGCGTGGAACCGGGTGGCGGCGCGGGTGCGCCAGCCGCGCTACGGCTGCGACTGCTATGCCTACGCCCTGCTGGCCTCGGGTTTCGTCGACCTGGTGGTGGAGGCGGGGCTCAAGCCCTACGACTACGCCGCCCTGGCCCCGGTCATCCAGGGCGCCGGCGGCATCGTCACCGACTGGGCCGGCCGGCCGCTGACGCTGGAGTCCGACGGCCGCGTCTGCGCCGCCGGCGATGCGCGGGTGCATGCCCAGGCATTGGGAGTATTGGCGGACTAAGACGGAGCCGCCCCATGGCGGGGTTGCCCTCATCGGTGGTTGACGCCACACTCTGGCGCATGATCCGCAGCACCTTTGCCTTCGTTCTGGCCCTCATGCTGGGCGCGGCCCCCGCGCTCGCCGCGCCACGGAACGGCATCGCCATGCCGCACGGCGGAGCCGTGCAAACTCAGAAAGCGCATGGCATCGCCATGCATGGCGAGCCGAAATATTCCGCCGGCTTCGAGCATTTCGCCTACGTCAATCCCGACGCCCCCAAGGGCGGCACCCTGCGGCTGGCGGCGCAGAACACCTTCGACAGCCTGAACCCGTTCATCGTCAAGGGCGTGTCCGCCGCGGGCGCCAGCCTGCCGTTCGAGACCCTGATGGTGCCGTCGGCGGACGAGCCGTTCTCCATGTACGGGTTGCTGGCCGAAAGCATCGAGACGCCGCCCGACCGCTCGTGGGCCACCTTCACGCTGCGCAAGGAGGCCCGCTGGCACGACGGCACCCCGGTCACCCCCGAGGACGTGATCTTCTCGCTGGACATCCTCAAGACCAAGGGCGAGCCCAACTACCGCTTCTACTACGGCGCGGTGGACAAGGCCGAGAAGGTGGGGCCGAGGTCGGTGAAGTTCACGTTCAAGCCCGGCGACAACCACGAACTGCCGCTGATCGTCGGCGAGATGCCGATCCTGCCCCGCCACTACTGGCAGGGCCGCGACTTCGACAAGACCACGCTGGAGCCGCCCTTGGGCAGCGGGCCCTACCGGGTCGGCCGCTTCGAGCCCGGCCGGTTCATCGAGTACGAGCGCGTGCCCGGCTATTGGGGCAAGGACCTGCCGGTGCGCAAGGGCCAGTTCAATTTCGACCGCCTGCGCTACGACTACTACCGCGACACCACGGTGGCGCTGGAGGCGCTGAAGGCCGGCGAATACGACTTCCGCGAGGAGAACGAGGCCAAGAAGTGGGCCACCGGCTACCAGGACTGGGCGGCGCTGGCCGACGGCCGCGCCGTCAAGGCCGAGTTGGACAACGAGGTGCCGGCCGGCATGCAGGCCTTCGCCTACAACACCCGCCGCGACCTGTTCGCCGACCCGCGCGTCCGTCGCGCCCTGGCCTATGCCTTCGATTTCGAGTGGACCAACCGCAACCTGTTCTACGGCCAGTACACCCGCAGTTCCAGCTACTGGTCCAATTCCGAGCTGGCCGCCACCGGCCTGCCCTCGCCCGCCGAGTTGGAGGTGCTGGAGCCCCTGCGCGGCCAAGTGCCCGAGGAGGTGTTCACCGAGGCCTACGCGCCGCCCTCCACCGAGGGGCTGGAGTCCATCCGACCCAACCTGCGCAAGGCCATGGCGCTGCTGAAGGAGGCCGGCTGGCGGGTGGTGGACGGCCGGCTGATGAAGGACGGCCGCCCGTTCAGCTTCGAGATTCTGCTGGCCCAGCCCACCTTCGAGCGCATCGCCCTGCCCTTCACCCGCAACCTCGCCCGCCTCGGCATCGAAGCCCGGGTGCGCACGGTGGACGCCTCGCAATACGTCAACCGCCTGCGCGAGTTCGACTACGACATGATCGTCGCCAGTTGGGGCCAGAGCCTGAGCCCCGGCAACGAGCAGGCCATGTTCTGGTCCAGCGAGGCCGCCGACCAGCCGGGCAGCCGCAACTTCGTCGGCATCAGGAACCCGGCGGTGGACAAGCTGGTGGCCGGCGTCATCTCCGCCCGCGACCGCGACGAGCTGGTCGCCCGCACCCGGGCGCTGGACCGGGTGCTGCTGTGGAACCACTACGTCATCCCGCAGTGGCACATCGGCTATGACCGCGTCGCCCACTGGGACAAGTTCGGCCGTCCCGACGTCACCCCCATGCGCGGCTACCAGCTGTTCGCCTGGTGGTCCAAGGCCGCCGCCCAAAGCGTGTCCGCCCCCGGGCTGGTCGGCGCCGCCCAGGCCCAGGAACAGCCGCCGCCGCCCCAGGCGCCGTCGCCGCAATTGCAGCGCCCCGGCCCGCCGCCGCCCTCGGTTTACGGCGAGCAGGGCGGCCCGGTCGTGTCGGGCGAGACCGTGCCGCGCCCGGCCGCCAGCGCCTGGAGCCCCAGCATCTGGGTCTGGGTGGGAATCGCGTTGATTGTCGTGGTGGTGCTGATCGTGCGCCGCCGCCAGAGGGGGGACTGACCGGACGTGCTCGCCTACGCCATCCGCCGCCTGGCGCTGATCCCGGTCACCCTGCTCGGGATCATGCTGATCAACTTCGTCGTCGCGCAACTGGCCCCCGGCGGGCCGGTGGAACAGATGATCGCCCGCATCGAGGGCACCGGCGCCGAGGCCACCCAGCGCATCGCGGGCGGCGGCGCCGACGTGCAGAGCCAGCGCGCGCCCAGGGCCGGCGCCGAGGGCGGGTCCACCTATCGCGGCGCCCAAGGGCTCGACCCCGCCTTCATCAAGGAGATCGAGCAGCAATTCGGCTTCGACCGCCCCGCCCACGAGCGCTTCCTCAAGATGGTCGGCGACTACGCCCGCTTCGATTTCGGCACCAGCTTCTACCGCGACGTCTCGGTGATCGACCTGGTGCTGGAGAAGATGCCGGTGTCCATCTCCATCGGCCTGTGGACGACCCTGATCATCTACCTGGTGTCGATCCCGCTGGGCATCGCCAAGGCACGCCGCGACGGCTCGGCCTTCGACATCGCCACCTCGTGGGGGATCATCGTCGGCTACGCGGTGCCCGGCTTCCTGTTCGCCATCCTGCTGATCGTGCTGTTCGCCGGCGGCAAGTACCTGTCGTGGTTCCCGCTGCGCGGCCTGACCAGCCCCGACTGGGCGCAGATGGACTGGCCCGACCGCATCAAGGACTATTTCTGGCACCTGGCACTGCCGGTCACCGCCCTTGTCATCGGCGGCTTCGCCAGCTTGACCATGCTGACCAAGAACTCGTTCCTGGAAGAGATCAACAAGCAGTACGTCATCACCGCGAGGGCCAAGGGCCTGCCCGAGAAACGGGTGCTGTACGGCCACGTCTTCCGCAACGCCATGCTGCTGATCATCGCCGGCTTCCCCTCGGCCCTGGTGGGCATCCTGTTCGCCGGCTCGATCCTGATCGAGATCATCTTCTCGCTGGATGGGCTGGGCCTGCTGGGCTACGAGGCGGTGGTCAACCGCGACTACCCGGTGATGTTCGGGACCCTCTACATGTTCAGCCTGCTGGGCCTGGTGCTGTCGCTGGTCAGCGACCTGACCTACCACTTCGTCGATCCCCGCATCGACTTCGAGAAGCGGGAGGTGTGAGGATGATGCGCGCCCCGCTCCCCTTGTCATCCCGAGGCATCTTGGGCGCCGAGGGATCCCCTTCTGGCACGACGGCAGGCCATCGGGCAGGCCCCGCCAGGCGGAGATCCTTCGCTCCGCCCGGGATGACAGGCACCGGAACCACCGCATGACCGCCCTCTCCCCCCTCACCCGGCGCCGCCTCGACGCCTTCAAGCGCAACCGGCGCGGCCTATGGTCGCTGTGGCTGTTCCTGGCGGTGTTCGTGGTCACCCTGTTCGCTGAGTTCGTCGCCAACGACCGCCCGATCCTGGTCAGCTACCGGGGCGAACTGTATTTCCCGGTGGTCGCCGACTATCCCCGGAGGGCCTTGTAAGTCATATAGAGATCACCCTTATGAGCAATCTCAAAAGGCGAGTGCATGGAGAGGAGCGGCGCACCCATATCCACAATCTCCATACCATAAGTAGCCAGGAAC
>JBFMHS010000314.1:0-6129 GCA_040751765.1 Pseudomonadota bacterium | reverse complement strand
CATCCTCCCGCCACAGGGAACGATCCCCAACCGCCGCCGCGCGGTGGGTGCCCGGCGTGGTCGGGGGCGGCTTCGTCGCCGCCGCCGGGGCCGTCGCCCTTGGGATGCCCGCTCCCGCCGCCGCCGATCCCGTTTCGCTGGCCGGCTGGCTGCTGTTCGCCGCCCTGGCCGCCGGAGTCCTGCTTGACCGCTTGGCCCGCTCGACCGCCTCGGCGCGGGCAGCGAACGCCATCGATGCCCGCCGCGACGCGGAATTCTGCCTGGACACCATCATGGGCTCTCTGCCCGACGCCCTGGTCGTGGTGGACGACAACGGCCGCATCCGAGCCTTCAACCCCTCGGCGGAGCGCCTGTTCGGCCATTCGGCCGCCGAGGCGCGGGACGAGCCCGCCGACGGCCTGCTGGCCGAGCCCTACGCCCGGAACTTCCGCCAGGCGCTCAAGCAGTTCGTCGCCGACGGCACCGGCGGGCTGCTTGATTCCCGACGCGAGGCCATGGCCCGACGCAAGGACGGCACGGTGTTCCCCGTCGAGTTGTCGGTCGTCCCCATGGATCGCGACGGCGCCCGCCGGTTCTTGGTCGTTCTGCACGACATCTCGGCACGCAAGCGGGCGCTGGCCCGCCTGGACGTGGCCGAGAAGGTGCTGGAATCGACCATGGAAGGCGTGATGGTGACCGACCGGCGCGGCACCATGCTGTGGGTCAACCAGGGCTTTTGCCGCATCTCGGGCTACGACCGCGAGGAGGTCATGGGCAAGCCGGCCGGCATGCTGAAGTCCGGCCTGCAGGGACCCGAGTTCTACGCCGTCATGTGGCGGACCATCCGCGAGAAGGGTGAGTGGGCGGGCGAGATCTGGAACCGCCGCAAGGATGGCGAGGCCTTCCCCGAATGGCTGACCATCAAGGCCATCACCGACCCGGCCGGCGAGGTCACCCGCTATGTCGGCGTGTTCTCGGACATCTCCAAGCACAAGCGCGCGGAAGAGACCATCCGCACGCTGACCTATTACGACGCCGTCACCCGCCTGCCCAACCGCTACCTGTTCATGGACCGCCTCAACCAGGCCATCGAGCGCAGCCAGCGCAGCGACCGCAAGGCGGCGCTGGTGATGGTGGGCCTGGACCGCTTCAAGCAGATCAACGAGTCCCTCGGCCACCAGACCGGCGACGCCCTGCTGCGGGCGGTGGCCGAGCGGCTGGCGGCATCCCTGCGCGGCCACGACACCGTGGCGCGGCTGCGCGGCGACACCTTCTGCTGCCTGCTGACCGAGCTGGCCCAGGGTCACGACGCCCATGCGGTGATCTCGCGCCTGCTGGAGTGCTTCACGCCGTCCTTCGAGGTCAACGGACACGAGCTGTACGTCACCTCGGCGGTGGGCATCAGCGTGTTCCCGGTGGACGGCACCGACCCCGACGAGCTGATCCAGAAGGCCGAAACGGCGATGAACCGCTCGAAGGAGCGCGCCGACAACGCCTACCAGTACTACGCCCCCGAGATGCACACCAACTCGGCCGAGCGGCTGCGGCTCGAGACCGAGCTGCGCAAGGCGCTGGCGCGCGACGAGTTCACCGTCTACTACCAGCCCAAGATCGACACGGTCTCGGGACGGGTGGTCGGCGCCGAGGCGCTGCTGCGCTGGCACCACCACGAACTGGGCATGATCTCGCCGGCCGACTTCATCCCCATCGCCGAGGACACCGGCCTGATCGTCCCCATCGGCGACTGGGTGCTCAAGCACGTCTGCGCCCAGATCCGGCGCTGGCAGGACCAGGGCACGCCGGTGGTGCGGGTGGCGGTGAACATCTCGGCGGTGCAGTTCCGCCAACCGGACGTGGTCGACAAGGTGGTCGAGGCCCTGACCGAGCACGCCATCGACCCGTCGCTGCTGGAACTGGAGCTGACCGAGAGCGCGGTCATGCGCAACGCCGAGACCGCCATCAGCACCCTGCTGGCCCTGCACAACCAGGGCGTCCGGCTGGCGGTGGACGACTTCGGCACCGGCTATTCCAGCCTCAGCTACCTCAAGAAGTTCCCGCTCGACAAATTGAAGATCGACCGCTCCTTCGTGCTCGACCTCGCCACCAACCCGGCCAGCATCGAGATCGTCGGCGCCATCGTCGCCATGGCCCATTCGCTGAACCTTGCCGTGGTCGCCGAGGGCGTCGAGAGCGAGGACCAGTTGGACATCCTGCGCACCCTGCGCTGCGATGAAATCCAGGGCTTCTTCTATTCCCGCCCCATCCCGGGCGAGACCTTCGACGGCATCCTCAAGCTCGGCCGCCTGGAAGGCAAGCAGGCGGCCGCCTGAGGCTTACATCATGGTCACCGTCTCGCCCCGCTCCATCTCGGGAATCGGCTCGTAGCTGACCAGCCAGTAGCCGCCCTGCCGGTGCCAGCGGCAGGTCAGGTAGTCGGACACCGCGGCGGCGTCGCCGATGTGGTAGGCGGCGGCCTCCAGCGCCTCCTCTGCCGTCTCGGCAACCCGCGCCAGTACCTCGGTGATGCGGAAGGGCTTCGAATCGCTGCCGGGGACGGAGGTCTGGATGACGACGAGAGGCATGGTCGCGGGCTCCTGGCGAAAGTGTGGCGGACGGGTCTTTCCTAGCGTCCGCCCCTTGCCCAGTGGTTAAGCCCTAGCCCGGCCGCCCATCCGCGCGCGGGCGCAAGACGATCGGCGCGTAGACCACGATGAACAGCAGCCATGCCAGCGCCCACAGCGATCCACCGGCATGGGTGAACGCCACCTGGGCGTCCACGAACAAGGGCGCCACCACCCGCAGCGCCGCGCCCAGCGACAGCAGCACATAGGCGGCCACGGTCAGCGGCGACACCTCCAGCGGCCGGCCGGAGTGGCCCAGGGCGGCGCGGCTCATGACGCCCAGGATCATGGTGGCGATGCAGCCGGCGGTCAGCGCGTGCACCGCCGCCGACGGCGGCAGCGCGTCCCAGAAGCTGGACAGGCCCAGCAGCGCCAGCCCCACCACCAGCCACAGATAGCCCAGGTGCAGAATCCACAGGATGGGATTGGACAGAGTGCGCCAGCCGTGCCACCGGCTCATGCGCGTCAGGTGGATGGCCGCCGCCACCAGCAGCGCCACCCCCGCCGCCGGCGAGGTCGGCGCCACCGCCGCCAGCCCGGCCGCCACCACCACGCTGGCGGCGGCGCCCCACTTCTCGATCCACGGGATGGGCGTCACCTCCACCGGGCGGCCCTGCATGCGCAGCCAGCTCTGGGTGAAGGACGGCACGATGCGCCCGCCCACCACCGCGATCATCACCAGCAGCACCGCGATGCCGCCGTAAACGCCGGTCATCGGCTCGCCCCAGCCCAGGGCGATGCCGAGATGAACCAGCAGGTTGGACAGCCAGAACACCCCCAGGATGGGCAGGAAGGCGATGTTGCGCGCCTTGCCCGCCTTGATCAGCGGCCCGCCGACCAGCGCCGCCAGCAGCGGCAGGTACAGCAGGTCGACGGCCGCCACCAGCAGCGGCGGCAGCGGCCCGCCCAGCGAGAAGGCGACGCGCCCGGCCAGCCAGGCGGCGAACAGGCCCATCAGGGGCTTGCCGCTGACATGGTGGGTGTTGGTCCAGTTGGGCACGGCGGTCAGCAGGAAACCGCCGACGGCGGCCCCGGCGAAGCCGAACACCATCTCGTGGCCATGCCAGACCGAGGCCGTGTAGGCGACGCCGAGCGGCAGTCCGCCCACCCACGCCGCCAGCCACAACGGCAGCATCACCGCCGCGTCAACGGCGGCGAACAGGAAGAACGGGCGGAAGCCGGCGGCGAAGAACACCGGTCCCGGGTCGCCTCGGTAGACGGGTTCCTGCAACTGGATGGTGGCCATGGACGAGCGATCTCCAAGCGGGGGGCTGTCGCCACACTGTGTCGGGCCATCCGGCCCGGCATTGATGCGGGTCAAGGATATGTCGCGAGTCCGACAGGCCCGTCGCAAGTGCGACAGCGTGGCGGCGGGGCAAAAATCCAGGTTTTCCGCCATTTTCGTGTCTGGCACGCCGCTTGCGTTTTCCCTTGCCGGTACGACCCACGTCCCGAGGAGGCCGCCGGTGAGCAGCAACGTCATCCCCCTCTCCAGCATCCTCGCACTCCCCGTCCGCGGGGATGCGGCGTCGCCCGCCGCCGGCGGCTGTTCTTCGAAATCCTGCGGGTCGTCCAAGGGGCCGGGCGACATGCCGGCCCATGTCTGGGAGAAGGTCAAGGACCACCCCTGCTACAGCGAGGAGGCCCACCACTACTTCGCCCGCATGCATGTGGCGGTGGCGCCGGCCTGCAACATCCAGTGCAACTATTGCAACCGGAAATACGACTGCGCCAACGAATCCCGTCCCGGCGTCACCAGCGAGCGCCTGACTCCCGAGATGGCGGCGCGCAAGGTGGTCGCGGTGGCCAACAAGGTGCCGCAGCTGTCGGTACTGGGCGTCGCCGGCCCCGGCGACTCGCTGATGGACTGGAGGAAGACCTTCGAGACCTTTCGCCTGGTCGAGAAACAGCTGCCCGACATCAAGTTCTGCATCTCCACCAACGGCCTGGCCCTGCCCGACCACGTCCAGCGCATCCTCGAGCACAACATCGACCACGTCACCATCACCATCAACATGGTCGATCCCGAGGTGGGCGAGGCGATCTATCCGTGGGTCTACTGGGACGGCAAGCGCCGCAAGGGCCGCGAGGCCTCGCGCATCCTGCACGAGCGCCAGATGGAGGGCCTGGCAGCGCTGACCGCGCGTGGCGTCCTGGTCAAGGTCAATTCGGTGATGATCCCCGGCATCAACGACCAGCACCTGATGGAAGTCAACGCCATGGTCAAGAAGCATGGCGGCTTCCTGCACAACGTGCTGCCGCTGATCTCGGACCCCGCCCACGGCACCCATTTCGGCCTCGCGGGCCAGCGCGGCCCCACCCCGTCCGAGCTCAAGCAACTGCAGGACAAGCTGGCCGGCGGCGCCAACCTGATGCGCCACTGCCGCCAGTGCCGAGCCGACGCGGTGGGCATGCTGGGCGAAGACCTGTCGCAGGACTTCACCATGGACAGGTGCGGCGACGTCGCCGCCTACGACCCCGAGCCCCGGCGCCTGTACCGCGAGGTGGTCGAGCGCGAGCGCGCCGACCGCCGCGAGGCCGCCGAGGCCGCCTCGGCGGACCTTGCCGCCGCTCCGGCGGCGCCGGCGAGGCTGGTCGCCGTGTGCACCAAGGGCGGCGGCCGCATCAACCTTCACTTCGGCCACGCCACCGAATTCCAGGTCTACGAGGTCGACGCCGCCGGCGTCCGCTTCGTCGGCCACCGCAAGGCGGACACCTACTGCCTGGGCGGCTATGGCGACGACGACAAGCTCGACGGCATCCTCGATGTGCTGGCAGGAGTCGAGGCGGTGTTCGTCGCCAAGATCGGCCGCTGCCCCAAGCAGGACCTGGCCAGGGCCGGCATCGCCGCCATCGACGCCTATCCCTTCGACTACATCGAGACCGCGATCGCGTCCTGGTACGCCGAGCACCTCGGCGCCCACGCCCGCGACGCCATCGCCTGACCCCCCCACCAGGAGACGAGACATGGCCTACACCATCGTGACCGACGAATGCACCGCCTGCGGCGCCTGCGAGTTCGACTGCCCCACCGCCTCGATCAAGGAGAAGGACGGCACCTACGTCATCAACGCCAAGACCTGCACCGAATGCGACGGCGACGATCCCAAATGCGTCGAACTGTGCCCGGTGGAGGGCTGCATCATTCCGCTGGCGGCCTGAACCCAGGCCGCCGTTGAGGTGGCGGCCACGCGAGCGGAGCGAGCGGCCGGTGAAGGCAGGACAAAGGAGACATCCATGGAAGCGGCGGTTGAAAGCGAGCTCCACGGCCGGCCGGCCTTCGAGCCCGGCGACAAGGTCGGCGCGGTGCGCGCGGTGCGCAACGACGGCACCTATCCCGGCGTGCCCATGGGCGGGTTCCTGATCCAGCCCGGCGACATCGGCTACGTGAAGTCGGTCGGCACCTTCCTCAACCGCTTCTACGTCTACGCCGTGGATTTTGTCGACCGCGGCATCCTGGTCGGCATGCGCCGACACGAACTCGAACCCTTGGAGGACCGGCCATGAAGGTGACCCTGCGCAAGGTTGC
>JBFMHS010000313.1:0-3599 GCA_040751765.1 Pseudomonadota bacterium | reverse complement strand
GCCACCATGCTAGCCTTTCGGCCCGCGCGGGCGGCGGGCTTGCTTTTCGCCGTTCCGCACCCAAGCTCCAACCGGTATGGCTGGGAGAGACCCTCATGTCCGCTGACGACACCCTGACGCTGCTGTCCGACCTGGTCGCCCGCGCCCGCAAGGCCGGCGCCGATGCCGCCGACGGCGTGGTGGTCGATTCGGTGTCGCTGTCGCTGGGCTGGCGACTGGGCAGGATGGAGCGTCTGGAACGCTCGGAATCCGCCGATATCGGCCTGCGCGTGCTGATCGGCAGGCGCCAGGCCATGGTGTCGTCGTCGGACCGCTCGCGCGCGGCGCTGGACGAACTGGTGGAACGCGCGGTGGCCATGGCCCGCACCGTCCCCGAGGATCCCTATGCCGGCCTCGCCGACCCCGACCTGCTGGCGACCAGCTTCCCCGAACTGGAATCCTGCGACCCGTCCGAGCCGACCGCCGAGCACCTGCTCGATCTGGTGCGCCGGGCCGAGGATTCCGCCCGCGCGGTCGACGGCGTGACCAATTCCGAGGGCGCCGATGCCGGCTGGGGCCGCTCGGCGGTGGCGGTGGTGGGCAGCAACGGCTTCGCCCATGCCTATGCCGTCACCCACGGCTCGCTGTCGGTGGCGGTGCTGGCCGGGACCGGCGCCACCGGCATGGAACGCGACTACGACTACACCACCGCCGTCCACATGGCCGACCTGCGCGGTCCCGAGGAGGTCGGCCGCGAGGCCGGTCACCGCGCGGTGCGCCGCCTGGGCGCCCGCAAGGTCAAGACCTGCCAGGTGCCGGTGGTGTTCGACCCCCGCGTCAGCCGGGGGCTGGTCGGCAGCCTGGCCGGGGCCATCAATGGCGCCGCCGTGGCGCGCGGCACCAGCTTCCTCAAGGACAAGCTGGGCCAGCGCATCCTCAAGCCGGGGATGACGGTGGTGGACGATCCCCACCGCCGCCGAGGCCTGCGCTCGCGCCCCTGCGACGGCGAGGGCGTCGCCACCAGACGCCGCGCCATCGTCGAGGACGGGGTATTGACCACCTGGCTGCTCGACTGCCGCTCGGCCCGCCAGCTGGGCATGACCTCCACCGGCCATGCCAGCCGCGGAACCGCCTCGCCGCCCAGCCCGTCGGCCAGCAACTTCTACCTGGAGCCCGGCCCGGTCACGGTGGCCGAGATGATCGGCGACATCCCCAGCGGCTTCTACGTCACCGAGCTGTTCGGCCAGGGGGTCAACATGGTCACCGGCGACTATTCGCGCGGCGCCGCCGGCTTCTGGATCGAGGGCGGCGAGATCGCCTATCCGGTCAGCGAGATCACGGTGGCCGGCAACCTCAAGGACATGCTGCCCAACCTGACCCCGGCCAACGACCTGGTCTTCCGCTATGGCGTGGACTGCCCCACCGTGCGGGTCGACGGGCTGACGGTGGCGGGACGGTAGCTCAACCCCCGCGACATCCTTCGCGCTTTTGTCTATACTCCGCCCCCGAACGGTTGTCCGGAGGCGGATATGAGGGCTTGGGTTGCCGGCGCGCTGGCGCTGATGGTCTCGGGATGCTCGCAGGGCTGGGTCTACGAGAAGGGCCTGGCCTACGATTCCTATGCCGACCGCGCCGCCGTCTCGGGCCATGCCCATGCCACCATCGCCGCCGCCGAGGAAGGCCGCGCCGTCGACTGGCGCTCGGCCAAGGGCATGGGCCGTGTGACGCCAGTGGCCCAGGCCTATACCGACGGCGGCGGCCGCACCTGCCGCGTCCTCAGGCAGGAAATCACCTGGAAGTCCGTCACCCGGTCCCGCGAGGCCGAGGCCTGCCGGCTGAAGGACGGCACCTGGATCGTCACCGACCGCCCGGCCTAGAGTTGAGCGCCGCCACCTGTTCCTCGCTGTTGTAGGCGGCAAGCACCTCGCCGGTTGCCGGATCAATGCAGCGGAACGAGGTGGTGCGGCGGATATCCGCCGGCAGCCAGAGGCTGGAGGTCATCCGCGACCGTTCGATCCCGGCGATCATGGGCGCCACGACTTGGCATTGCCGCACGCTGTCGAACGGCTCGGTGGTGGCGGTGTAGGAGCACATCGGCCCCAGGCAGGCGATGACCAAGGCGATGACGGTCATGGCAACCTCCCCCGTGTCTCTTCTCTGACACGTGTGCGTCACCTTATCGTAACGCAAGAGGGTGCCTAACCGGTTAACGCGGGGGTTATGCGCTCGCCTGCGCAGCCGTAGGGGCGACCTACGCCGCCCCGTGGCAGTGCTTGTACTTCTTGCCCGATCCGCAGGGGCACGGGGAGTTGCGCGGGGTCGAGGCCCAGCCCGAGGTGTCGCGCTGGCCCGCCGCCACGCCGTCGCCGCCCTGGGTGAAGGCGGGGTCGGTGCGGGTCTCGTGCATCTGGCTGGGGCCGCGCGGGGTCAGCGCCTGCTCCATCTCCTCCTCGCTGGGGCCGACGCGCAGCTCCACGTGGGCCAGCACGCTGGTCACCCGCTCGCGCAGGTCGTGCAGCATCTGCTCGAAGAGATTGAACGCCTCGCGCTTGTATTCGTTGAGCGGGTCGCGCTGGCCATAGGCGCGCAGGCCGATGCCCTGGCGCAGGTGGTCCAGTTGGAGCAGGTGCTCCTTCCAGGCCTGGTCGAGGATCTGGAGCAGCAGGCTCTTTTCGACCATCCGCATGACCTCGGGGCCGTACTCGGCCGCCTTGGCGGCCATCTTGCGGTCCACCGCCTCGGTGATGCGGGCCTTGATCTCCTGGTCGGCGATGCCCTCTTCCTTGGCCCAGTCGCCAATGGGCAGGTCGAGGTTGAACACCCGCAGCACCTCCTCGTGCAGGGCGGCGGTGTCCCATTCCTCGGCATAGGCGCGCTCGGGGATGCAGCGGGCGACCATCTCGCCGATGATCTCGTGGCGCATGGCCTCGACGTCCTCGGCGACGTCCTCGGCCTGCATCAGCTCCTTGCGCTGTTCGTAGATGACCTTGCGCTGGTCGTTCATCACGTCGTCGTATTTGAGCAGGTTCTTGCGGACGTCGAAGTTGCGCGCCTCGACTTTCTGCTGAGCCTTCTCCAGCGCCTTGTTGATCCAGGGGTGGACGATGGCCTCGCCCTCCTGGAGCCCCAGCTTCTGCAGCATGCCGTCCATGCGCTGCGAGCCGAAGATGCGCATCAGGTCGTCTTCCAGCGACAGGAAGAACTTGGACGCGCCGGGATCGCCCTGGCGGCCCGAGCGGCCGCGCAGCTGGTTGTCGATGCGCCGGCTCTCGTGGCGTTCGGTGCCCACCACGTACAGGCCACCGGCCTCCAGCACCGTCTGCCTGTTGGCGGCGATCTCGGCCTTGATGGCCTCGATGCGCCGGGCGCGCTCGGCGTCGTCGACGACCTCGTCCAGCTCCATGCGCACCCGCATGTCGAGATTGCCGCCCAGCTGGATGTCGGTGCCGCGGCCGGCCATGTTGGTGGCGATGGTCACGCCGCCGGGGATGCCGGCCTGGGCGACGATATAGGCTTCCTGCTCGTGGTAGCGGGCGTTCAGCACCTGGTGGGGAATCTTCTTCTTCTTGAGCATGTCCGACAGCAGCTCGGACTTCTCGATGGAGGTGGTGCCGACCAGC
>JBFMHS010000312.1:0-12228 GCA_040751765.1 Pseudomonadota bacterium | reverse complement strand
TACAAGGGATTTTTCGAGAATGATCACCCGTCGCGACTTCCTGCAGGTGGCGGCCGCCACCGCTGTGCTCACCGCCGGCGCCCCGATGGCGCGCGCCGCGGCCACCCAGAAGATCACCCAGTCCGACCTGCTGTCGTTCAAGCCGGTCGGCCAGGTGACGCTGCTCAATTTCACCGACATCCACGCCCAGCTGATGCCGCTGTATTTCCGCGAGCCGTCGGTCAATCTCGGCGTGGGCGAGGTCAAGGGGCTGGTGCCCCATCTGACCGGCAAGGACGCCCTGAGGAAGTTCGGGCTCAAGGCCGGCACCGCCGAGGCCTATGCCTTCACCGCCGACGACTTCTCGGCGCTGGCCAGGACCTACGGCCGCGTCGGCGGCCTGGACCGCATGGCGACCCTGGTCAAGGCCATCCGCGCCGAGCGCCCGGCCAACACGCTGCTGATCGATTGCGGCGACACCTGGCAGGGCTCGTACACCAGCCTCCAGACCCGCGGCGAGGACATGGTGGACGCCATGAACGCGCTGGGCGTGGACGTCATGGTGCCGCATTGGGAGTTCACCTACGGCGAGGCCCGGGTCAAGGAGCTGATCTCCAAGCTCAAATTCCCGTTCCTGTGCTCGAACGCCAAGGACACCGAGTGGGACGAGGACGTGTTCCCCCACACCGCATTCTTCGACCGCGGCGGCGTCAAGGTGGCGGTGATCGGCCAGGGCTTCCCCTACACCCCGGTCGCCCATCCCCGCGCATTCACCCCCAAGTGGAGCTTCGGCATCCGCGAGGAGGAGATGCAGAAGCGCATCGATGCCGCCAAGGCCGAGGGCGCCGACCTGATCGTGGTGGCCAGCCACAACGGCTTCGACACCGACCGCAAAATGGCCGGCCGCCTCAAGGGCATCGACGTGCTGCTCACGGGGCACACCCACGACGCCATCCCGTCGGTGGTCAAGGTCGGCGACACCCTGCTGGTGGCCTCGGGCTCGCACGGCAAGTTCCTCGCCCGCCTCGACGTCGAGGTGAAGAACAAGAAGGTCACCAACTTCGCCTTCAAGCTGATGCCGGTGTTCTCGGACGTGGTCACCCCCGACCGCGACATGGCCGCCCTGGTCGAGAAGATCCGCGCCCCCCACAAGGCGGTGCTGGAGAAGACCCTGGCCCGCACCGAATCGCTGCTCTACCGGCGCGGCAATTTCAACGGCACCTTCGACGACGTCATCTGCCAGGCCCTGCTGGACGAGCGCGACGCCCAGATCGCCTTGTCGCCCGGCTTCCGCTGGGGCGCGTCGCTGCCGCCGGGCTCGGACATCACCATGGAGGACGTCTACAACCAGACCGGCATCACCTATCCCAACGCTTACCGGTCGCAGATGACCGGCCAGTTGCTCAAGGACATCCTGGAGGACGTGGCCGACAACCTGTTCAACCCCGACCCCTACTACCAGCAGGGCGGCGACATGGTGCGCGTGGGCGGCATGGCCTATCGCATCGACATCCACAAGCCCATCGGCAGCCGCATCAGCGACATGACCATCGTCAAGACCGGCGAGAAGGTCGACGCGGCCAAGACCTACGCCGTGGCCGGCTGGGCCAGCATGAACGAGGCCATCGAGGGCCCGCCGGTGTGGGACGTGGTGTCCAGCTGGCTGGAGAAGAAGAAGACCATCCGGTTCGAGGAGAACCGTGCGGTCAAGGTGGTGGGGGCTTAATCCGCCTTCCTCCCCCTCCCCCACGCTCGTGCGCGGGGGAGGGAGTGACGGAGACCTAAGCATGGACGCTTTCGACGTTTCCTATGCCGGTGCCCTGGGGGCGGGAGCGCTCAGCTTCCTGAGCCCCTGCGTGCTGCCGCTGATTCCGGCCTATCTGTGCTTCCTGGGCGGCGTATCGCTGGACCAGCTGACCGACGCCCCCAAGACCAAGGGGCCCGACCGCCGGGTCGTGTCGGCGGCCATCGCCTTCGTGCTCGGCTTCTCGGCGGTGTTCATCACCATGGGCGCCACCGCCTCGGCGTTGAATGCGGTCATCGTCGACAACATGAACTGGCTGTCGGTGGCCGCCGGCCTGGTCATCATCGTGTTCGGCCTGCACTACATGGGCGCCTTCCGCATCGCCTTCCTGAACTTCGAGAAGCGGGTGCACGTCCAGTCCAAGCCGGCCGGCCTGATCGGCGCCTTCGTGCTGGGCCTCGCCTTCGCCTTCGGCTGGACGCCCTGCGTCGGCCCCATCCTGGCCACCATCCTGATGATCGCCGCCGGCAAGGACAGCGTGTTCGAGGGAACCGGCCTGCTGGCCGCCTATGCCGCCGGCCTGGGCGTGCCGTTCCTGGCCGCCGCCTTCTTCGCCAAGCCGTTCATGGGTTTCCTGGCCCGCTTCCGCCGCCACATGCGGACGGTGGAGATCTCCATCGGCGGGCTCCTGGTGGTCACCGGCACCCTGATCCTGTTCGGCAAGATGGCCGACATCGGCGGCTGGCTGTTGGAGACGGTGCCGGGGCTGGACCGGTTGGGGTAGCAGGCGGACTATTTGCCCGCCTTCTTCTTCAGCCTGGCCCAGAACACCTCTTGCTCCCGCTCGGCGGTGTTGTCGCAATAGGTGAAGAAGTCCAACGTCGCGGCGACCGGGGCGATGATCTCGCGAGAATTGACCAGGTCGCGGTCCATATGCGCCTCGGAGCCCCGGATCATGTTGGCGTAGCCGTTGTAGTTGGTCTCCTCGGCGGCGATCTCGGGGCGCATCATGAACGACATGAACTTGAGGGCGTCCGCCTTGTTGGGCGCTCCCTTGGGCACCGCGAGGACGTCGGTCCACACCAGCGAGCCCTCGCGCGGATAGGCATAGCGCAGGCCGGGCCGCCTCTGCCGCGCCTTCAGCGCGTCGCCGTTCCACGCCACGCCGATGGCGTAACGGGGATCGGCCAGGGTGTCGATGATGGTGTCGATGTCGGCCAGGGGATGAATCTTGAGCATGGGCAGCAGCAAGGCCTCGACATAGTCGAAATGGTCCTGGCGGGTGGTGCAGCGGGGCAGGCGCAGATGGATCAGCGCCAGCTGGACCATGTCGTAGCCGCTGTCCATCAGCACCAGCCGGTCGCGCAGTTCGGCTGGCGGCTCGAACAGCAGGCGGATGGTGTCGATGTCGCCGCGATAGGCTTCGGTGTCCACTACGAAGGCGGTGGTGCCCCAGACATGGGGAACGGTGTACTCGTTGCGCGGGTCCAGCGAGCGGCCGCGCCAGATGTCCTCGATGTTGTGGAAGTTGGGCAGCCGGTCGACGTTGACCTTTTCCAGCAACCCCTTCTGGGCCAGGTCGCGGACTTGGAAGTCGGCCGGAAAGGCGATGTCGTAGCCGGAGGCGCCGGTCAGCAGCGGCGCGAGCAGCTCGACATAGTTGGTCACCGTGTCGATCCGCACGGTGACGCCGGTTTCGCGCTCGAAACGCTCGACCACCTTGGGCGACAGATAGGACGACCAGGTCAGGACCCGCAGTTCCGCCGCCTGGACGCCAAGGGCGGCCAGCGCCATCGCGGCGCCGGCCAGCCATGCCGTGACCCTGTTCATCGCGCTCCCCCTTCCCCCCGCGCGGGTGCTGTCTACTGCGCGCCCTGGGCGTTGGCCTTCTCGACGATGTAGCGCTGGAAGTCCTGCCCCTTGGCGTAGCGCTTGTCCCACACATACTCGAACATGGACAGGAAGTGGAAGTTCCGGAAATAGCCGGGCATGCGCGAGACTTCCACGTCGGCCCCCTTGGCGCCCTTCATTTCGGCCACCGTTTCGGGAAAGAACTGGATGGTGGGGGTGAAGTTGATGCGGTACTTGCGGGCCAGGTCCTTCTCGGCCATCACCTCGCCATCGAAGTCGGTCACCTCGCGCGAGCCCCACAGGTCCAGCTGCAACACCGAGAAGCGCTGCTTGATGTAGTCGCGCACCTTGTCGTCGGCCAGGTTGACGGTGTGGATGTCGCGGCAATAGGGGCAGCCTTTCTGCTCCCAGATGATAACGAACCGCTTGCCGCCCTTGGTGGCCTCGGCCAGGTCGTCGCGGAGGTCGAGGAAGCTGTTGAGGAACCAGTCCTGCCGGTACAGCCCGTCGTCGCCCAGCTTGGGCTGGTACTTGTCAGCCGCCGCCGCCGGCACCGCCGACAGCAGCACGGCCACCACGGCCATGATGAATTTCCGCATGATGTCCTCCCTGAGTCTTCTTCTTTAGGGCACGATCACGTGCCATCCCTTGAGCTGCCGCTCCACCAGCTCGGCGATGCCGGCGGTGGCGATGCCGACGCCCGGCAGCAGGTCGTCTGGCTTGGCACCGATGGTGGACAAGGTGTTGCCGCAAGCGACGAACTCGACGCCGTAATCCTGCAAGGCCTGCACCCGGTCCGGGGCGGGCGCCGACTTGCGCATCAGCGCCCGCACCCCCGGACCGTAGGTGACGATGGCCACCTTGACGTTGTCCTGGCCGTAGAATTTCTGGAGGTTGATGGCATTGTGGAAGATGGCGTTGACGCGCTTGGCATCGTTCTCGGTCATCTGGAGCACGATCTTGCGCGGATTGTCCCAATCGGGCTTGGGATCGGCCAGTTGGGTGTCCGCGGCCACCGGTCGGGCGGCGAGCAGCAGGACGGCGAGAACGGCGAGGACCTGTCGCATGGGCGCTCCCTCTGTTCGGAACCGCTCCAATCATATAGCCTTTCCCCACCTTATCCTTCGGATTTTTTCGAACCCCATGCAACCAGCGGTCAAACCCTCGCCCTTCGTCCAGGCCGGCTATGGATCGGCCTTGTTCCTGGTTTCGGCCGCCGCCCTGGTGCTCGAGATCGTCGCCGGCCGCCTGGTGGCGCCCTTCGTCGGCATGTCACTGTACACCTGGACCGCCATCATCTCGGTGGTGCTGGCCGGGCTTACGGTGGGCCACTGGATCGGCGGCCGCCAGGCCGAGATCGCGGCCGACGAGCGCTCGGCCCGGTTCCGGGTGGCGGTGGCGCTGGCGCTGGCGGCGCTGACCACGCTGGGCTCGCTGGTGCTGATGCGGCTGGCCGCCAAGCCGCTGCTGGAGGGCGGCTGGCATCCCATCGCCGCCATCGTCACCCTGACCGCGCTGCTGTTCCTGCCGCCGTCGCTATTCGCCGGGGTGGTGTCGCCGATCCTGACCAAGCTGGCGGTGGACGCCGACCGTGTCCACGCCGCCCGGGTGATCGGCCGCATGTACGCGCTGGGCGCCGGCGGCAGCATCCTGGGCACGCTCGCGGCGGGCTACCTGTTCATCTCGTGGATCGGCTCGACCGGGACCATCCTGGCGGTCACCGCGGTCTACGCCCTGCTGGCGCTGGCCTTCGCCATCGGCCAGCGGCGGAAGCTGGCGGCGCTGGCGGTGGCGGTCAATGCCGGTGCCGGGGCCATCGTGCTGGCCGGCCGGCCGGTCGAGGCCTTCGTGTCGCCGTGCACGGTCGAAAGCGACTACTACTGTCTGCGGGTGGCCGATTTCCGCCCCGAATCCGGCCGGGAGAGCGCGGTGCTGGTGCTCGACCACCTGGGCCACGGCATCAACGACGCCGAGGAACCCCGGCTGCTCTATTCCAGCTACCTGCACTTCGCCGACGAGTTGGCCAAGCGCCGCTTCGGCCACGAAACCATCTCGGCCTTCTTCATCGGCGGCGGCGCCTATACCCTGCCGCGCGCCTGGGCGGCGGACTATGCCAATCCCCACCTGCATGTGGCCGAGATCGACCCCGCCGTCACCGCCCTGGTCGAGCGCGACATGTGGCTGGCCCGCTCCGACGGACTGCTGGCCGACCACCGCGATGCGCGGGTGGCGCTGCAATCGCTGCCGCGCGAGCCGCGCTTCGACGTGGTGTTCGGCGACGCCTTCCACGACATCGGCATCCCGCCGCACCTGGTCACCGCCGAGTTCCACGCCGAGATCGCCGCCCGCCTGAAGCCCGGCGGCTTCTATGCCATCAACGTCATCGAATCACGCCAGGACCCGCGCTTCCTGTTCGCCCTGGTCCAGACGCTGTGGCGCGACTTCAAGGCGGTCGAAATCTGGGTCGACGGCGACGAGCTGTCGGCCGGCGAGCGCCTGACCTATCTGGTGGTGGCCTCCGACCGGCCCACCGACCAGCCGATGGTCCGCGCCACCCGCTTCCTGCCCCGCCATTGGGTGCGGCTGCGTGACGACCAGGTGCGCGCCCGCATCAGTGACGCCGGCGTGCCGACGCTGACCGACGACTTCTCACCGGTGGACCGCCTGATGGCCCATGTGCTGCTCAGCCCCGAGGTGGGGGAGCGCTGACGCCACAATCTCGCCACCACTTCCGGATAAACGCGGACGCGTTGCTCCGTTAGGATGGTCGCCATGGAAATCCATCACCCCGATCTGACCGCCGCCGCCATCGTCGCCCTGGCCGCCCTGCTGTGCGGCGTGGCGATGACGCGCTTCCGGCAGCCGGCCATCGTCGGTTACATCCTGGCCGGCGTGGTGCTGGGCCCGTCGGGGCTGGGGCTGGTGTCCAACCGCGAGGCGGTGTCCACCCTGGCCGAGTTCGGCGTGCTGATGCTGCTGTTCGTGGTCGGCATGGAGCTGGACCTGCGGCGCTTCGTCCAGGGCTGGAAGGTGGCGCTGGTCGCCACCGTGCTGGGCATCGCCGGCAGTGTCGGCACCGCGCTCTTGCTGCGCCACGTGCTGGGGTGGAGCTTCGGCCTGGCCATGGTGCTGGGCTTCGCGGTGGCGGTGTCCTCCACCGCCGTGGTCATCAAGATGCTGGAAAGCTCGGGCGACCTGGACAAGCCGGCGGGGCGCACCATCATCGGCATCCTGATCGCCCAGGACATCGCCGTGGTGCCCATGATGCTGTTCCTGGGCGGCATGCAGAAGCAGGGCATCAGCCCCGCCGACCTGGGCAAGGTGCTGTTCTCGATCCTGTTCTTCGCCCTGCTGCTGTGGCTGCTGGTGCGCAAGAAGCTGCGCATCCCGCTGGCCGGCAAGCTGGCCCAGGACGGCGAGTTGGGGCCGCTGCTGGCGCTGGCCTGGTGCTTCGGCGCCGCCGCGCTGTCGGGCCTCTTGGACCTGTCGCCGGCCTATGGCGCCTTCCTGGCCGGCCTGGTGATCGGCAACGCCGTCGACCGCCACACCCTGATGAAGCACACCCAGCCGGTGCAGGCGGTTCTGCTGATGGTGTTCTTCCTGTCCATCGGGCTGCTGCTGGACCTGAAGTTCATCTGGAAGCACCTGGGTCAGGTGCTGACGCTCCTGCTGATGGTCACCCTGTTCAAGACCGCGCTGAACGCCGCCGCCCTGCGCCTGCTGCGCCAGGACTGGCCCAGCGCCTTCTTCGCCAGCGTCGCCCTGGCCCAGGTGGGCGAGTTCTCGTTCCTGCTGGCCGAGACCGGCAAGGCGGTCAAGCTGATCTCCTCCACCGAGATGAAGCTGGTGGTGGCGGTGACCGTGCTGTCGCTGATCCTGTCGCCGTTCTGGCTGTTCACCATGCGCCGCCTGGACAAGGTGGCCGACCTGGGGGCGACGTCGTTGCGCGAACTGATGAACGCCGTCTACGGCCGCGAGGCCTCGGCCGTCCGCACGGCCTGGCGGTGGACGCGCGCGCGGCTGCCCCGCCGCCGCGAGCCCCTCCCCGGCCCCGCAGGCAAGGAGCCGGCGGATGCCTGACTTGTCCCACGAAACCCGCCTGGGCGGCATCGTCGCCGGCGTCGACGAGGTCGGGCGCGGCCCCTTGGCCGGGCCGGTGATCGCCTGCGCCTGCATCATCGACCCCGCCACCCTGCCCGCGAGGCTGCGTGACGAGCTGGACGATTCCAAGAAGCTGTCGCGGGCCAAGCGCGAGGCGCTGGCGACGCTGGTGCTGGAAAGCTGCGCGGTGGGCATCGGCGAGGCCGGCGTCGAGGAGATCGACCGCCTCAACATCCTCAAGGCCACCTTCCTGGCCATGGATAGGGCGCTGGCGGCGCTGGGCCGGCGGGTGGACTGCGCCCTGGTCGACGGCAACCAGAGGCCGCCCCTCCAATGCGCCCAAGTCGAATGCCTGGTCGGCGGCGACGGCCTGTCGCTGTCCATCGCCGCCGCCTCGGTGGTGGCCAAGGTCCGCCGCGACCGAATCATGGCCGACCTAGCCGCCGAGTTCCCCGGCTATGGCTGGGAGACCAACGCCGGCTACGGTACCGCCGAGCACATGGAGGCCCTGCGCCGCCTCGGCCCCACCCCGCACCACCGCAAGAGTTTCGCCCCCATCGCGCAATATTCGCTGCTGTGACGGGTTACCGCCTCATCAGCGCGAACACGCCCCAACCCAGATATTCGCGCGTGTAGGTGGCGTAGCGCCTTGGTTCCGAAGTCAGCTGGGCGCGAACCTGCTCGGCGAACCCGTCGCCGGGATTGGCGTCGAGCCATCGGCGCATGGTGAGCCACTTGGCCGCCTCGTATCTGTCCCATCCGTCCTGGTCGGCGAGGACCATTTCGACGATGTCGTAGCCAAGCCGGCCGAAAGACGCGAGGAGATCCGGAAGCGGCAAGAAGTCGGAAATGGCACTGGCGAGGCAGCCCTTGGCGACATCCTCCGTCGGTGGCGGCCGCCGCCAGAAAGGCTCGCCGATGAGGATGATCCCGCCGGCGCGCAGGCTCCGCGCCAGCAACTCGATCGTACCCGCGACGCCGCCGCCGATCCATGTGGCGCCGACACAGGCGGCCACGCTCGCCTTCTCATCGGAGACATGACCGGTGGCATCGCCGTGGATGAACTCGACCCGGTCGGCGACGCCGAGTTCCACGGCACGATGCCGCGCCTGCTCGGTGAACAGCGGGCTCATGTCGATGCCGGTGCCGGTGATGCCGTGGTCGCGCGCCCAGGTGCACAGCATCTCCCCCGACCCGCTGCCGAGGTCGAGCACCCGGGCCCCCGGGTCCAGGCGCAGCGCCGCGCCGAGAGTGGCGAGTTTCTCCGGGGTGATCGGGTTGTGGATGCGGTGGGCGCTTTCAGCGATGGTGAATATGCGCGGGATGTCCACTGTGGAGGTTCCCCTGAAATGTGGCCCCCAGTATTGGCGCGCGGGCTCGCGCCACACAAGCGACACGACCGCCCCGCTCACTCCCACACGATCCGCTCCTCGCGGTGGGCGAGGGCATCCCACAGGGCGAGGACCGCCACCAGCAGGCCGACGATGACGTGGTTGAACACCGGCCGGGTGTCCCCGGACCAGGCGAAGGCCAGCACCCACGGTGCCACCACCAGCCACGCCCCGGCGGCCACGTTGCTCCATTCCACCCAGCGCGCGTAGTGGATCAGGCTGGCCGCCGACAGCGCGGTGACCACCAGCCCGAACAGCCAGGCGTTCCAGGCCGCCGCCGGCAGCCCGGCGTAGTTGAGCAGCCACGGCGACATGAACAGCCACACGCCGAGGACAAGGTTCGCCCAGTCCTGCCAATGGGTGCCGAAGGGGCGTGCTCCGATGGGCATGGCGGTCTCCCATTCCTTCTCGCACCACGCGATCTGGTAGGTGAACGGCCGGAGAGCAACTAGCCCATGGGGCTACCAAGGTCGAGAATCCATAGATTCCAATAGGTTCTTGACGGACTCTCGCATTTGACTCAAAGTGACGGCCATGTCACTGCCGCTCGACACCATTTTGCAGGGCGATTGCATCGCCCACATGGAGGCCCTCCCCGCCAAGTCGGTGGACCTGGTCTTCGCCGACCCGCCCTACAACCTCCAACTGGGCGGCGAGTTGCTGCGCCCCAACAACAGCCGGGTCGACGGCGTCGATGACGAGTGGGACCGCTTCGCCAGCTTCGGCGACTACGACGACTTCACCCGCCGCTGGCTGAAGGCGGCCCGCCGCATCCTCAAGGACGACGGCACGCTGTGGGTGATCGGCAGCTACCACAACATCTTCCGCGTCGGCGCCGCGTTGCAGGACCTGCATTACTGGATCCTCAACGACATCATCTGGCGCAAGACCAACCCGATGCCGAATTTCCGCGGCACCCGCTTCACCAATGCCCATGAGACGCTGATCTGGTGCGCGAAGTCGGCCGAGGCGCGCTACACCTTCAACTATGACGCCATGAAGGCGCTCAACGACGACCTGCAGATGCGCAGCGACTGGACCATCCCGCTGTGCACCGGCGGCGAGCGGCTGAAGAACGGCGGCGCCAAGGTCCACCCGACCCAGAAGCCCGAGGCGCTGCTGTACCGGGTGCTGATGGCCTCGACCAAGCCGGGCGACGTGGTGGTCGACCCGTTCTTCGGCACCGGCACCACCGGCGCCGTGGCCAAGAAGCTGAACCGCCGCTACATCGGCATCGAGCGCGACCCCGACTACATCGCCGCCGCCCACGAGCGCATCGCCCGCGTCCGCGCGGTGACCGACCTGTCGCTCTTGGCCTCGCCGTCCAAGCGATCGGAGCCGCGCGTCCCCTTCGGCACCGTGGTCGAGCGCGGCCTCTTGGAGCCCGGCGAGGTGCTGTTCGGCGGCCCGCGCTATTCCTACAACGCCAAGGTCCGCGCCGACGGCACCCTGATCTCGGCCGAGCATCGCGGCTCCATCCACAAGGTGGGGGCCCTGGTCCAGGGTGCGCCGGCCTGCAACGGCTGGACCTTCTGGCACCTCAAGCGCGAGGACGAATATGTCCCCATCGACGTGCTGAGGCAGAAGATCCGCTCGGAACTGCATTGAGGGATCCGGCTGGGGCGTTTCCCGCCCCGGCCGGCACCCAACTTACCCCTTCAGCGCGGTGACCTCGATCTCCACCTTCATGCGCGGATCGACCAGGCCGCAGACAATGGTGGTGTTGGCCGGCTTGGTGGCCTTGAAATACTTGCCCAGCACCGGACCGACGGTCTGGAAATAGGCGGCGTCGGTGATGTAGCACACCACCCGGACCACGTCGGCCATGGAGGCGCCGGCCTGCTCGAGGGCGGCGGCGATGGTCTTGAGGCACTGGTCGGCCTGGTCGACTTCGGACTCGGCGATCTGGCCGTCCTTGAAGCCCGAGGTGCCGGAAACGAACACCCACGGCTCCTGGACGACGGCGCGGGAATAGCCGGCCACTTCCTCGAAGGGCGAGCCGGAGGAGATCAGACGACGGGTCATGGTGTCGGGTCCTTGGATTGGGAAAAAGCCGGCGCACCACGCGCGGCCACCCGGTGTTCTACCGGAAAACGCGGGCGGGGCAAGCGCTGATGGTGATTGATCATTTCGCGGGAATCGCCATTCTTGCCCCATGAGCTCGTGTTCCTCCCAAGGCTGCGGCTGCTCGGGTCCGCCCCGGCCGGCCGTCGATCCGTTCCTGCGCCGCGTGCTGTGGATCGCGCTGGCGCTGAACGCCACCATGTTCGTGGTCGAGTTCGCCGGCGGCGTCATCGCCCGCTCGGTGTCGCTGACCGCCGACTCGCTCGATTTCCTGGGCGATTCGGTCAACTACGCCATCAGCCTGGCGGTGCTGGGCATGGCTGCGCGCCGGCGCGCCCAGGCGGCCATGTTCAAGGGCTTGTCGCTGGGCGCGGTGGGGCTGTGGGTGGTGGGCAACACCGTCTGGAACCTGACCCACGGCACCCTGCCCAAGGCCGAGGTGATGGGGGTGATCGGCGTGATGGCGCTGGTGGTCAATGCCGGGGTGGCGCTGGGCCTGTGGCGCTACCGCGAGGGCGACGCCAACCTGCGCTCCATCTGGCTGTGCTCGCGCAACGACGCCATCGGCAACGTCGCGGTCCTGCTGGCTGCCAGCGGCGTCTGGGCCAGCGGCACCGGCTGGCCCGACCTGGCTGTGGCCGCCCTGCTAGCCTGGCTGCCGCTGTCGGCGGCGGTGCGGATCGTACGCCAGGCCGGTGAGGAGTTGCGGATGGCGAGGGCCTGAGCCCCCGCCATCCCCCGTCACGCGATCACGATGTCCGAGGCGTGGACGTTGTGCCCGGGCTGCAACGTGGTGACCACGTAGTAGCCGGCGCCCTTGCCGTTGGGGTCGTAATAGACGGTATTGGTCGAATCGACGACGATGCTGGCCTTGCCGGCCGCCCAGTCCGACCCGTAGGCGTTGGTGCCGTTGTAGGCGCTGCCGATCTTGGCGAAGTTGACGCCGTCGACGGCGGTACCCTGCTTCAGCGCGAAGGCGACGTCGTCGAAGGACAGCGTGTCGACCCCCAACGCCACTACCCCGGTTGACCGCGAAGTGGCCGCGGCCATGATGCCTTATATAGAAGAGAAATGGGGCAATCCCATTTGGTGCGAACT
>JBFMHS010000311.1:2953-5724 GCA_040751765.1 Pseudomonadota bacterium | reverse complement strand
GCCTGGTGGCGGCCAGCGTGGTGTCCAGCCTGCTGTCGTTCCGGGTCGGCGCGCCGCTGCTGCTGGTGTTCCTGGGCGTCGGACTGCTGGCCGGCGAGGACGGCCTGGGCGGGCTGGATTTCGACGACGCCGGGGCCGCCTACATCGTGGGCAGCGTCGCCCTGGCGGTGGTGCTGTTCGATTCGGGGTTCCACACCAGTTTCAAGGCGGTCCGGCTGGGCGCGGCGCCCGCCCTGGTTCTGGCCAGCCTCGGCGTGGTGGCGACGGCGGCCTTGGTGGCGGTGCCGGCCTATTTCCTGGTCGGGCTCGACTGGATCGAGGGCCTGCTGCTGGGCGCCATCGTCGCCTCCACCGACGCGGCGGCGGTGTTCTTCCTGCTGCGGGTGGGCGGCATCACGGTGCGCGACCGCGTGCGCTCGATCCTGGAGATCGAATCCGGGTCCAACGACCCCATGGCCATCTTCCTGGTCATCGTGCTGGTGCAATTGCTGGCCGGCGGCCTGGGCGATGGCGCCGTCGGCGCCGCCATCGCGGTGGAGTTCCTGCGCCAGTTCGGCCTGGGCGCGGCGATGGGATTGGGTGGCGGTCTGGTCATCGTGCAGGCGGTCAACCGGCTGGGCATCGAGCGCTCGTTGCTGCCCATCGCCGCGCTGGCGCTGGCGCTGATGCTGTTCGCGGCCACCTCGCTGGCCGGCGGCTCGGGGTTCCTGGCCGTCTACGTGGCCGGTCTGGTGGCCGGCAATTCGCGGCTGTCGGCCCCCGACACCCTGCGCCGGTTCCAGGACGGCGCCATCTGGCTGGCCCAGATCGCCATGTTCCTGACCCTCGGCCTGCTGGCCACCCCGCGCGAGTTCGTGCGGCTGGCGCCGGCGGCGCTGGCCATCGCGGCGGTGCTGATCCTGGTGGCGCGCCCCGTCGCGGTGTGGCTGTGCCTGCTGCCCTTCCGCACCACCGCCAACGAGACCGCCTTCGTGTCGTGGGTCGGCCTGAGGGGCGCGGTGTCGATCCTGCTGTCGCTGCTGCCGCTGATGGCCGAGCTGCCCGGCGGACGCATCTACTTCAACATCACCTTCATGGTGGTGCTGGTGTCGCTGGCGGTGCAGGGCTGGACCATCGGTCCGGTGGCCCGCTTCCTCGGCCAGGTGGTGCCGCGCCGCATCGGCCCGGTGGAGCGCATGGAACTGGAGATCCCCGGCGCGCTCCACGAGTTGGTGGCCTATCGCATCGTGCCGGAATCGCTGGTCGCCCACGGCCATCGCCTGCCGCGCTGGGCAGTCCCGTCGCTGGTGGTGCGCGACGGCCGCTCGGTGCTGGGCAGCGCGGTCGGCGCGCTGAAGCCGGGAGACATGGTCTATCTGTTCGCCCGCCCCGACCGCCTGCCCCACCTCGACCGGCTGTTCGCCAGCCCGGCGCCGGCCGCCGAGGCCGACCGTCAGTTCTTCGGCGACTTCCCCATCGACCCCATGGCGCGCATGGACGACCTGGGCGTGATGTACGCCCTGCCGGTCCCCGACGAGGCCCGCGACGTCACCGTCGGCCACTGGGTGGAATGGCAGCTGGGCACCCAGCCCGGCGTCGGCGACCGCGTCGCCCTGGGCGAGGTGGAGTTGATCGTCCGCGCGCTGACCCCCGAGGATGCCATCGCCGAGATCGGCCTGGCCGCCGAGCCCACCCGCGTCGACCAGGCCCGCCTGCCCGTGTTCGCCCGCGGTGAACGCATCCGGGGCTGGCTGCGGAGGATGATGGGACGGGGGTGAGTTTCCGACAGTGAGAGGCGACGGCGAATCCGTTGGCGCTCCGCTGACCCGCGACTGACCAGAAAATAGCCCCCGGTCTCCCGGGGGCTTTTCCTCCTTACTCCGCCAGCTCCCAGGTCTCGGGAGCGCGCCACAGGCGCGACTTCAGCAGTTCGCGTTCGAAGAACATCTCCTTGGGCAGGCGGTCGAGGAACTTGTCGAACAGTTCCTCCTGGCTGCGCGCCTCGGCGACGCCGGCCTGCTGGTCGATGCTCATCAGGTCCTGGAACTTGTCCTTGGGGAATTCGAGGCCCTTCCATTCGATGTCGTCGTAGGACGGTACCATGCCGAACGGGCTCTCGATGGCCGGGGCGCGGCCGTGGACGCGGTCGACGATCCACTTCAGCACGCGCATGTTCTCGCCGAAGCCCGGCCACATGAACTTGCCGTTCTCGTCCTTGCGGAACCAGTTGACGCGGAAGATGGCGGGCGGGTTGTTGACCGTCCGGCCCATGCCGAGCCAGTGATTGAAGTAGTCCGCCATGTTGTAGCCGCAGAACGGCAACATGGCGAAGGGATCGCGGCGGATGGCGGCCTGGCCGACGGCGGCGGCGGTGGCCTCCGAGCCCATGGTGGCGGCAAGGTAGACGCCGTGAGCCCAGTTGAAGGACTGGTAGACCAGCGGCATGGTCTTGGACAGGCGGCCGCCGAAGATGAAGGCCGAAATCGGCACGCCGGCCGGGTTCTCCCAGTCGGGATCGACGCACGGGCACTGCGACACCGGCGCGGTGAAGCGGGCGTTGGGGTGGGCGGCCGGGGTTTCCGATGCCGGCGTCCAGTCCTTGCCCTTCCAGTCGATCAGGTGGGCGGGCTTGTCCTTGGTCATGCCCTCCCACCACACGTCGCCGTCGTCGGTCAGCGCGACGTTGGTGAAGATGGAGTTGGCGGCGCAGGCGGCCATGGCGTTGGCGTTGGTGTCGGCGCCGGTGCCGGGCGCCACGCCGAAGAAGCCGGCCTCGGGGTTGATGGCGTAGA
>JBFMHS010000311.1:0-2943 GCA_040751765.1 Pseudomonadota bacterium | reverse complement strand
CGGCCGTCGGCGCCGGGCTTGATCCAGGCGATGTCGTCGCCGACGGTCCAGATCTTCCAGCCCTCGAAGCCCTTGGGCGGCTGCAGCATGGCGAAGTTGGTCTTGCCGCAGGCCGACGGGAAGGCGGCGGCGACATAGGTCTTCTCACCCTCGGGATTCTCGACGCCGACGATCAGCATGTGCTCGGCCAGCCAGCCCTCGTCGCGGCCCATGGTCGAGGCGATGCGCAGCGCGAAGCACTTCTTGCCCAACAGCGCGTTGCCGCCGTAGCCCGAGCCGAACGACCAGATCTCGCGGGTCTCGGGGAAGTGAGCGATGTAGATGTTGTCGGGATTGCAGGGCCAGGCGACGTCCTTGTCGCCCTCCGCCAGCGGCTTGCCCACCGAGTGCAGGCAGGGCACGAAGTCGCCGCCCGAGCCCAGGATGTCGAGCACCTTCTGCCCCATTCGGGTCATGATGCGCATGTTGGTGCAGACATAGGGGCTGTCGGTGATCTCGACGCCGATATGGGCGATGTTGGAGCCGAGCGGACCCATGGAGAACGGCACCACGTACATGGTGCGGCCCTTCATGCAGCCGTCGAACAGCTTGGACAGGGTGACCTTCATCTCCTTGGGATCGGCCCAGTTGTTGGTGGGGCCGGCATCCGCCTTGTTGGTCGAGCAGATGAAGGTGCGGTCCTCGACGCGCGCCACGTCGCGGGGATCGGACCGGCACAGATAGCTGTTGGGGCGCTTGGCCTCGTTCAGCTTGATCATGGTGCCGTTGGCGATCATCAGCTGGCAGAGGGCGTCGTATTCCTGCTGGGAGCCATCGCAGATGTGGATGCTGTCCGGCTTGCACAGCCGCGCCATCTCGTCGATCCAGGCGAGCAGCTTGGAATTCATCGTGGTGCCGCCGGGAATCCCCAATTTCGTCATGGTGCTCGATCTCCGTCCCAGTTGGATGGCCGGTTCCGCCTCTCCGCAATTGGTTCGCCCGGCCCCATCGCAGCGCCCTTCACGCCGCGCTAAAGAGGCAGGGAGGATACGCCCCCGCCGTCCGGGGGGCAATGCCCTACCTGAGGCATGGCTACCCAAAGAAGTTAGGGGTTGCCCTCCTTCGTCATGGCCGCCACGGCGGCCTTCAGGGCCATCGGGCTATCCAGGGGGGTAGGAAAGGCCACGCGCTCGACCCTGTCCGCGCGGGCCAGATCGCAGCCGTCGCAGTCCACCGCCACCATGCGCCAGCCGCCGCCGGCCTCGCCCAACGCCGCCCGCGCCACGCGGTCAACGGCGTCGGCGTGGTGATCGTTCATGTGGGCCAGCATCTCGGGCTCGGCGGCGCGCAGGGCCGCGACCGCGCCCGGCTCCAGCCCGAACGGGGCCTCGAACCACACCGCGCGACCGAAGCCGCCGACAAAATGCGCCCGCGCCGGCGCGATCCGCCAGAAGCCGAAATCGCCGAAGCCGGCATACATGGCGGCGCCGGGATGCCGCGCCAGGAAGCGCCGCTTGAGTGCCTCGTCGGCGGTCGGGGCCGCGGTGCCGGCGATGGTGACGCGGGGGCCGGTCTGGGGATTGGGATGGCCGTCGGTGCCGTCGAACAGCAGCGACACCCGCGCGTCGGCGCGCAGGTTGCGGGTGTGGTCGGACAGCCCGGACAGCAGCAGCACCGGCGCCAGGTCGTGGTCCAGCGCCACGGTCACCAGCGAGGCATAAGGGGCGCCCGAGCCGTCGGCCATCAGCGTCGCCAGCGACGCCTTGCGGCAGGCCCGCGCCACCCGCCGCAACGCGAGACGGTTGTTGGCCGGCAGTTGATCGGGATCATTTGCGGTGGGTGTGGTCATGATGCCTAGATGGATTGGAGCAACGTCATCGGAGATCATCGCAAATGAGGACGCTGGTTGGAACCTTGCTGGCCGGAGTAATCCTTGCCGCCACCCCCGCCCTGGCCGGCGACGCCGTCAAGGGACCGATCGCGGTATCCGGGGCATGGTCCCGCGCCACCCCGGCCCAGGCGCCGACGGGCGCCGCCTTCATGACCATCACCAACACCGGCGGCGAGTCCGACCGCCTGGTGGCGGCCAACGCCAAGGTCTCGAAGACGGTGGAGTTGCACCTGCACATGGAGATGGAAGGGGTGATGCGCATGCGCCCGGTCGAGGCCATCGACATCCGCCCGGGCAAGGCGGTAACCCTGGAGCCCGGCGGCCTGCACGTCATGCTCATCGGCCTGAACGCCCCCCTCAAGCAGGGCGACAGCTTCCCGCTGACCCTGGCCTTCGAGAAGGCGGGCGACATCACCGTGACCGTCGACGTCCAGGGTGCGGGCGCCATGGCGGGGCCGGGCATGATGCACGACCCCAAGCTTCACGAGGAGCACATGAAGGACCCCGCGCACCGTCAGATGCACGAGCAGATGCACGGCACCGGGCGATAGGGGCCTCCGGGGAGGCCCCCACCGGCCCGCCTACCGGTGCCAATGGACCCGCAGCATCGCCTCGTTCTTGGCGTGGCGGCGGGTCAGTTCGCCGGCATAGGCGGCCACCACCGCCCGGCCCAGGCGGTCGGCCAGGTGCGGCTCGGTGGTCTCCAGCACCAGCGCCCCATTGGCCTCGGTGACGCTCATCACCCGGTTCAGCGGATGGCGGCCGCTCTCCATCTTGGCCTCGTGGTGGAGCAGGCCCAGGATCTCGGCGCGATGCTCGGCGACAAAGGGGCCGTCCAGGGTGACGATGCCGGCGGGGCAGGCCTCCGCGATGCGCCGGCAGGCCGGGCACAGCCGCTGCGGCTCGTCACGATGGCGGGCGCCCCAGTGCCAGCGCCCGAGGCGATAGACGGCGCCGCATTCGGAGCACACGGCCGGCCCCTTCATCTTGGCGTCGGCCTTGTAGGGATCGTGTCTGCGGGTCTTGATCAGGCGGTCACGGCGCATCATGGCGGACCTCCCGTACGTGGTTAG
>JBFMHS010000310.1:0-3867 GCA_040751765.1 Pseudomonadota bacterium | reverse complement strand
GTAGGGTACCAAGGGCTGACATCTCCGGTCCGCATCCACCGCCAGTCGGCGACGAAGGGAAGCGCAATCCACACCGGCGCGCCCAGGGCCCCGGCCAGGTGCGCGAGGCCGGAGTCGATGCTGATGACCAGGTCGAGGCACTCGATGATGGCGGCGGCGGGCACCATGACGTCGGGATCGGCAAGGGCGCTGCTCAAATCTTCGACCTCGATGTCGGACGGCAGGTCCGCCAATTGCCGGTCGCCGGGTGGCGGCTGGAGGGCGAAGAAGCGAACTCCCGGCACCCTCAGGACTGGCTCGAGGAGCCGAAGCGGGATGGACCGTGCGGCGTCGCGTTGATGGGCGGGGTTGCCCTGCCAGCAAAGCCCTACCTTGAAACCCGCTCCCAGGCGTCGTCGCCAGAGGCCGACGAGCGGCTCCTCCGCCCGAAGGCAGGTGGCGGGCGGTATGGTCGCCGGGATCGTCCGGAAGACCGCCGGCAAGGAAAAGGCATGCAGATGGTAATCGAAGGCCGGCATCGGATCCCCGAGTTCCAAGATTTCCAGCCGGCGGTCGATGGTCGAGAAGAGCCGACGTGTCCCTTCATGGACGACGAAGATCGCCCTTCCCACCCGGTCGGCGACCAATGGCATGTAGCGCGCGCACATGATGAGGTCGCCGAGGCCCTGGTCGGTGTGGATCAGGACCGTCGCGTCCGGCCGCGGCCGCCCGTCCCAGTAAGGCCGAGGAAGCTGGGTGGTCGCCTTCTTGAGGTAGAATTCCATGCCGACGCGTCGCAGGAAATGCGGCCAGGCGGCAAGGTAGTCTCCCCGCGCCAGCAGTTGGGTCGCATAGAGGAACGAGGTGAGCGGGTGCTCGGGGACATGGGTCAGTATCTGCCGCAGCGTCGACTCGGCCAAGTCCCAGCGGCCGGAAAGCTCCTGGGCGACGGCCATCAGGCATGCGTCTTCGATTGTCGCCATTCCCGTTTCCCTCTGCGCGCAAACCTTCTCACGATCATGACTGGGTGTCCAACAAATGGATCATGATGCAGACGAAGCCGGCACCGGCGGCGCCGATCTCGCCCCGGTTTTCCGCCTGTTCGCCGCCGGGGAATTAAAGGCGGCGGCGGAAGCGTGCAAGGCGATCCTGGACATCCGGCCGGACGATCTCTCGGCGCTGAATGCCGCCGCCTCGATCGCCATCAAGCTCGGCCGCGCCGAAGAGGCGGAGCACCTGGCGAGACGCCTGCACGTCCTCGCGCCGGTCGCCGCGAGTTCGTTGCTTCTTTTGGGGCACGCCTTGATGGGACAGCAACGGTGGCGGGAAGCCGCCGATAGTTACAGCCAAGCGCTGGCCATGGTCCCTGAGTTCGCCGAAGCCGTTCTCGGACTGGGGCTGGCGCGCCTCAAGGACGGGCGATACGCCGAAGCGGAGGCATGCTTCCTCAAGGTTCTGGCGGAGCAGCCGGATCACGCGGCGGCGCGCCTCCACCTGGCCTCGGTCTATCGGATGACGATGCGTCTCGACAAGGCCTTGGCCGCCTATTTGCGGGGGATCCGTGCCCTGCCCCCTGGCGACGACCTGGAGGTGGTCGCCCATTGCGAACTGGCGCTAACGGCCCTTGCGTTGGGGGACTACGTCAAAGGGTTCGAGGAATATGAGTGGCGCTTCCGGGGCGGGCTCAGGAGCCGCATCGAGGCAATGCGTGCCTTGGCGCCCGACTGGGATGGGCGGACCGTGACCGGCCGCAGGATCCTGCTGTGGTTCGAGCAGGGTCTCGGCGACACCATCCACTTCTCACGTTATGCGGCGTGGTTGGCGGCAAAGGGAATGCGCGTTTTCCTATGGGTGCCGCCGCCGTTGCACCGCCTGATGCTCAGTTTGGCGGGAGTCGAGCAGGTGCTGAGCGGCGACTGCCGAATTCCCGAGGTCGACTGCCAGGCCTCTCTGATGAGCATCCCCTGGCACGTGCTGCGTGGAAGCGGGACGATGATTGTCCCCAGGGAAGTGCCGTATCTCCAGCCGCCCGCCGATTGCGAAGCGGAGTGGAAGGAGAAGGTCGCGCGCCTTTCGCGCGGCGGCCGGAAGGCGGCGCTGATATGGCGCGGAAACTCGGCTTACTCGATGGACACGCTGCGTTCACTGGATTTCGCGGCATTCGAGCCTGTCGTTGCGCGGGATGGCTGGACGTTCTTCTCGTTGCAGATGGATGCCGGGCCCGACGCCGTGTCGATGCGCAGGCACGGCGTGGTCGACCTCGCCGGAGACGTCGCCGATTTCGCCGATACCGCCGCGGCCATGAAGGCCATGGATCTCGTGATCTCGGCCGACACCTCCACGATACACTGCGCCGGCGCGCTCGGCCTGCCGGCCTGGCTGCTGATACCTGCCAGGCCAGACTGGCGGTGGGGGGGCGTTGGCGACAAATGCCCGTGGTATCCGACCGTCCGGCTTTTCCGGCAGGAGCAGGTGGGGGATTGGGCCCCGGTCATTGCCAGGATCGCCGAGCGCCTTGGGGGGAGTGGCGTGTGAAATCAAGGCTTGGGATTCGTCTCCGGAAGAGGTATGTTAAAAGCGGAGGACTGCCGAAATGGTTGGTGTTCTTGACCTATTTTCGAGCAATGGACTGGCGTCCGGCTTGGCGTTGACCGCCAGCATGGCAGGTCGGCCGGCGTTCGAGTTGCAGTTCGCCAATCTTCAGAACACGCTGATCGATCGCCTCAACAAGCAGATCACCGAACTCAACAACAGTGGCGGCAATCGCGTCGACGCGTTCCTCTTGCTGGAGCGGAGTCGCCTGACCTATCTCGAGGCGGCCCTCGGCAACTTCCGCGGCGAGGTTGCGCGCGCCTACAATTCCCTCGACAGCGTGTCGGGCGATCTTGACGACCTTCAGGGGTTGCTGGGCGCGGCCGCCACTGATCCGTCCGACTTCGATGCCCTGCTCCGGAAGTTGAACCAGACCATCGACTTGACCAAGGTCATCGATGGAACGGTCATCGGAGTCCTGACCCCCGATGGCGTCGCCGATCTCAAGGAGAACGGGGTTGTCCGCGTCCAGCGGGACGGAGAATGGGTCAAGGTCACCAGCTATGCCGATTTCGCCGATGCCGCTGAAGCGAGCGCGGCGGTCAACGATGCCATCACCAGGGTCGCGCAGTCCTTCTCGGTGATGGAGGTGAAGGCCGACCTGGCCGCCAGCGCTCACGATACCGCGGCCAAGGATCTCACCGCCATCAAGATGCAGATCGAGGCCGTCAAGGCGGAGGACTCCGCCGACAAGGCCCAGGAAATCCAAGAGCTGCAAGACCAGTACGCGGTTTTGCTGAAGTCGCTTTCGATCGCCTTCGAGGGCAGCCAGTCGATGGCGGAGCAGATGGCGAAGCAGATGTTCCTGCCGCCCGACATGGAGAAGGGCTCCGTTATCAATATGTTTACCTAATTGGCCTACCGTTAAGGGGCCAGGATCCCGGCAGAAGGCGGGGATCATTGATCATCAAACGGTTGGAGCAATCATGGCGACGAACCCCTACAACAATGCGCCGCAGCAGGGCAGGGCTCCGGGCTACACCGAGGCTTGGGCTTTGATCGAGGCCGCGCGCCGAATGGCTGACAGCGTGGACTCTCCCGAGCCGAAGCGGGCGATGAAAGAGGGGATCCGCCTGAACTGGCGCCTGTGGACGATCTTCCAGGCTGACCTGTCGGCGGACGAATCCATTCCTGCCGAAATCCGCTCGAATCTCCTGAGTCTCTGTCAGTTTATCGACAAGTACTCGGTCGAGGCTTTGATCGAGCCCGAAGTCAAGCACATCGAGGCTCTGGTCAACATCAACCGCAACATCGCTTCCGGTCTTCTGGCCGGGATCGAAGCCCAAGAGCAGGCGG
>JBFMHS010000031.1:0-11739 GCA_040751765.1 Pseudomonadota bacterium | reverse complement strand
CGCTGGCTGCGCCGGGTGCTGACCGATCCCGAGGAACTGGCGCGGCCGGGCGACAGCCTGCCGCTGAGCGCCATCGACGGGACGACGCGCGAGGGGGCGCGGGTGCTGGCCTCGGCTCGGCGCATCCTGGCCAGCCTGGGGCGTGGCGACGACACGGTCATCGCTCTGGCCGACACACTGGACACCCAGAAGATCTTCGCCCAGACCCGCTTCAACGGCGATGGCGTGGTGCCGGCGGCGGTGGCCGGTGACGATGCCACCAAGGCGCTGATCGCCGACATCATCCGCTGCTGCGGCTCCGAGACCGACCGTTCCGGCGAGCCTGGGATCGACCAGGCCCGCGCCGACGCCTTCTTCGACGCCGTCGAGCGCACCGCGCGCTGGCTGGAGGACGGGGGCGACGCCGCCTGGGCCGCCTCGGGCGATGCCCTGGAGGCGGTGCGCGAGAAGATCGACGGCTATTTCATGCGCTGCCGGCTGGCCGGATACTCCAGCGCCGCCGCCCAGGCCGTCAACCCGCCGCCAGAATTCTTCACGCCCCTGGCCGGGCTGGACTTCGACGACAGCGTCGCCGCCGTCGAGCCCCTGCCGCTGGCCGCCGTGGCGCCCTATGCGGCACTTCCGCTGGCCGACGGGCTCAACCCCGCCTGGACCGAGCGCATGGCCGCCTTCCGCGACCAGGTGGTCGAGCCGCTGCTGGGGCAGCGCCGCGACCTCACCGAGGAGCAGTGGGCCGACATCAAGCAGCGCTTCGCCCGCCATCGCGAGTGGCTGGCGCGGCGGCCGGACAGCCCGGCCTCCATCCTGCCCCCGGCGCGCATACTGGAGATCGCCGCCTCCGACAGCCGGGCGACGGTGAACGCGCTGATCGCCGAGGACAAGGCGGTCGCCGACGAAGCCGAGGCCATCGACGACGTCGCCCGCCTGCTGCTGCTCAAGCGCGACCTGTTCCGGCTGGTCAACAACTTCGTCAGCTTCGGCGAATTCTACGGCCGCCAGGATAAGGCCATCTTCCAGGCCGGCACCCTGTATCTCGATGGGCGCGGCGCCGACCTCTGCGTGCGGGTCGAGGACCCGGTCAAGCACGCGGTGCTGGCGACGCTGTCGCGCATCTTCCTGGTCTATTGCGAATGCCGCCGCCGGGGCAGCGACGAGAAGCAGTTCATCGCCGCCGCCTTCACCGCCGGCGACGGCGACCAGTTGATGGTCGGGCGCAACGGCGTGTTCTACGACCGCTCCGGCCGCGACTGGGACGCCACCGTGGTCAAGATCGTCGAGCATCCGATCAGCATCCGCCAGGCCTTCTGGTCGCCCTACCGCCAGCTGGCGCGGTTCGTTGGCGAGCAGATCGAGAAGGTGGCGGCCGCCAAGGCCAAGGCGGTGCAGACCGATTTGCAGAAGGCCCCCGCCCAGGCCTTCGATGCCGGCAAGTTCGCCGGCATCTTCGCCGCCCTCGGCCTGGCGGTGGGCGCCATCGGCACCGCCGTCGCCTCGGTGGTCACCGGGTTCCTAAATCTGGCGTGGTGGCAGATGCCGCTGGCCCTGGCCGGCCTGGTGCTGGCGGTGTCTGGACCGTCCATGGCCATCGCCGCCATCAAGCTGCGCCAGCGCAACCTCGCCCCGATCCTCGACGCCACCGGCTGGGCGGTCAACGCCCGCGCCCGCATCAACATCCCCTTCGGCGGCTCGCTGACCGCGCTGGGGCGCCTGCCCAGGGGCGCCCAGCGCTCGCTCAAGGACCCCTATGCCGAGAGGCGGGGAGCATGGGGTTGGTGGCTGGCCGTGGCGGCGCTCGCCGCCGCCGCGGCGCTGGCGTGGCGGTTCACGACCTGAGCCTCACCACCCCCGCCGCCGCAACCGCGACCGTCACCAGCGCCGCCGCGGTCAGCGGATCCTGGAGACGGTCGGGCGCCGCCAATAGCAGCCCGCCCATGGCTGCCATCATGGTCCCCGCCCCCGCCTTCAGCGCCCGCCCCTCGCCCTCGGCCAGCTTCCGGCGCCCCATGGTGGCGACGAAAGCCGCGACGATGGCGAGAAGCGGCAGGACATAGACCAGGGCGTAGAGTGCAAGCCAAGGCCAGTGCGGCCCTTCGGCGCCGAACCGCAGGGTCAGCAGGCGGGTATAGACCATGGGGAAGCCGGCGGTGCACAGCAGCTCGTAGGCGTTGGCGACGGCGGCCAGCACCATCGTCCCCGCCAGCGCCGCCACGGTCGACGGCGCCGCCACCAGCCGCCGCATGCGCTCGAACAGGCCCAGGCGAGCCGCCTTGGGAATGGACAGGCTGGCGCCGCCCAGCCGGGGAGCCACGGCATCCTTGAGGTCCAGCAGGCCGATGGCCAGCGCCAGCACACCGGCGGCGGCGGTCACCCATGGCAGGGCCGCCACCACCACGAACAGCGTCAGCCACGCCGCCATGAAGGCGAAATAGGCCAGTCCCGACACCGCCACGAACACTCCGCCGACCAGCGCCATGCGGAAGCGGCCGCGCGCATTGACCATCAGGCTGAGCAGCGACAGCAGTACGAAGAAGGCACAAGGGTTGAAGGAGTCGGCGGCGGCGAGAAGCACGGTCAGCAGCGGCAGCGACGCCTCCGTGGCATCCACCTCGCCCAGCCAGGGCACCGCCAGCGTCCCCGGCCCCTGCTCCGGCTCCGGCGCCAGCCCGGCGTGGCAGGCATCGAGCCGACCGGCCAGCATCATGCCGGTGGAGCGGGAATAGCCCACATACATCTCACCGCAGAACAGGAAGGCGGGCACATAGGCGGCGGAGCGGCCCATCCGCGCTGCCTCGGCCTCGTAAAGCACCGCGTTGGAGGGATCGCCCACTTCCAGCCGACGGACCTCCAGCCACGGCCGCGCCGCTTCCAGCGCGTCGACCACCGGAGCCGCCTCTTCGCAGTGGGGACAGCCATCGGAGAAGAAGAACAGCATTTCCACCCGCTGGTCCGCGCGGGCCACGCCGGGCGCCAGCAGCAGCGCCAGCAGGATGGCGAGACTCTTCACCGCCGCAGCCGCCGCACCACCAGCTTCTCAGCCTCGACCGCCAGCAGGATGGCGATGCCGAAACCGGCCACCACCACCCAGTGCAGCGGCTCAAGGTCGGCGGTGCCGAACAGGGCCTGCATGGGACCCCAATGGGTGAACAGCGCTTGGAACGCCATCACCACCACGATCGCTCCCAGCGCGATGCGGTCGCCCAGCAAGCCCTGACGGTTGAGAACCGGCGCAATCAACCAGCGCATGTTAAGAAGGTAGCCCGCCTCTCCGGCCACCAGCACGTTGACCGCCAGGGTGCGGGCCAGCTCGATGTCGGCGCCGGACTCGCGCGCCCACACGAACAAGCCGAAGGTCCCCGCCACCAGCAGCACGGTGACATAGGCGATGCGCCAGACCAGGAACCGCGTCAACAGCGGCTTGGCCGGGTCGCGCGGGCGCCGCGCCATCACGTCGGGTTCGGCCGGCGAAAAGGCCAGGGCCAGGGCCAGAGTGACGGCGGTGATCATGTTCACCCATAGGATCTGCACCGGCGTGATGGGCAGCATCCGCCCCAGAATGATCGCCATCACGATGGTGAAGGCCTCGCCGCCGTTGGTGGGCAGGATGAAGACGATGGCCTTCTTGATGTTGTCGTAGATGCGCCGGCCTTCCTCGACCGCCACCGCGATGGTGGCGAAGTTGTCGTCGCCCAGGACGATCTCGGAGGCCTCCTTGGCCGCCTCGGTGCCGCCCAGTCCCATGGCGACGCCCACGTCGGCGCGCCTGAGCGCCGGGGCGTCGTTGACCCCGTCGCCGGTCATGGCGACCACTTGGCCCTCTGCCTGCAACGCCTGGACCAGCCGCAGCTTGTGCTCGGGCGAGGCACGGGCGAACACCTCGGCCCGCGCCGCCATCATCCGCAGCTGGTCGTCGTCGGCACCGTCGATCTCGCTTCCGGTGATGACCGGCGAACTGGCCAGGCCCATGCGGGCGGCGATGGCGCCGGCGGTGGCGGCGTGGTCGCCGGTGATCATCTTGACCCGGATGCCGGCGTCATGGCAACGGACCACCGCGGCGATGGCCTCGGGGCGTGGCGGGTCGGCGATGCCGACCACCCCCAGCAGCACCAGGCCGGAATGGACGTCCTCGTGGGTCAGCTCCACCATGTCGTCGGTCACCCGCCGCTCGGCCAGCGCCAGCGCCCGCTGGCCACGGGCGGCGATGTCCTCCACCGCCTGGTGCCAGGCCTGGACGTCCACGTCCTCGTCGCCGTCGCGGCCGGCCTGGCGCATGCAGCGCGGCAGCACCGCCTCGGGCGCGCCCTTCACCAGGATCAGGGCGTGGCCGTCGTGGTCGTGGTCCAGCGTCGCCATGAAGCGGTGTTCGGATTCGAACGGGATCAGGTCGACCCGCCGCCACTGGCGGCGCAGCTCGTCGGGATCGGCGCCGGCCTTGCGGGCCAGCACCACCAGCGCTCCCTCGGTGGGATCGCCGCTCATGACCCAGCCACCGTCCTCGGAACGGTGCAGGTCGGCGTCGTTGCACAGCACCGCCACCCTGGCCAGACGGGCCAGCGGCGGCAGGTCCTCGGCGGTGACGTCGCCATCGCCGTCGGCCAGCCCGCCGTCGGGGTCATAGCCCGCCCCCGACACCGACAGCGTGGCACCGGCCACCGCCACCGTCTCGACGGTCATCTGGTTGCAGGTCAGCGTGCCGGTCTTGTCGGAGCAGATGACGGTCACCGCGCCCAGGGTCTCGACCGCCGGCAGCCTACGGACGATGGCGGCGCGCCGGGCCATGCCCTCAACTCCGATGGCCAGGGTGATGGTGACGATGGCCGGCAGGCCCTCGGGGATGGCCGCCACCGCCAGTCCAACGGCGGCCAGAAACATCTCGGCCGGGCCATAGCCGTGGACCAGGAATCCGACCGCGAAGGTCAGCACGGCCAGCGCCACGATGGCGGCGCTGAGCTGCTTGGCGAAGCGGTCGAGCTGACGGACCAGTGGCGTCTCGAGTTGCTCGACCCCGGCCAGCAGGGCACCGATGCGGCCCAGCTCGGTGTCGATGCCGGTGCCCACCACCACCCCCTGCCCCTGCCCCTGCACCACCAGCGTGCCTGAAAAGGCCATGGAGGCGCGGTCGCCCAGGGGGGCGTCCTCGGGGACGGCGGCGACATCCTTGCCCACCGCCTCGGATTCGCCGGTCAGCGCCGCCTCCTGCACCCGCAGCCCCTTGGCGGCGATCAGGCGCAGGTCGGCCGGCACGCGGTCGCCCGACTGCAGCACCACCACGTCACCGGGCACCAGTTCGGCCGCCGCCACCGCCACCCGGTGGCCGTCACGCAGGACCAGCGCGCGCGGGGCCAGCAGGCCCCGGATGGCGTCGAGCGCCCGTTCGGCCTTGCCTTCCTGGAGGAATCCGATGATGGCGTTGATGACCACCACGCCCAGGATCACCCCGGTATCGACCCAATGGGCCAGCAGAGCCGTCACCCCGGCGGCGGCCAGGAGCACGTAGATCAGCACGTTGTCGAATTGCGCCGCCAAGCGCCTCAGGGCGCCGCGCCTGGGCGGCGGCGGCAATTCGTTGCGGCCGTGGCGGGTCAGCCGGTCCGCCGCCTCGCGCGAGGATAGACCATGGCGGGAGCCGTCCAGCCCTTCCAGAGTCTGATCCGGCGGGATCGCGTGCCAATGGCGGATGTCGTGGGTCATGCCGGAAATCCCCCCTTCCGCAACAGCTCGGTCGCCCTGGCGGCACCGACCGGCGCGCTGAAAAGGTAGCCCTGGACGGCGTCGCACCCCTCTTCCTCAAGATAGCGCAACTGGCCCTCGGTCTCCACGCCTTCCGACACCACCTGGATGCCGAGCCCATGCGCCAGTGAAACCACCGCGCGGGCGATGGCGGCGTCGTCGGCATTGGATTCCAGGTCGGCGACGAACGACTTGTCGATCTTAAGCTTGTCGACGGGAAAGCGCTTGAGCCGGGCAAGCGAGGAATAGCCGGTGCCGAAATCGTCCACCGCCACCCTGACCCCCAGTTCCTTGATCGCCGCCAGCCGCCGCTCGGCCTGCTCGGGGTCGTCGAGAACGGCGCTCTCGGTCAGCTCGATCTCCAGCCTCCCCGCCGGCAGCCGCGCCACGCGCAGGGTATCGCGCAACCGTTCGACAAAGCCGTCGCCGCGCATCTGCACCGCCGAGACGTTGACCGCCACCGGCACCGCCGGCAGGCCGTCCTCGGACCACAGCCGGGACTGGCGGCAAGCCTCTGCCAGCGCCCACTCGCCGATGGGGCCGATCACCCCGGTCTCCTCGGCCAGGGCGATGAATTCGTCGGGCAGCACCACGGTGCCGTCGCGGTTCCACCGCAACAGCGCCTCCAGCCCGATGATGCGCCGGCTGCCGGTGGCGACGATGGGCTGGTACAGAAGCTCCAGCTCGCCCCGGGCGACGGCCCGGCGCAGGTCGTTCTCCAGTTTGCGCCGCGCCGCGAGTTCGCTGTCCATGGTCGCCGAGAAGAACCGGAAGCCGCCCGGCGTCTCGCGCAGGGCGCGATACATGGCGACGTCGGCGTTCTTCATCAGCACGCGGGCATCGGCGCCGTCGCCCGGGAACAGGGTGATGCCCACGCTTGCGCCCAGATGGACCGCGTGGCCGTCGACGTCGTAGGGTCGGGTGACCGCCTCGATCACCGCCTGGGCGGTGCGCGCGGCGGCATCGGCGGTGGCGTCGGCCGAAAGCAGCAGCCCGAACTCATCGCCCCCCAGGCGCGCCACCAGCTCCACCCCGGCGGCGGCGGCCAGCAGGCGGTCGACCACCACCACCAGCAGCCGGTCGCCGCAATCGTGCCCCATCAGGTCGTTGACGCGGGAGAAGTCGTCGAGGTCGAGGAACAGCACCGCCAGCGTCTGGTTCTCGGTGGTGGCGCGGGCGACGGCGCGTTCCAGGCGGTCGTGGAACAGCAGCCGGTTGGGCAGCGAGGTCAGCGGATCGTAGCTGGACAGGAAATGGATGCGCTCCTCGGCACGGCGGCGCTCGGTGACGTCGCTCAACACCGCGACATAGTGCCCGTCGGCCCCGCCGTCCTCGCGCACCGGGGTTACGGTGACGTCGGCGACGATGGCGCCGCCGTCGCGGCGCGACAACTCCACCTCGCCGCGCCACGGCCGGCCAGCGGCCACGCATTCGCGCAGGCGTCGCAGCGGCTCCTCGGCGGTGCGGTCGCCCTGAAGCAGGCGGCGCGCGCCCCGCCCCACCGCATCCGCGGCGGACCAGCCGGTCAGGCGCTCGAAGGCCCGGTTGCACCACACCAGCCGACCGGCCCTGTCGGCGATGAGGATGGCGTCCATGGCTGATTCCATCGCCGCCCCTTGAAGGGTCAGCAACGACCGTGCGCGCTTGGCCCGGCGGCGCCCGGCGCGGACAATCCAAGCCAGCCATGCGGCCATGGCCGCCACCAGCAGGCCGGCGGCGAGGTGGCTCCACAGTTGCGTGTCGGCGACGGCAAGCATCCGGCGTGTCCGTCCGATGATGACACCCAAAGGCCACGGCTATTGCCGGGGCAGGGCTTTTTTGGCACAAATGGATGCACAGTTGCTTCCCGGCAAGCCGCCCATGCGGGAGGGCCACCGGGGCGGGGGGACGGATAGGCATGTCGACGACAACGATTATCGGCTTTCTCGGCGGCCTCTTTCTGTTCTTCGGGTCGATCTTCCTGGCGACCGACAACTACTTGGTCTTCCTGGACATCGCCTCGCTGATCATGGTGGTGGGCGGCACCTTCGCCTCCACCTTCATCTCCTACGAGCCGCGGTACGTCTTCCAGGCCTTTCGGCTGATGGCGTCGATCTTCTTCGCGCCCAAGGTCCAGCGCGGCGTGCTGCAGGGCGAGGTCGCCCGCTGCATCCGCTGGGGCTACATGATCCAGAAGTCGGGCATCACCGCGCTTGAGGGCGACGTGGGCAAGCTCAAGCAGCAGGACAAGTTCCTGGGCTTCGGCGTCGACCTGGTGATCTCGGGCTATACCGGCACCGAGGTGCGCACCATCCTGTCCAACACGATCGAGACCACGTTCCAGCGCAACACCATCCCCGCCAACATCCTGCGCGACATGGCCGGCACGGCGCCGGCCTTCGGCATGATCGGCACCCTGGTCGGCCTGGTCATCATGCTGGGCAAGATGGGCTCGGATCCATCGCAGCTTGGCCCGGGCATGGCGGTGGCGCTGATCACCACCCTGTATGGCGTGCTGCTGCCCCGGCTGATGCTGCTGCCGGCCGCCAGCAAGCTGCAACAGCGCGAGGAGATCGTCCGCTTCCGCAACTACCTCGTCGCCGAGGGCCTGTCGCTGCTGGCCGAGCGCAAGAGCCCGCGCTTCATCCAGGACGCCATGAACAGCTTCCTCGACCCGGCCATCCACTTCGACATCGACCGGCAGATGAAGAAATGAGCCTGTTGGACCGCAAGGGCGGACCGCCGCCCGTCGACGAAAGCTGGATGGGCACCTATGGTGACATGGTCACCCTGCTGTTGTGTTTTTTCATCCTGCTGGCCGCCATCTCCAAGGTCGACACCGTGCTGTTCGAGGCGGTGCAGTCGGGCATGACCAAGGAAATCGGCAAGATGCCGCCGCAACGGCCCATCGAGAGCATGAAGCGCGAGATGATGGACGTGGTGGCCGCCTATGACAGCCAGAACGCCACCGACGTCGGCACCGACGACCGCGGCCTGGTGCTCAACCTGGACGGCGGCACGCTGTTCCAGCCCGGTTCGGCCGAGCTCAAGCCCGAGATCATGACTCTGCTCAAGGAAATGGCCACCACCCTGGCCAATGTCCGGTTCGAGAACTATCGCATCGAGATCCAGGGCCACACCGACAACGTGCCGGTCGCCACCGCCCAGTTCCCGTCCAACTTCGACCTGGCGGCGGCGCGCGCGCTGTCCACCATGCGGGCGCTTGTGTCCTTCGGCGTGCCCGAAAGCCGCATCCTGGTCTCCTCGTTTGGCGCCTACGCGCCGCGCGCCCCCAACACCCTGGACGACGGCACGCCGCTGCCGGCCAACCAGGCGCTGAACCGCCGGGTGTCCATCCGCGTCTATCCGCGCTAGCAGGGAACACATCCCCGCAGCGGCGGGTTCAGTCGGGCATGGTAACTCGTGCCCGCTTCGTCCTGCTCCTCTTTGCGTTGCTTTTAGCGCTCTCCCGCGCCGCCCTGGCGCAGGTGGAGCGCGCGGGGGTCACCCTGCCCGAACGGCTGGATGCGGGCGGACAGCAGTTCGACCTGGTGGCCTGCGGCGTGCGCGACACCCTTTGGATCACCCACTATGTTTCAGCCATCTACGTGCCGCCGGGCGCCGCCCCGGTCCAAGCCGTTAGCGATCCATCCTGGGCAAAGCTGGTGCGGGTGGTGATCGTCAACGGCACTTGGCTGCCTGACGACATCCCCGAGGAGTACCGCGAGCCCCTGCGGGAAGACCTGGCCCGCGATCCGTTCGGCCTGTTCCAGCGCTATTACCAGAACCTAGCGGCGGGGGACGTCATCAATGCCCTCTATCTGCCGGGACGCGGTGTGGCGCTGAGCGTCAACGGCCGGATGGTGGCGACCGAACCCGGGCACGACCTGATCGAGGAGTTGATGAAGGCGTGGAGCGAGGCGGACCCGGTGACCAAGAGGCTGCACCGGCTGATCATGAACAATCCGTGCTGACGTGGCGGCCGCCGCTTAGGCCATCGTCAGTTCCATGCCGTCGCGCGCGACCATGGCCATGTCCCACATCTGCCGCGCCTCGTCCTCCAGCTTCTCCATGAAGGTGTCGGTGTGGTCGGGATCGTGGTGGAAGATGGCCAGGCGCTTGGCGCCGGCGGCCAGGGACAGGCGGACGCCTTCCTGCCAGGTCGAGTGCCCCCAGCCGATCTTCTCGGGCCATTCGGCGTCGGTATAGGTGCTGTCGTAGATGACCAGGTCGGCGCCCTCGATCAGCCTCAGCACGTTCTCGTCGGGCTGGCCCGGCACATGCTCGGTGTCGGTGACGTAGCACACCGACACGCCGCCGTGCTCGACCCGATAGGCGGTCGACCCGTTGGGATGGCGCAGCGGCGCGGTCTTGAGCATGACTTCCGGAAACAGCTCGAAACTCTCCCCGGCACTGAAGTCATCGAAATTGAGGATGCCGCGCATGGCGGTCAGCGGCACCGGAAAGGTCGGGTTCTCCATCTGGTTGGCCAACACCGCCCGGATACCGCCGGGCTTGCCCGCCAAATGGCCGGCCATGATGCGCAAGCGGAAGTTGGGATCGAAGGCCGGCGCGAAGAAGGGAAACCCGTTGATGTGATCCCAGTGGGTATGGGTCAGCAGCAGCGTCGCCGAAGAGACGCCCCGCTTCCGCAGATCCTGGCCGAGGGCGCGAATACCCGTGCCCGCGTCGAGGATGATGACATTGTCCGCCACGGTTATTTCGACGCAGCTGGTATTGCCACCATAGATCACATGGTCGGGCGAAGGACAGGCGATGCTCCCGCGCACGCCCCAGAACTTCACCTTGTACCCCATTCCCCACGCGCTCCCACGTTTACGTGCTGTTCACCTTAATCTTTTTTCCGCCCTCCCGCATCGATTATTTCGCAGGCGGGCGTCAAAGATCATGTACCCGGGGACACCGCGTCGCCGACACGCAATCCCAGGCGTTCCGCCGCCGAGCCACCGTTGACGGCGATTTCCACCAAACCGATGGAATTGGCGTACCAGAAGGCCTGGCCGGCGGCGACGGCCGAGAAACGGTCGGCGCAGGCCAATGTGGCCCCGGCGGCCGCCAGCGATCGCACCCCGTCGGCGCGCAGTCCGGTCATGGCATTGCCATAGTGGTCGACATAGACCACGCGGGCCAGGTCGTCGGGCCAGTCGGCGCGGCGGGGTGGCGCCAGCGGCGTGCATCCCGCCGCCTCGGGCGCCTCCCCCCGCGCGAGGCGGCCCGCGACGGGGGCGAACAGGTCGCGGCCGTGGAAAGTGGCGGACAGCCGCGCCGGCCGCCAGTCGATGCGCCAGCAGCGGATTGCATCGGCGCGGCGCATGACGGGCTCGAACAGGCCGTTGTCTGGGCCGACGAACAGGCGGCCGCCAGCCTCAACCACCACCGGGTCGCGCGCGCCGCCGACACCGGGATCGACCACCGCCAAGACCACGCAGCCCGGCGGCGTCTCGGGAGCGAGGGCGGCGAGCAGGTAGGCCGAGGCCATCGGATCGAAGCTGGGCGCGTCGGCCATCAGGTCGATAACCGGCACCGTCGGCGCCTCGCGCAACAGGGCGGCCCGCACCTGTCCCAGATAGGGCCCTTCGGCCCCGAAATCCGTAAAAGTGACGATGGCGGGCCGCATGGGCCAACTCCTTGATGGAAATCTAATTTATGTGCGCAAACCAACGCCGGGAAGAACTCGCGTGGATGATCCACCATCCGACCCCGGCGAACTAGATACTCCTCCTTCGGTATTAAAGGCTAATCCTTTTAAACGGCGGCTCGACGTTCATTTGGGCGAGTGTTGTACCTTGTGCCCGCACTGGCCGAAGGGGTAAGCTTGCTGAATAAAAGGTTAACGGGGGACGCTTTTGGAGCCAAGGTCGCCATCCTCCCGCCACAGGGAACGAGCCCCAACCGCCGCCGCGCGGTGGGTGCCCGGCGTGGTCGGGGGCGGCTTCGTCGCCGCCGCCGGGGCCGTCGCCCTTGGGATGCCCGCTCCCGCCGCCGCCGATCCCGTTTCGCTGGCCGGCTGGC
>JBFMHS010000309.1:0-16232 GCA_040751765.1 Pseudomonadota bacterium | reverse complement strand
GGGCGGGGACATAATATTACCCATGGCTCGCGCGGTGCGGGGCCTGGATTCGACCATTTCTTTGGTGCGCCGACTTCGGTGATTTCCTTCAAGCCGCTTCCTGACCGGGAGGCGGCTTTTTCTTGGTCACTCGTCGCGCCGGGCCAGGGTGAAGTGGAACGTCGATCCCTCGCCGGGCGTGCTGTCCAGCCAGATGCTGCCGCCATGGCGCTCGACGATCTTCTTGCAGATGGCCAGGCCCAGGCCGGTACCGGGAACCTCGCGGCCGTGCAGGCGCTCGAAGACCAGGAATACGCGGTCCTGCTCGGCCGGCTCGATGCCGATGCCGTTGTCCGACACCTGGAACCACCAGCAGTCGACCATGCGCTGGCCCTGGATGCGGATCACCGGCGCCGCGTCGGGACGGCGGTATTTCAGGGCGTTGCTGACCAAGTTCTCGAACAGCCGTTCGATCTGGCCGCGATCGGCGACGATCTCGGGCAACGGGCCGACCTCGATGTCGGCGCCGGTCTCGGCGATCAGGGTGGACAGGTCGTCCAGGGCGGCCTCCACCGCTGCCCGGGCGGGGAAGGCCTGCGGAGGCACGGCGCAGCGGCCGACGCGCGAGAAGGTCAGGATGTCGTCGATCAGGCGCTCCATGCGGTGGGCGCCGTCGGTGATGTAGTGGAGGAATTCCTGGCCGTCGGCATCGAGGGCGCCGGCATAGCGCTTGGCGAGGAGTTGGGAATAGGCGCTGACCATGCGCAAGGGCTCGCGCAGATCGTGCGACACCACATAGGCGAATTGTTCCAGTTCCGCGTTGGACCGGCGCAGATCGGAAACCGCAGCCTTCAACGTCTCGACGCACGAACAGTCGTCGATATCGTCCGGCCCATGGGACACCGGTGTGACCATTCCTCCCCCTCGGCCTCACGCCCATCGGGGAAAGTGTCTCAGATTCCAACGCCGTGCGGTTATGACGGCGCAGTGGGGGCAGCCATGCGCGCCGCGCGGCTACTTAAACCAGAGCGCGTTTACAAAAGCGAAAAGGCCCGGCGGGGTCGCCGGGCCTTCGTATCTTCGTCTGGAGGCTGGATCAGCGCGAGTAGAACTCGATGACCAGGTTGGGCTCCATCTGCACCGGATAGGGCACGTCGGTCAGCTTGGGGGCGCGGATGAACTTGCCCTTCATGTCCTTGTGGTCGACTTCCAGATAGTCGGGGACGTCGCGCTCGGGGCTCTGGGCCGACTCGAGGATGATCGCGAGATCCTTGGACTTCTGCTTCACCTGGATCACGTCGCCGTCCTTGACCTGGTAGGAGGCGATGTTGACGCGGCGGCCGTTGACCTGGATGTGACCGTGGTTGACGATCTGGCGGGCCTGGAAGGGCGACACGGCGAACTTCAGGCGGTAGACCACGGCGTCCAGGCGGCGCTCCAGCAGCTCGATCAGGTTCTCGGAGGTGTCGCCGCGGCGGCGCACGGCCTCGTCGTACAGCTTGCGGAACTGCTTCTCGCTGATGTTGCCGTAGTAGCCCTTCAGCTTCTGCTTGGCCATCAGCTGGGTGCCGAAGTCCGAGGGCTTCTTGCGGCGGGCGCCGTGCTGGCCGGGCGGGTTCTCCTTGCCACGGGCCAGCGGGCTCTTGCCGCGGCCCCACAGGTTGACGCCCAGGCGGCGGTTGATCTTGAACTTGGCTTCGATGCGCTTGCTCATCGCATGTCCTTTGGCTTGTCCCGGCTCGAACCGGTTGGGGTTTGTCCCGATAGGCCTTGGTCCGGATGTCTCCGGGGCGGGGTGAACACACACGTCACCCACGTTCTCGGGAATGAAAGGGGGCTTTTATACGCGCCCGGCGCCCCGTGTCAACCTTCCGCTGCCGGTTGCGGCAAGGCGGCGGCGGGTGGTACTCCTTCCCCGTTGGGGAAAGGGTTGCCGATGCTCCGGGACAACACGCTACGTTTCGCTCTCACCTGGGTGGTATTGCCCAACCTGCCCTACGTGGTTCTGAGCATCGAATACTGTCCCGTCCGCACTTCGGTGATTCTTCTCTACGTGATGATCGGCCTGACATGGTCGATCATCGGGCCGCTGGCGGCGGTGCCGCTGTTCCTCGCCACCGCCGCTATCGACGCCATCGCCGCCCTGTCCAAGATCTTCGGCATTCCCATGTGGGAAATGCTGGGATCGGTCGGCAACGTGGTGCACCTCCATCTCGGCTCGCACTGGCCCTATCTCGGCCTCGGAACGTTGGCCGCCGCTTCGGCCGGCGGGACGCTGGCGCTGGCCTTCTCGGGAATGCAGGCGCGGCGGCGGCATCGGCCGGTGCAGCCGATCCTTCCCGCCATGGCCATGGCCTTCGTCGCCATCGGTGCCGACGTCGCCGCCAACCGCGAACTGACCTATGGGCTGAAGCCGTTGGGCCTGCTGTCCGACCATGTGACGGCGCTACGGCCGGATATCGGGGGCGCGGTGGCCAGCGCGACCGGGCTGTCGGGCATCGAGGCGGCGGCCGGGTCGGGGCGCACCGTGCTGGTGGTGATGGTCGAGGCCCTGGGCCAGTTTCGCGACGACGCGCTCAATCGCCGCCTCGCCGGCGTCATGGTCGACGAGGCGATCTCGGAGCGCTACGAGGTTTCCACCGGAACGGTGCCGTTCAACGGGTCCACCACCGCCGGGGAGCTGCGGGAGATGTGCCAGCGCGACGACAGCTACCTGCATTTCCGCGCCGGCCTGCCCGAGGATGCCTCGTGCCTGCCCTTGCGGCTGGGCCGCCAGGGCTACGAGACGGTGGCTCTGCACGGTTTCACCAACCAGTTCTTTGACCGCCGCACGTGGTATCCGGTGATCGGCTTCCAGCGCATGGTCTTCCTCGAGGACGTGGACGACGGTCGCTACTGCGGCAACCTGTTCGAGGGCCATTGCGACGATCGCATGCTGGGGCTGGTCCGTGCGGAACTCGCGCGGCCCGGCGGCCCGCGCCTGGTGTACTGGCTGACCCTCGATTCCCATTACCCGGTCCCGCAGCCGGCCGAGTGCGGCGAAGAGCGGTCGCAGAGCTGCTCGATGATGACCAAATGGGCAGAGGTGCTGGCAGGCATCCGCGAGCTCGCCCTCGACCCCGGCCTGCCGCCCATGGACATCCTGGTGGTCGGCGACCACGCCCCGCCCATGTTCAAGCGCTCGGAACGCGGCTTGTTCCACCGCGACGTGGTGCCGTGGATCGCGCTGAAGGCCAAAAGCGCAACCCCCTAGCCGCGTTCCTCCAGCAGCCGCCGCACCGCGCACCACAGCGCTGCCGCGTCCATGGCGCCGCCGGGCCGCAGGTCGGCATGGGCCAGGTTATCCAGCAGCACCAGCTTGGCGTGCGGCGCCATGGCGGCCAGGGCGGCGCTCTCGGTCCAGGGGATGATGCGATCATCGCGGCCGTGCACCAGGATCAGCCGCGCGTGAAGGCGCGACAGGTCGGTTTCGGCCAGGTCCATGCGGCGGATCTCGCCCTCGATGGCCGGCGGCAGGGCGCGGATGAGCGTCGGCACCCGCGCCGGGTCGTCGTTGTCCAGCAGCGCCATCACCGCCTGGCCCTGGGGGGACAGACCGGTGCGCAGGTCGTCGATGGCCGCCCCGGGGTCGGCCATCTTCCGCTCGGCGATGGCGGCCAGCAGGGCGCGGTCGGCGGAATCCTCCATGCGGCCGGCGTTGGCGGCGATGAACACCCATTTGCCGTAGGCATTGGGGCGCATGGTCCGCCAGTCCTGGCCGGGGGATACCCGGTAGTAGCCGGTGGTGAAGAAGGTCACCACCGCCTCCAGGTCGTAGACGCCGCCGATGCCGACCACGAAGTCGATGCCGGGTTCGTCGAGGGCCGCCAGCACCGCCGGGGCCACCGCGTAGGAGATGGCGGCCACGCCGACGCGGTCCTTGCCGCGTTCGCCCGCCAGATAGCGGGCGGCATCGGCGATGGGCCGGCGGTCGTCGGCCGAGACCGCCAGTTCGCGCAGCGAGGCGATGTCGGGCACCAGCACCACGAAGCGGGCGCGGGCCAGAGTGGTGGCCAGGGCGACCAAGCGGGGATCGTCCTTGCCCTCGCGGGCGGCCCCCGGCACCAGCACGATGCCGGCACCAGCCGTCTCGCCGGGCAGATAGAGGTCGCCGGAGCCGCCGGCGAAACTCACCGCACGCCGCTCGGGGCGGGGGGTGACGGTCTTGAGGAAGCTGGGCAGCGGTCCGGACGCCAGGTCCTCCAGCACCAGCAGCGCCTCCACCGCCGCCGGGCGGGTCCAGGCCAGCGCGGCCAGCGCGGCGACCACCACGGCGATGACGATCAGCGCGCGCCTCATAGCGGCCCCACCTCTTCCAGCTTGTCCTTCAGGCGGTCGTGCTTCTTCTTCAAATCGGTCTCCAGCCGCTTGATGCGTCGGTCCAGGTCCTCGATGCGGGCTAGGCGCTCGTCGCGCCTCTTCTTCATCCACCGGCCGGTGGCGCGCTTGATGCCCCAATCCGCGGCCACCGCGAACAGTGCAAGGCCGGCCCCCAGCGCCACCAGCGCCGCCGGGCCGCCATAGGCGCGGTCCACCGCCACCACCGCGCCCCAGAAACCGATGCTGACCAGCGCCGACGATGCCACCAGCACCAGCCGGTTGACGGTGCGGTCGTGGACGACATGGCGCCTCTCCGCCGAGCGGATCGCATTGGCGATCTCCTCGCGGGCGATGGCCTGCCAGGTGGCGAAGGACATCCCGCGCACCGTGCGGTTGTCGCGGATGGTCTGTTCCAACTTGCGCACCAGGTAATCGGCCTGCTGTTCCGGCGTCGGCCCGTCGTCGGCCATGCCCCCTCCTGCACCAACGTCGCGGCGACAATATCATCAACCGCGACGGGCTTGCAGTCCCCGCCGCTTCGGTGGTTGTGTGGTGGCTCCCGACCGTCGCCCCGGAGCCGCCATGCCCGCCGATCTCCTCGACCTGCTGCCCTTCGCCGCCCTGCTGCTGGTCGCCGGGGCGGGCGCCGGCGTCATCGCCGGCCTGCTGGGGGTGGGTGGCGGCATCGTGGTGGTGCCGGTGCTCTATTACCTGTTCACCCATCTCGGCGTGGACGAAGCGGTGCGGATGAAAGTCGCGGTGGGCACCTCGCTGGCGACCATCGTCGCCACCGCCTGGTCCTCGGCTTCGGCGCACTGGAAGAAAGGGACGGTGGACGCCGACTTCCTCAGGAGCTACGGCCCGGTCATCATCGCCGGCGTGCTGCTGGGCTCGGCGATCGCTGCGTCGACCAGGGGACCGGTGCTGACGGCGGTGTTCGCCTCGGTGGCGCTGGTGGTGGCCGCGCAGATCGCCTTCGGCAGCCCCCACTGGACGCTGGGCAGCCAGTTGCCCAGGGGGGCCGGCCGTATTGCCATCGGCACCGTCATCGGCACGCTGTCGGCGATGATGGGCATCGGCGGCGGCACCATGACGGTGCCGGTGATGACCATGTACGGCTATCCGGTCCACCGCGCGGTGGGCACGGCCGCGGCCATGGGCTTCCTGATCGGGGTGCCGGGGACACTGGGATTCGTGGTCGGTGGCTGGGACGTGCCGGGCCGCCCGCCTGCCAGCCTGGGCTATGTCAGCCTTCTCGGCCTGGTGCTGATCGCGCCCACCTCCATGCTGCTGGCGCCGGTGGGGGCCAAGCTTGCCCACAAGCTCGACACCCGCGTGCTGCGGCGGGTGTTCGCGGTGTTCCTGGGCCTGACCTCGCTCAGGATGTTCTTCGGCATCCTCAGTTGAAGCGGCCGTGGCCGCGGCGTTCGGCCTCGCGGAAGCCGGGCAGGCCCTGGCGGCGCTCCACGCCGCTCCACTCGTCGAGGCGGGTCCGGCGGTCAGCGGCCCGCCAGTTGGCATGCCGGCGGCGTTCGGGGCCACTGAAGTCGGCGCGGCGGCGGCGGCGGTCGGGACCGAAGAAGTCATCCGACTGCACGAACAGGCGCGGGGCCTGGGTGATCGAGCGCAGGCGGCTGGCCACGACCTCCTTGGAGAACGGCCGCAGCATGAACTCGGTGGCCCCGCTGTCACGGGACAGGGATACATGGTCCATGTCGCCATAGGCCGAGAACACCACCACCGGCAGGAAGCGCAACGGGTTGCTGGGGATGCGCAGCATCCTGAGGAAGTTGACGGCGTCGGTATGGTCCGACCAGTCGATGAACAGCATGTTGCGCAGGCCGCCGCACAGGATGTCCCAAGCCTCCGGAATGTCGGCGCAGGATTCGACGCTGCCGACGCCAAGGTCGTTGAGGATGTCGCGCAAGAGGCGCCGGTTGCTGGAATAGGGGGCGACGACCAGCGGATGGCAGCGGCCGAGATCGACCGAGCGGTTGGGCGTGGGAACGATGACGGGCATGGCATACCCCCCAGGTGATAGGTCTCTGCCTCTCACGTGGGGGGTGGGCGGTTGGTGTGCAAGACGTCAGTCCAAGGGGCCGCGCGGCGACGCGCGTCGGTCGGCCGGAACGTAGCCCGGCCAGCCCTGGCGCCGCTCGCCTCCGGGCGGGTCGCCGGTTTCCCGGCGACGGTCGGTGCCGCGCCAGTTCTGGTGCGCCCGCCGCTCGGGGCCGTCGAACGGCAGTCGGCGACGGCGACGGTCAGGACCGAAATAGCTGTCGCAGTGAATGAACATGCGCGGATCGTGCAGCAGCGACGCCAACCGGTGACCGACCGTCTCGTTGCAATAAGGCTTCAGGACCACCTCGTTGACACCCGCCTCGGCCAGCCGCGACAGGTAGTGGCCCTCGACGAACCCGGTGGTAACCACCACCGGCAGCATGCGGTGCGGATTGGACAGGCTCCGCAGCGCCTTGAGGAAGGCCACCGCGTCCAGCTCGGAAGACCAGTCGAGGAACAGCACGTTGAAGCGGTCCTCGGCCAGCGAGCGCCATGCGTCGCGAATGGTGGAGCAACCTTCCAGGTGGCCGACGCCCATGCTGGTCAGCATGTGCGACAGCAGCCGCCGGTTGGGCGGGTCGGGCTCGACCACCAGGGCGCGGCAGCCGCTGAAATCGGGGGTGGTGGGGCCGGGCGGCGGGATGACGGACACCATGGCGTCGTTCCTAATGCTGGACGGGGGGCTGCTGGGGAGCGGGTGAAGGCGCGCGCTTGACCGCCTGCAACGGGCGCCGGCGCCTGCGGTCGGGTCCGGCGAAGCTCTGGGCGTGGAAGCGGCGGTCGACGAAATGGGTTTCGCGGCGGCGTTCCGGGCCGGGGAAATCGAGGCTGCGGTGGCGGCGGCGGTCGGGACCGGCGAACTGCTCGGCCTTCACGAACAGCCGGGGGTGCTCGACGATGGCCCGCATGCGTGCCACCACCGTCTGGGGGGCGAAGGGCTTGAGCATGTATTCGTCGGCGCCGGCGTCCCGTGCCTCGCGCACGTGCTCGCGGTCGCCGAAGGCGGAAACCACGATCACCGGCACATAGGGGTTGGGGCTGTCCTCGGCCCGCAGCAGCCGCAACAACCCCATGGCGTCGGTGGCCGAAGACCAGTCCACCATCACCACGTCGGCGTGGCTGGTCTTCAGCCAGCCATAGGCGTCCTCGATGGTGTCCACGGCGTGGGTCTCGCCGACCCCGATCACCCGCAGGATGTCGCGCATGATCCTGCGGACCAGCTGGTGCGGCTCGATCATCAGCACGACTAGGCGTCCGAAGTCGTCCATGGCCGTTTCCCCTGGCTGTGACGTCCTTCTCGCAGACCAGTCTACGCCCGTTGCCCCACGGTCAAGTCATGACGTTGGCGCGGGGCAGGGATGCCCGCCACCGCGGAATGGACCGCCGTCGGACATTTCTTCGATCTCGGCGGCGATGGCCTGCCGCTCGGCGGCCAGGAAGCGCTCGACGGGGCGGCGCAGGGCGGGGTCGGCGATCCAGTGGGCCGACCAAGTGGGTACGGGCAGATATCCCCGGCTGACCTTGTGTTCGCCCTGGGCGCCGGCCTCGACCCGGGCCAGGCCGTGGGCGATGGCGAAGTCGAGGGCGCGGTAGTAGCAGGCCTCGAAATGCAGGAACGGCGCTTCGCGGCGGGTGCCCCAACTGCGGCCGTAGAGGGTGTCGCCGCCCAGCATGTTGAAGGCGGCGGCCAGCGGCTGGCCGTCCTCCTCGACCCACACCAGCACCACCCGCTCGCCCAGGGGCGATGCCGACAGCAGGTCGAAGAAGGCACGCGTCAGGTAGGGCGAGCCCCATTTGCGGTCCACCACCAGCGAATGGAAGCGGTGGAAGGCGTCCCAGTGCCGCGCCTTGACCTCGGCCCCGACCAGGGTGGTCACCGCCAGGCCTTGGCGGGCAACCGCCTCGCGCTCCTTGCGGACCTGCTTTCGCTTGCGGCTGGACAGGTCGGCCAGGAAGTCGTCGAAGTGGGCGTAGCCCCGGTTGCACCAGTGGTATTGCAGGCCCATGCGGGGCAGGAAGCCGGCCGCCTCCAGTGCCGGCAGCGCCGCCGCCTCGGGAAAGGTGACGTGGACCGAGGACAGGCCCGCCTGGCGCGCCATCGCCACCATGGCCCCGGCCAGCACCGGCGCGTCGCCCATCAGGCGCGGCCCGGCGACCGGGGTGAAGGGGACCGCGCATTGGAGCTTGGGGTAGTAGCGGCCGCCGGCCCTCTGATAGGCTTCGGCCCAGCCCCAGTCGAACACGTACTCGCCGTAGGAATGACCCTTCACGTAGAGCGGCGCGCAGGCCGCCATCTTGCCGGACTCGTCGCGCGCCACCAAATGGCGGGGAAGCCAGCCGGTGCGGGCCGTGACCGAGCCCGACTGCTCCAGCGCGCGCAGGAAATCGTGGGTGACGAAGGGGTTGTCGGGTCCGGCCAGGGCGTCCCATTCGGCGGCGTCGGCCTGCGTAACGGCCTCCAGGATCTCGATTTGCACGGCGGCCGGTCCTCTGTTCCCTCTGTCCCCTGGTCATGACATGGCTGCCTCGTCGGGCGATTCCAAGGAGGTGACGGTTTCTCCCAGGCGGCTGGACGAGCCGGCGTGGAACGCCGCCGCCCATGCGCGGGCCGCCGAATACGCCCGGATGCGGTGGATCGCCACCGGATTGCTGGTGCTGATGCTGGCCGTCTTCGTGGCCACCGGCCAGCTTGTCGACCGCTGGCCTTGGCTGGCCTATGCCCGCGCCTTCGCCGAGGCGGCCATGGTCGGCGCAGTGGCAGACTGGTTCGCGGTGGTGGCGCTGTTCCGCCGCCCGTTCGGCCTGCCGATCCCGCACACCGCCATCATCCCGCGCAACAAGCAGCGCATCGGCGACTCGCTGGGGGCGTTCATCTGCAACAATTTCCTGGCCCCCGACGTGGTCTCGGCCAAGCTGGACAGCCTGGACCCGGCGGGCCGGCTGGCCCGCTGGCTGGCCCGGCCCGAGAACGCCGCCCGGGCGGCGCGGCGGGCCTCGGGGGTGGTGCCGCCACTTCTGGAGGCGTTGGAGGACGATCGGGTGCGTGGCTTCCTGCACGGCGCGGTGCGGCGCGGCCTGGCCGCCGTCGACGCGGCGCCGCTGGCCTCGCGGGTGCTGGCGGTCTTGGTGGCGCACGGCCACCACCAGGCGTTGTTCGACCGGCTGATCGTCGCCGGCGAAGGCTTCCTGGCCCGCAACGAGGGCCTGATCCGCGCCCGCGTCGCCGACCGCTCGTGGCGGTGGCTGCCGCGTTGGGTGGACGAGAAACTGGCCGACAAGGTGGTGTTCGGGTTGGCCGACACCCTGCGCGAACTGCACGATCCCGGCCATCCCTGGCGGCGCGACTTCCAGGTCGCCGCCGAATCGTGGGTTGCCAGGCTGGCCGAGGACCCCGACTGGCGGGCGCGCGGCGAGGCCATCAAGGCCGAGGTGATGGACAATCCGGCGCTGGAGGGCTACCTGGATTCGCTGTGGGAAGAGATCAAGCGCCGGCTGCGCTCCGATGCCGCCCAGGACCAAGGCGTCCTCCAGGGCGGGCTGGAGCGGGCGCTGCTGGCACTGGGCGAGCGTTTGGAGGCCGACCCGGCCATGCGCGCGGTCGCCAACCGCTGGCTGCGCGTCGCCGTCCAGCGCCACGTCATCCCCCATCGCGGCGAGATCGGCGGCTTCATCGCCGGGGTGGTGGCGCGCTGGGACACCACCACCCTGGTCGGCAAGCTGGAGCTCCAGGTCGGCAAGGACCTCCAGTACATCCGCATCAACGGCACCATCGTCGGCGGGCTGGTGGGCCTGCTGATCTACGTAGTGGGGGGGTGGCTGGGGTAGGAAGAGGGGGCGCGCCCCACCCATTCGCAACGTGACGGTTTCATCACCGGGGCGTTGGTGATATTGTCCGCCCCCATTTCCCGGCCCCATAGCGACGTAAGTCCAGGCATGACCTCGGTTTCCGCGCCGTCCATCGATTTTTCCGGCCTTCCCCGCTGCGAGCTGGTGGACGATGGCGGCCGCGCGCTGGATGCCGTGCTGCTGGTGACCGCCGACGTGGCCGAGGCGGTGGCGGCGGCGGTGGCGGCCAATTTCGCCGTCATGCCCACCGGCGGCCTGACCAGCGCCATCGGCTCGTTCGATTACAATGCCGAGGCGGTGGCAGGCTTCGCCGGCGTGGTCGCCATCCGGCCCAAGGGCGCGCTGGCGGCCGAGGTGGTCGATCCCGCGACCCCGCCCGAGCTGCTGAAGTCCAACCAGATCGCCATCGACCGCGACAAGGGGCTGGTCGCCGCTGGCGCCGGCCTGACCTTCGAGCAGGTCAACGCCGCCCTCGCGGAGCATGTGAGCCCGGTGGCGCGGGTTCTGGTGGATCTGACCAGCGTGGGCTCCGCCTATGTCGGCGGGGTGGTCGCCACCGGCGCCATGGGCCCCTTGCGCATGCGCCCCAGCTCGACCCTGGAGGCGGTGGTGCTGGCCGACGGCGGTGCACCGCGCCTGCTGTCCGGCGAGGAGCTTGATGGAGTGGAGGGCCTGCAGGGCTGGACCGGCATGGCGGCGGCGGCCGTGTTCCGCTTCTACGAGGTTCCCGCCAACGAGTTCGGCCTGGTGCTGCCGGTGCAGGGCACCGACGTGGACGCGGTGGCCGGCCTGCTGTCCTATCTGGAGCCGTGGACGCGGGTGAACCTGCCCGGCCCTGGTGGTCGCCTGGGCAATGGCGACACCGTGCTCAACGGCGTCGAACTGGTCAGCAAGGACTCGCTGGACGCCTTCGTCGAGCACGCCCAGGAGCCGGCCCGCACCAAGGCACAGGGCCTGCTGCAATCCTGCGAATACGCCAATGCCGACATGCTGGCCTGCATCACCGGCTGGTCCGAGCAGTCGGTGGACGACGTGCTGTTCAGCCTGATGGACCCCGAGACCGAGACCATCGGCGGCGTGATGATCGAATATGGCGTCGGCTTCTCGTCCGGCTCGGAGATGGAAACCTTCCGCGCCATCCGCGAGGGCGCCCCCGACCTGGCCCGCACCCGCGCCCGCGTCCAGCCCGAGGGCCGGATGAAGCCGTGGACCACCTCGACCGACGTCAACGTCGCGGCGCCGGCCGACGTCGGCGCCATCGCCGAGGTGCTGACCGCCTATGCCGACTACCGCGCCGCCATCCGCGCGCTGGGCCGCGAACTGGCCGCCAGCGGTGTCGAGGTCGAACTGTCGGCCTATGGCCACCTGTCGCCGCACGGCATCGACCCGCATCACCGGGTGACCGTGTTCGCGCCCCTGGGCCAGGACGGCGCCCTTGCAGGCGCGCGGCAGGCGGTGGCGGCGTGCAAGCGCACCTTGATCCGCGACCTGCTGCACGCCGCCGAGCGCAACGGCGCCCGTGTCACCGGCGGCGAGAAGGGCATCCCCTCGCTGGTCGAGATCGCCCGCGCCGGTGGCGGCGAGAACCGCCTGCCCGCCGACCTCAAGACGCGGCTGGGCCGCGCCCGCGCCGCCGTGATGGCGGCGCCCGCCAACTTCTCGTTCCGCGCCCCGACGGAATTGCGCGCGGAACCCTAATATCCGCGATCGCCGTGGCCGCCGATCAGGTGGTCCTCGCTGACCACCGCCCACAGCATGCGCGCCATCGTCTCGGGGGCGATGATGGTGTGGCGGTTGCCGGTTTCCTGCATCTTTTCGCGCAGTTGCTTGCGCACCGACGGCACGCCGGTAAGGTCGAAGATGACGTCCACCGCATGGCCCATGGCGACGATCTCATCCATGGACCGGACGGCGATGCCGTCGGCGGCGGCCTGGCGGCGGCCGGGAGTGTCGGAGGGCTCGGCGACGGCGACCACGCGGATGCCACGCTCCTTCAGCTTCAGCATTTCCGCGAGGAAGCGGCCCCCGACCTCGCCCAGGCCGACGAGGGCGATGTCGGCGACGGTGATGGTGTTCACGACGTTCATGGTCCCCCCTGTGGGATTGGTTGTTGCGTGAACACCGACGGTAACCGGACTCCCTGTGCGTTGGCAACCATCGGTTAAGCAGCACGAAGCGGAGGCCGCGCGCACGACCTCCGCCATTCTCCTCTCTTCGCGAGCCCGCCCGGGCGCTACTGGCTCTGGCCGACGCCCTTGAACACGTCCGCCATGCTGGTGTATTCGGCTTCCGGCATCTGGCGGATGGCGTCGACGACCTCGCTGTCGGCGTTGTTCTTCTGGGCGTATTCCACCAATTTCTGCTTGTTGCACGGGAAGTCGATTCCCGAAAGCGCCTGGGCGATGGTGGCGGTCGAATGGCTGGCGAGGGGCATGGTTTCTCCTCCTGCAAGGACGTTGCTGTCCAGCCAAACGCCCCGCGCCGGGGAAGGTTCCGCCGCGCCCTCCCGATGCGCGCTCAGCCTTCGCCCTTCCGCCGGCCGATCCCGGCCAGCCGGTAGCCCTGGCGGTCGGCGCCGCCGCCGCCCTCGAACAATTTGAACAGGGTGGCGGCGTTGCCCTTGTCCGGCCCCCATACCTGCCGGAAATGCTTGATCATCTGAGGGATCGGCGCCTGGCGCCCGCGGGTGCGGAAGTGTTCGCGCAGGTACCGGACCACCTGCCAGTGGTCGTCGGTGAGGACCAGGCCTTCCTTGGCCGCCTGGGCGCGGACGAAGGCTTCGGACCATTGGCGGCGGTCGAGCAGATAGCCTTCCACGTCGGTCTCGATGAACGTGCCGTCCACCTCGACGCCGTGGCGGGTCATCCGGTGCTCCATGCGCGGGGCCGCCGCATGCCGGCGATCTTGCAGGCCTGCTGGACATAGCCGTAGGGGAACAGTTCGAACACGCGATTGCGGCCGGCACCGGTGGTCTGGGTCAAATGCTTCATGACGTGGCGGGCATCGGGGGCGATGTGGTGGTCGTCCAGATAGTCGCGCATGAAGCGCAGGACCGTCCAGTGCTCGTCGGTCAGGGTGATACCCTCGCGGCGGGCCAGTTCGCGGGCCACGTCCTCGCTCCAGTCGGCGGGGTCGACGAGATAGCCTTCGGCGTCGGTCTCCATGGGGGGCTCCTTCCGGGTTCCGCTTCGGGTCCATGATCGTTCCGTCCGGTTCCAGCGCACTTGACGGCGGTCAACCGTTTTTCGTGACATTGGTCAAGACGACTTGGTGTCGCTGACAGTTTTTTGCTCGTTGACGAAAGTCAAAGTTATGCCGAGTAGTTTCCGTCAGTATGATGACCATAACCCTCGACGCTCTGCCGAACGCGCCGGGAAATGACGGGTCCGGAAGTTCCCCCGCTTCCGGGCCCGTTCTTATTCTTTAGTAGGCGTCGGCATCATCCGTTTTCACTTCCCGTCGGATTGACGGTGGTCAAACCCGGCCGGGGGCGTCGGCGTCACCCTCGTGGTCCAGATCGTCCGCGCGGAGACAATGATGGGAGCCGTCCTCACCGACCTGCCGAAGCCGGACTGCCCACTGCGGACCGAGGAGATCGCCGTGGTGGCGCGGGTGCCGCTGTTCTCCGGCCTGCCGCCCGAGTCGCTGCCCGCCATCCTGGCCGAGGCCAAGGTGGTGCGTCATCCGCGCGGCCGCACGCTGTTCCGCCAGGGCGACGAGGCCCGCGCGCTGTACGTCCTGCTGGAGGGGCAGGTGGGGCTGACCGGTTCGGTCAAGGGCAGCGAGACGGTGGTCGAGATCTTGGACGCCGGCGAGGCCTTCATCATCGCCGCCGTGCTGACCGGCAAGCCGTTCCTGATGGGGGCGACCGCGCTGACCCAGTGCCGGGTGCTGGAGCTGCCGCGCGAACCGCTGCTGGATGCCATCATGGGCTCGCCCTGCCTGGCCTTGTCCATGCTGACCTCGCTGGCGCGCCACTTCCGCATGCTGGTGCGCGAGGTCAAGGCGCTGAAGTTGCAGACGGCCAGTCAGCGCCTTGCCGCCTACCTGCTGGGACTCACCCCCAAGCGGCGGGGTTCGGCGATCCTGAAGCTGCCCCACAACAAGGGCGTCATCGCCCGGCGCGTGGGCGTGCGCGCCGAAACCCTGTCGCGCGTATTCGCGACCCTGCGCGACCAGGGGGTGGTGATCGACGGCAACACGGTCGCGATCGTCGACGTGGCCCGGCTCAGCCGTTTCTGCCACGAAGGGGACGACGTGGTCTAATTCCCCGCCCATCCTTTTGTCGTAGGTTGGGCTTTTCCGGCGGCGATCACCCCACTATAGTGTCGGGATCGAACCGAGTGGAGCGCCCCACCGTGAGCATGCGATCCGTGCCTGAGACCTTCGACATCCTGCTTGTCGAAGACAATCCGGGAGACGCGCGCCTTGCGCAGGAAGCCTTGAAGGAAGGACGCATGCCCAGCCGCCTGAAGGTGGTGGTGGACGGTGTCGAGGCCATGTCCTATCTGCGCCGCGAGGGTGGCTACGGCGAGGCGCCCCGGCCGCATCTGGTGCTGCTCGACCTCAACCTGCCCCGCAAGGACGGACGCCAGGTCCTGGCCGAGATGAAGGCAGACCCGGAACTGCGCCGCATCCCGGTGGTGGTCCTGACCACCTCGCAGGCCGATCAGGACATCATGCGCAGCTACGACCTGCACGCCAATTGCTACATCACCAAGCCGGTGGATCTGGACCGCTTCATCTCCGTGGTGCGCTCGATCGAGGAGTACTGGTGCTCGGTGGTCACGCTGCCGCCGCGCTGAGGGCGTGATGGAGAGAGAGCCGGAGGCAGCGAAGAAACGTACCGTCCTCGTCGTCGAGGACAACCCCGGCGACGCCCGCATCGTCGAAATCTATCTCATGGATGATCCCGCCCGCCCGTTCCGGGTGGTCAAGGCGGGCAGGTTGGCCGATGCCGTCCAGGTCCTGCGGTCTGAGCATGTGGACGTGGTCCTGTTGGACCTCAGCCTTCCGGATTCCTTCGGCCTCGATACCCTGGCGCGCGTGAAGGCGGCACGGCCCGTCGTTCCCGTGGTGGTGTTGACCGGCACCAACGACGAGGTCCTGGCGCTCGAGGCCCTGCGGCAAGGCGCCCAGGACTACCTGGTCAAGGGCCAGGGCGACGGCGATCTGGTGCGCCGAGCCGTCCGCTACGCCATCGAGCGTTCGCGGGTCGACCAAGCCTTGCGCGATTCCGAGGCGCGGTTCCGCGCCGTGTTCCAGAACGCCGGCATTGGCGTGGTGATGGCCGACCGCGAGGGCCGGTTCATCGAAGCCAACCCAGCCTTCTGCGCGATGGTCGGCTATGGCCAGGACGACCTGCGCGGCATGACCTTCCAGGCCATCACCCACCCCGACGACCTGGCCGAGAACGAACGCATGCGCGTCGATGCCATCGACGGCCGGCGCGACGTCTACCACATCACCAAGCGCTACGTCGCCCGCGGCGGTCGCATCGTCTGGGCGCGGCTCACCGCGAAGGTCGTCGTGGACGTCGATACCGAGGAGCAGCGCTTCCTGGTGGCGGTGATCGAGGACATCACCGAGCGCAAGCGGCTTGAGGACCATATGCGCCTGGCCGCCACCGTGTTCGAGAACACCGGCGAGGGCCTGTTCGTCACCGACGCCCGCACCCACATCATCCACGTCAATCCCGCCTTCACCGACATCACCGGCTATCAGCCTGGCGATGTCATCGGCAAGACCCCCAAGGTGCTGTCCTCGGGCCGGCACGGCGGCGATTTCTATCAGCGCATGTGGCAGTCGATCGCCGAGCTGGGCAAATGGCAGGGCGAGATCTGGGATCGCCGCAAGTCCGGCGAAATGTTCGCCAGCTGGGTCAATATCGCCGCGGTCCGCAACGGCGGCGGCGAGGTGACCAACTATGTCTGCGTGTTCAGCGACATCACCTCGCGCAAGCAGATCGAGGAGCGGCTGTCGTACCA
>JBFMHS010000308.1:0-16988 GCA_040751765.1 Pseudomonadota bacterium | reverse complement strand
TCCCAGCCCAAGTGCCAAAACATTCTTCGCGTCCATCGTCCACCCCTTCGTCGGTAATGCCGAAAAAGGGTAGCCGATTACAGCCTACGTGACTTCTGGAATTCCACTTGCTGCGTCGAAGAGCCCTTTTTGCTTGCTCACACCCCGCTGAAGGCGGCGCGGTCCAGGTCCTCCACCGCCACCGGGGCGCGGATCAAGTCTTCGATCTCGGCTCCCGACAGGCTTTCGCGGTCGAGCAGCGCCTGGGCCACCGCCTCCAGCTGCCAGGGATGCGCCCTGAGGATGGCCAGCGCGCGGGCATGGGCGTTGTCGATCAGGGCGCGAACCTCGGCGTCGATCTCGGCGCTGGTGCCATCGGCGCGCACCCCGTCCGGGGTGTAGGGGTCGCCGGCCATGCCGGCGAAGGCGACCATGCCCAGCCGCTCGCTCATGCCCCACTCTGTGACCATCTTGCGGGCGATACGGGTGGCCATCTGGATATCGCCGGCGGCGCCGGTGGAAATCTCCTCGGCACCGAAGATCAGCTCCTCGGCGGCGCGGCCACCCATGGCCACCGCCAGGTCGGCCTTGAGCTTGGAACGCCGCAACGCCGGGCTGTCCTTTTCGGGCAGCCGCACCACCATGCCCAGGGCCTGGCCGCGCGGGACGATGGTGGCCTTGTGGATGGGGTCCGAGGCCGGCATGTGCAGAGCCACCACCGCATGGCCGGCCTCGTGATAGGCGGTGAGGCGGCGGTCGTCCTCGCTCATCAGCCCCTGGCGCTCGGTACCCATCAGGATGCGGTCCTTGGCGGCCTCGAAATCGGCCATCACCACGGCCTCGCGCCCGGCGCGCGCGGCGCAGATGGCGGCCTCGTTGACCAGATGCGACAACTGGGCGCCGGAGAAGCCGGGGGTGCCGCGCGCCACCTGCCGCAGGTCGACCTCGGCGGCCATCGCCACATTGGCGGCGTGGACGGCCAGGATCTTGGCGCGGCCACCCAGGTCGGGGGTTTGCAGCACGATGTGGCGCGAGAAACGTCCGGGCCGGGTCAGCGCCTCGTCCAGGATGTCGGGTCGATTGGTGGCGGCGATGACCACCACGCCGGAATTGGGCTTGAAGCCGTCCATCTCGACCAGCAGCTGGTTCAGGGTCTGCTCGCGCTCCTCGTGGGCGGCGCGCGCGTTTGACCCCGAGCGCTGGCGGCCGACGGCGTCGATCTCGTCGATGAACAGGATGCACGGCGCCTTCTTCTTGGCGGTGGCGAACATCTTGCGCACCCGTCCGGCGCCGACGCCGACGAACATTTCCACGAAGTCAGAGCCCGAGATGGAGAAGAACGGCACCCCCGCCTCGCCGGCCACCGCGCGGGCCAGCAAGGTCTTGCCGGTGCCCGGCGGACCGCTGAGCAGCACGCCGGTGGGCACCCGGGCGCCGAGCCGCGAGAACCGGCTGGGATCCTTGAGGAACTCCACCACCTCCATCAACTCGAGCTTCTCGGCGTCACAGCCGGCCACGTCGGAGAAGCGGGCTCCGGATTCGGCGGCAGTGGCAAGTCGGGCCTTGTTGCCGCCGCCGGCCATGCCGCCGCGGATGGCAAAGAACCACACCGCCAGCGCCACCAGGCCGAAGATCACCACGTTGCCGGCGATGGCCAGGGCGGTTTCGCCGCCCAGGCCCGCATCGCCCGGGGCGCGCTCGGTGCTGAAGCCGACCACGGCGCCCCGTACCGCCGCCTCCTTGGCCAGGTCGGCGGCCACCAGCGGCGGGATCACCGCCTTGTGCAGGCGGCCGTCGGCGTCCTTGGCGACGCCGGTGCCCTGGGCATGGAAGGTCAACTCGGCCACCCGCCCCGACGCCACCATGGCGCTTAGGGCGGAATAGGTCGCCTCGGCCACCGGAGGGGCGGACGGCCCGGCACCGGTCAAGCTTCGATACAGCGGGTAGCTCACGGCGCCGGCGGCTGCCAGGCCCACCAGCGCCAGGATGGCGGCGACGAGGTATTTCCTTCTGCTCACGGTCCGCTTCCGTCCTATCCAGCCTGAGGTATCCTGGAAGAAGGTAAGCGTTCGGAAACCACCATGGGGGCACGCAGAAGGGGAGCCGACGAAAAAGGGGGCGGACCGTCCGGACCGCCCCCAAGTCTTCGAGGAGGAAACGCGCTGTCGTACAGGGCGCGAATCCCGCCACGGGATCTCGGGTCCCGCGGACGGCGCGCACTATAGGCGATCGCCCTACCCGAAGGAATAGGAAGAAAACTGGACCGGGGTATGCAGGAATGAAGCGTCACGCACCCGCCACCGCCCGCAACCGCGAGCCCATCCTGGCGGTCCTAGACCGCGTGCTGCCTGCGCGGGGGCTGGTGCTGGAGATCGCCTCGGGCACCGGCGAACACGCCGCCCACTTCGCGCCGCGCCTGCCTCGACTGGACTGGCAGCCCACCGACCCCGACCCCGACGCGCTGGCCAGCATCGCCGCCTGGGCGGCCGAGACCGGAGCGGTCAACCTGCGGCCGCCGCTGGTGCTGGACGTGCGGCGTCCATGGCCGGTCGGCCAGGCCGAGGCGGTGTTCTGCGCCAACATGATCCATATCGCGCCTTGGGAATGCGCCCTGGCGCTGGTCGAGGGCGCCGGCCGGGTGCTGCCCGCCGGCGGAGTGCTGGTGGTGTACGGCCCCTTCCGGGTGGGCGGCCGCCACACCGCCGCCGGCAACGAGGCCTTTGATGCCGACCTGCGCCGGCGCGATCCCGCCTGGGGGGTCCGCGACCTGGAGGCGGTGGTCGAGACCGCCCAGGCAGCCGGCCTCGACCATATGGAAACCGTCCCGATGCCCGCCAACAACCTGATCGTGGTGTGGCGGAAGCGGGCGCCTACACCGTGAAGTACTTGGCCTGCGGGTGCAGGGTGACGATGGCGCTGGTGCTCTGCTCGGGTTCCAACTGGAACTCGTCGGACAGACGCACACCGATGCGGTCGGCACCCAGCAGGGCCAGCAACTGGGTCTGGTCCTCCAGGTTGGGGCAGGCCGGATAGCCGAAGCTGTAGCGGCTGCCGCGATAGGACTGCTTGAGAAGCTTATCCATGTCGGCGGCGTCCTCGGCGGCGAAGCCCAGTTCGGCGCGGATGCGTTTGTGGACGTATTCGGCCAGCGCCTCCGCCATCTCCACCGACAGGCCGTGCAGGTAAAGGTAGTCCTGATACTTGTCGGCCTTGAACCACTCGTTGGCCACGTCGGAGGCGCGCTGCCCCATGGTCACCACCTGGAGGGCGATGACGTCGCGCACCGGGTCGGTCACGGGGCGGAAGAAGTCGGCGATGGACAAACCTCCGTCCTTGGCCTGCCGGGGAAAGGCGAAGCGGGCGGCCTCGGTGACGCCGTCCTCGGCGAACAGCACCACGGTGTCGCCGTCGCTGGCCGCCCTCCAGTAGCCGTAGACGGCCTGGGCCTGAAGGATGCCTTCCTTTTCGCAGCGCCTGAGCATGTTGTGCGCGATGGGACGCAACTCGCGGGCGGCCCAGGCCTTGAACTCGTCCAGCGAGCGGCCCTGCTTCCTGTAGCCCCAGTGGAACTGGTAGAGCATGGTCTCGTTGAGGAAGGGGACCAGGTTCTGCAACGGCACCTTCTCGACGACCCTGGCGCCCCAGAACGGCGGTGCCGGCGGGGCCACGTCCTTGTGCAGCTCAGAACGCCGCAGCGCCACCTCGTCCCAGTCCACCGGCCGCAGCGCCGGCTCGGCCGGCCGACCCAGGCGCTTGGTGTTGCCGGACCGCGGCGCCTCGGCCCGGGCGGCGACATGCGCGTCGAAGCTGCCGTCAGCCACCTTGCTCATCAGGTCGAGGCCGTCGAAGGCGTCCCGCGCATAGGCCACCCGGCCGGATGCGTAGGCGGCGCGGCAGTCCTCCTCGACGTATTTGCGGGTCAGCGCGGCACCGCCCAGCAGCACCGGAATGTCGAGCCCCTGGGCGGTCATCTCCTCCAGGTTCTCGCGCATGATGACGGTGGACTTGACCAGCAGGCCCGACATGCCGATGGCGTCGGCGTGGTGTTCGCGGGCGGCCTTGATGATGTCGCCCACCGGCATCTTGATGCCGATGTTGTGCACCTTGTAGCCGTTGTTGGTGAGGATGATGTCCACCAGGTTCTTGCCGATATCGTGAACGTCGCCCTTCACCGTGGCCAGGACGATGGTGGCCTTGGCCTGACCCTCCGCCTTCTCCATGTGCGGCTCCAGGAAGGCGACGGCGGCCTTCATGGTCTCGGCCGACTGGAGCACGAAGGGCAGCTGCATCTTGCCCGAGCCGAACAGCTCGCCCACCACCTTCATGCCGTCCAGCAGCAGCTGGTTGATGATGTCCAAGGGCTTCCAGCCGTTCGCCATCGCCTCGGCGAGGTCGGCGTCGAGGCCGGTGCGGTCGCCGTCGACGATGCGCTGCTTGAGGCGCTCCTCCACATTGGCCGGCAGCTCCTTCTTCATGTCGGCGGCCTTGCGGTCGCCGAACAGGGCGATGAAGTCGGCCAGGGCCTCGGGGCGGCGGGCGAAGATCAGGTCCTCGGCCACCTTGACCTCCTCGGGGGCCAGGGTGTGCAGCGGCAGGATCTTGGAGACGTGGACGATGGCGCCGGTCATGCCGCGCCGCACCGCGTGGTCGTTGAACACCGAGTTCAGCACCTGGCGCGCGGCGGGCTTCAGGCCGAACGACACGTTGGACAGGCCGAGGATGATGCCGCAGTCGGGCATCTCTGCGGCGATGGCCTCGATGGCGTCCAGGGTCTCGATGGCCAGGCGGCGGTCGTCCTCGTTGCCGGTGCAGATGGTGAAGGTCAGCGGGTCGAACAGCAGGTCCGAGGCCGGCAGGCCGTGCTTGGTGACGGCGAAGTCGTAAAGCCGGCGGGCGATGCGCAGCTTGGACTCCTTGTCCTTGGCCATGCCTTCCTCGTCGATGGTCAGCGCCACCACGGCGGCGCCGAACTTCTTGGCCAGCTTGAGACGGGCCTCGGCCTCGTGCTCGCCGTTCTCGAAATTGATCGAGTTGAGGATGGCCTTGCCGCCATAGAGCTTGAGCGCCGCCTCCAGCACCGGCAGTTCGGTGGAGTCGATGACCAGGGGTGTGGTCACCGAGCCACGCAGGCGGCTGACCACCTCGGTCATGTCGCGCACCTCGTCGCGGCCGACGAAGGCGGTGCAGACGTCCAGCGTGTGGCTGCCCTCCTTGACCTGCTCGCGGGCCATGGCGACGATGCCGTCCCAGTCCTCGGCGTCCTGGAAGTCGCGGAACTTCTTGGAGCCGTTGGCGTTGCAGCGCTCGCCGATGGCCAGGAAGGCGTTCTCCTGCCTGAGCGGCACCTGCGAATACAGCGATGCCACCGCCGGCACCCAGTGCACCGACCGCTTGACCGGGGCGGGGCGCGATCCGCCTCCGATGCGCCTCAGCATGGCGTCGGTGGCGGCGATGTGCGGCGGGGTGGTGCCGCAACAACCGCCGATGAGGTTGGCGCCCATGCCGACGAAGCGCTCGTGCCACAGGGCCAGCTCCTCGGGCAGCAGCGGATAGCGGGTCTGGCCGTCCACCAGCTCGGGCAGGCCGGCATTGGGCTGGATCGACAGCAGGCCGTCCCAGTTCTCCACCAGCCACTTGAAGTGCTCGGCCATTTCCTGCGGGCCGGCAGCGCAGTTCATACCCAGCGACTGCACCCCCAGCGCGCGGACCACGGTGGCGGCGGCGGCGATGTCGGCGCCCACCAGCATGGTGCCGGTGGTCTCGACCGTCACCTGCACGAACAGGGGCACATCGATTCCGGCATTGGCGCAGGCGATCTTGCAGCCGTTGACGGCGGCCTTGATCTGCAGCGGGTCCTGGCAGGTCTCGATCAGGAAGGCCGAGACGCCGCCGGCGATCTGGCCGGCGGCCTGGATCACGTAGGCCGCTTCCAGCTCGTCATAGCCGATATGGCCCAAGGACGGCAGCTTGGTGCCCGGGCCGATGGCGCCCAGCACGAAGCGGGCGCGGCCGTCGCCCTTGAAGCGCTCGGCGGCCTCGAAGGCCAATTCGATGGCGCGCTTGTTGAGCTCGAAGGCCTTCTCGGGAATGCCGAACTCGGCCAGGGTGACCGGGCTGGCGCCGAAGGTGTCGGCCTCGACCATGTCAGCCCCGGCCTCGAAATAGCGCTCGTGGATGCCGCGGATCACGTCGGGCCGCGACTCCACCAGGATCTCGGTGCAGTTCTCCAGCCCCAGGAAATCCTTCTCCACCGAGAGATTCATGGCCTGCACCAGCGCGCCAGTGCCGCCGTCGCAGAGGAGAACGCGGTCGCGGAGATGGTCGAGAATGTTGGTCATCGTGTTTTCCCGTCGTTGCCGTTCTCCCCCTCGCCCAATTGCGGGAGAGGGGGGCGGGGGGTGAGGGCCTTCTTCGTCATCCGGTCACCTTCGGCCGCACGCCCAGGATATGGCTGATCGCATAGGCCAAGTCGGCGCGGTTGAGGGTGTAGAAGTGGAACTCGTCGACGCCGTCGGCGGCCAGCGCCCGGCACTGCTCGGCAGCCACGGTGGCGGCGACCAGACGGCGGGTGTCGGGGTCGTCGTCGAGCCCCTCGAACAGGTCGGCCATCCACTGCGGCACGCCGGCGCCGCAGGCCGCCGAGAATTTCTTGACCTGGGCGAAATTGGTCACCGGCAGGATGCCGGGCACGATGGGGACGGTGATGCCGGCGGCGCGGGCGCGGTCGACGAAGCGGCGATAGACGTCGACGTCGAAGAAGTACTGGGTGATGGCCCGGGTGGCGCCGGCATCGACCTTGGCCTTGAGGTTGTCGAGGTCGAAGGCGGCGCTGGGGGCGTCGGGATGCATCTCGGGATAGGCGGCCACCGAGATCTCGAAATCGGCGATGCGCCGGAGCCCCTTCACCAGGTCGACGGCATAGGCGTAGCCGCCCGGGGTCGGCTCGTACCTGCCGGAATTGTCGGGCATGTCGCCCCTGAGCGCGACGATGTGGCGGATGCCCTCGTCCCAGTAGCGCCGGGCGATGTCGTCCACCTCCCCCCGGGAATGGCCGACGCAGGTCAGGTGAGCGGCGGGCTTGAGCGCGGTCTCGCGGGCGATGCGGACCACGGTGTCGTGGGTGCGCTCGCGCGTCGAGCCGCCGGCTCCATAGGTCACCGACACGAATTTGGGGGCCAGCGGCTCCAGGCGCTTGACGCACTCCCACAGGCTCTCCTGCATCTTCTCGGTCTTGGGCGGGAAGAATTCGAACGAGACGCTGACCGGGCGCTTGAGCGCGGCGGCGATGGGAAGTTCGGGGGTCACGCTTGGACTCCTGTAAGTGCGGAGGAGGGGGCGGCGGTGTCGGGGCTGCGGGCACGCCACAACACCACGGTCAGGGGCTTGCCGGGCAGGCGGGTGACGCCGTCGGCCTCCAGGCCGGCGGCGGCGAACCAACCGGCGACCTCGTCGTCGGCGAAGCCGAGGCGGCGGTGGGCATGCTGGTCGCGGAGAATCTCCAGGTCGTGGGGGGCGAAATCCACCACCACCAGCCGGCCGCCGGGACGCAGCACACGGGCGGCCTCGGCCACGACCGCCGCCGGATCGGCGGCGTAGTGCAGCACCTGGTGCAGGGTCACCGCGTCGGCCGAGCCGGCGGGCAGCGGCAGCTGGGTGATGTCGCCCTGGCGCACCATGCAGTTGGAGAGGCCGGCGCGCTCGAGATTGGCGCGGGCCACCGCCAGCATCTCGCGCGACAGGTCGACGCCCACCGCGCGCTCCACGTGGGGAGCCAGCAGCTCCAGCACCCGACCAGTGCCGGTGCCCATGTCGACCAGGTCGCCGATGGGACGGCCGGACAGCGCCGCCAGCAGCGCCTTCTCGACCTCGGCCTCGTCCACGTGCAGCGAGCGGATCTCGTTCCAGCGGCCAGCGTTTTCGCGGAAATAGGCCGCCGCCCGCTCGGCCCGCGCCGCGCGCACGCCGGCCAGCCGCCTGCGGTCGAGATCGACCACCGGATCGTCGGGCGGCAGCAGGCCCAGCAGGGTACGGGCGATCTCGCCGCCCAGCCCCTTGGTCGCCACCCGGTACAGCACCCAGGCGCCCTCCGGAAAGCGGTCAAGCAGCCCCGCCTCGCACATCAGTTTCAGATGCCGCGAGACGCGCGGCTGACTTTGGCCCAGGATGTGGGTCAGCTCGCTGACGGCCAGCTCGCCCTGGGCCAGCAGGGCCAGCAGCCGCAGCCGTGTCGGCTCCGCCGCCGCGCGCAATCCTGTCAGCACCTGGTCCACCGCATCCGTCTCCGGCCACTGTTCGTGAAAGATATAAACATATCTTTATGCGAACATGAAGCCCTCTTTCGGCGCCGCCTGGGATGATGCATTTTTGCCACAGAATCGGCGACGAGGGTCGAAAGGCAAAACCTGCCCACTAGCCATTCACCCCCGCCTATGGTACCTCCAACGGTGCGGGGTTCTGCCACAGTGTTGCACCCCGGGCCCGGTTTCCGGGGTTCGCCGCGTCCGAATGGTCCACTTTGGGTATAAAGAAGAGCCAATGACCGCCTTCCATCCCCGCTCCGTCGCGCGCCTCGCCGCGTCCATGTTCGCGCTCGCCCTGGTCGCCGGCTGCGCTACGCCGCCCCCTGCCGACGACAAGGAGGCCGTGGCCGAGTGGGAGCAGATCAACGACCCGCTCGAGCCCACCAACCGCGCCATCTTCGAATTCAACCAGGCCGTCGACAAGGCGATCCTGAAGCCGCTGGCCCAGGGCTACCGCGCCGCGGTTCCCCAGTTCGGACGCGACCGCGTGCGCGACTTCCTCAACAACCTGCGCTCGCCCATCGTGTTCGCCAACGACGTGCTGCAAGGCGAGCCCGACCGCGCCGTGCAGACCGCCATGCGCTTCGCCTTCAACACCGGCTTCGGCATCGGCGGCCTGTTCGACCTGGCCAGCGAGGGCGGCATTCCCTTCCACGAGGAGGATTTCGGCCAGACCTTCGCCGTGTGGGGCGTGCCCGACGGCCCCTATCTGGTGCTGCCGATCCTCGGCCCGTCCAACCCGCGCGACACCGCCGGCCTGGCCACCGAGTGGCTGGCCGACCCGGTCAACATCTGGTGGGACAACACCGGCGCCGAATGGGCGATCTGGACCCGCACCGGAGTCGCCGGAGTCGACAAGCGCGAGCGCTTCCTCGACCCGCTGGACGAGGTCGAGCGCACCTCGCTGGACTTCTACGCGGCGGTCCGCTCCCTTTACAAGCAGCGCCGCGAGGCCGAGATCAGGAACGACAAGGTCGTCGACAAGGTGCCGGCCGCCAGCGTGAGCTCGGCGGGCGAACCCGCCCAGGAAAGCAACTGACACGATGCTGTCCCGTCGTACGCTGATCGTCGCCGTGGCCGCGGCCGCCTTTGCCGTCCTCGGCGGGGCCGCCAAGGCCGACGCCCGTCAGGACGCCGCCCGCGCGTTCATCGAGAAGCTGGCCGATACCGCGATGACCACCGTCGCGGTCAAGGACATCGACGACGCCGAGCGCAACCGCCGCTTCCGCACCCTGTTCGTAGAATCCTTCGACCTGGCGGAGATTGGCAAGTTGGTGCTGGGCCGCTATTGGCGCATCGCCACCCCCGCCCAGCAGCAGGAGTTCCTGAAGCTGTTCGAGGAGATCCAGGTGCTGACCTGGGCCAAGCGCTTCAAGGATTATTCCGGCGAAACCCTGGACGTGGTCGCCGTCCATCCCGATGGTGAACTGAACGTCTCCGTGGACTCGCTGATCCGCCGCCAGAAGATGGATCCCATCGCGGTCACTTGGCTTGTTCGCAAGTCCGGCGAGGGCTTCCGGGTCCTCGACATCAAGGTCGAGGGCGCCAGCATGGCCTTCACCCACCGCTCCGAGTACACCTCGGTGATCCAGGCCTCCGGCGGTCAGGTCGAGGGGCTGCTGGGCGCCATGCGGCGCAAGATCGGCCAGATGCAGGCCGAACAGTCGGCGGCGCGCTGACCCTCGGTCCCTCAGCCGTCGCCGCCGGACCCGCGCCGGCGATTTCCGGCCTCAATAGCCGTAAGGCTTGTCGCCCCACAGCAGGGTGGCGACATGGCGACTGACGCATTTCATCAGGTCGTAGGACGGCCGTTCGAATTGCAGCGCGATCCAGTCGTCGTTGAGCGCCCGCACGACCCCCTTGCCCGAGGCGTGCTTCATGTCGGGCCAATGGGTGGAGGCCAGCACGAAATCCAGCACGTCGCCGCGCCAGGTCTTCAGACCCTTGGGATTGGGGATCTTCAGGCCGCCGATGGAGATGTCGAGAACCTCGAGCTCCTGCTCGCCGATGCGCGCCACCAGGCCGGTGCCCGGATGACGATCGTCGAAGCGGCGGTCGTTCTTGCTGCTGATCTTGACCATGGCGGCTCTTCCACTCCCAACCCCTGACCTTGGCATTACCACATGCGCGATGAGGGGGGAAGGGGGCGGCTCATCCGTCGCCGGCAGCCGAGAGTGCGCGCGCGATGCATCGCATCAGCTCGGCGGGCGCCACCGGCTTGGAAATATAGCCGTTCATGCCGGCAGCCAGGCAGCGCTCGGCATCCTCCTTCATGGCATTGGCGGTCATGGCGACAATGGGCAGGCGCGCCCGCGCCGGGTCGGCCAGCGCCCGAATGTTCGCGGTGGCCTCCAGGCCGCCGCATCGCGGCATCTGCATGTCCATCAGGACCAGGTCGAAGTGCCCGGGCGGTGCCGTCTCGCCCAGGCGCGCGGCCTCCAGCCCGTCTTCGGCGACGGTGACGCGATGGCCCAGACGCACCAACGACGCCTTCGCCACCTTCTGGTTCACCGGATTGTCCTCGGCCAGCAGGATGGACAGCGGTGGCAGGATGGGAACTTCCTCGGCAACCGGGGGGGCCGGCTCGGCCATCGGCATGGGGATGTCGAGCGTGAACGCGCTCCCCCGCCCGGGCGCGCTGGTCACCGTCAGGGTGCCGCCCAGCACCTCGGCCAGCCGCCGGCAGATGGCCAGACCCAAACCGGTTCCGCCGAAGCGGCGCGAAATGCTGCCGTCCGCCTGCGAGAACGGGGTGAACAGGTGCGACATCTGGTCAGGAGTGATGCCGATGCCGGTATCCTCGACCGTGAACGACACCGATGGTCCCGTGGCGACGACGCGCAACGTCACCCGGCCCCGGTTGGTGAATTTCACGGCGTTGCCGAGCAGGTTCAGGAGGATCTGCCGCAGCCGGGTGGGATCACCGAACGCCCATTGGGGGACGCCGTCCGCGGTATCCAGCGACAATTCCAAGCCCTTTTCCTCGGCCTTCGGCTGGATGAGGCCGAGCGTCCGGGAGACCAGCGCCCGCAGATCGAAGGCCACCCGCTCGACCGTGAGCTTGCCGGCCTCCAGTTTCGAGAAGTCCAGGATGTCGTTGAGAATGGTCAGCAGGGCGGCGCCCGAACTGCTGATGGTTTCCAGCCAGTCCCGTTGGGTTTCGTCCAGCGGGGTGTCGGCCAACAGCCGCGCCATGCCCAGGATGCCGTTCATGGGAGTGCGGCTCTCATGGCTCATCATGGCAAGGAAGTCGCTCTTGGCCCGGGCCGCCAACTCGGCGCGCTCACGCGCTTCATTGGCGACGGCCAGGGCCGCGCGCAGATCGCTGAGGTCGAGGCCAAGGCCGGACAGATAGGGCTTGCCGTCCACCACGATGCGCTTGCCGCTGAACAAGTGCGGGATACGGCGGCCGTCCTTGGTCACCAGGTCAGCCTCGACCGAGGCCTGGCCCTCGGTCAGCACCTTTGCCATGCCCTCGATGACTCGCTGGTGGTCCTTGGGATCGATCAGCACCAGCACGTTCATGCCCCGGTACTCATCGTTGCCATAGCCGGAAACTTCGCAACTGCGCTGGTTCCAGCGCACGATTTCTCCGCGTTCGTCCACCATGTAATAGATGCTTGGCAGCGTGTTCAGGATGCCGCTGACGACGGACTCCTCGCCAGGACCCGCATCTTCCCCCTCGCGCATCGGAGCCCCCTTCGCCCTCTACCGCGATCCCCCTCGATGGTAACGCTGCACGGGTGGCGAACGAAGACCACCAACGGACGAGGAAGGCAAAACCAAGGGTGGCTCACGCCGCCTTGGCCTCGCCCGCCACCAGTTCGACGATGTCGGCCATGATGGCGGTGATGTCGTAGTCCTTGGGGGTGTAGATGCGGGCGCAGCCGGCGGCCAGCAGGACGCGCTCGTCCTCGGGCGGGATGATGCCGCCGGCCACCACCGGGATGTCGCCGATGCCGGCGGCCTTCATGCGCTCCAGCACCTCGGTCACCAGTGGGACGTGGCTGCCCGACAGGATGGACAGGCCGACCACGTGAACGCCTTCCTCTAGGGCGGCGTTGACGATCTGGGCGGGGGTCAGGCGGATGCCCTCGTAGACCACCTCCATGCCGGCATCGCGGGCGCGCACGGCGATCTGCTCTGCGCCGTTGGAGTGGCCATCGAGGCCCGGCTTGCCGACCAGCATCTTGACCCGGCGGCCAAGGGCGCCCGACACCTCGTCGACGCGCTTGCGCACCTCGGCGATGCGCTCGCCCTTGGCCTGGGCGGCGGCGCGGGCGACGCCGGTGGGGGCGCGGTACTCGCCGAACACCTCGCGCAGGGTGCCGGCCCACTCGCCGGTGGTGACGCCGGCATGGGCGGCGGCGATGGAGGGCTCCATGACGTTGCGGCCCTCGGCGGCAGCGGCGCGCAAGGCGGCCAGGGCGGCCTCGACGGCCTTGGTGTCGCGGCTGGCCTTGAACGTCTTCAGGCGCTCGATCTGCTCGGCCTCGGCCTTGGGGTCGACGGTGAGGATCGCGCCGTCGCCGGTGGTCAGGGGGCTGGGCTCGGTCTCGGTCCATTTGTTGACGCCGACCACGATCTGCTCGCCCGATTCGATGCCGGCGATGCGCCGGGCATTGGATTCCACCAGCTTCTGCTTCATGTAGCTGGATTCGATGGCCGGCACCGCCCCGCCCATGGCGGCGATGCGGGCCAGCTCCTCGCGGGCACCGGCCTTCAGCTCCTCCACCTTCTCGGCGATGACGCGCGAGCCGTCGAAGATGTCGCCGTATTCCAGCAGGTCGGTTTCGTAGGCCATGATCTGCTGCATGCGCAGCGACCACTGCTGGTCCCACGGCCGCGGCAGGCCCAGCGCCTCGTTCCAGGCCGGCAGCTGCACGGCCCGCGCCCGGGCATCCTTGGACAGGGTGACCGCCAGGGCTTCCAGCAGGATGCGGTAGACGTTGTTCTCGGGCTGCTGCTCGGTCAGGCCCAGGGAGTTGACCTGGACGCCGTAGCGGAAGCGCCGCAGCTTCTCGTCCGCGATGCCATAGCGGTCACGGCAGATCTCGTCCCACAGCTGAGCGAAGGCCCGCATCTTGCACATCTCGGTGACGAAGCGGATGCCGGCGTTGACGAAGAAGCTGATGCGGCCGACCACCTGGGGAAAGTCGGCCTCGGGCACGGTGGGGCGCACGGTGTCGAGCACCGCGATGGCGGTAGCCAAGGCGAAAGCCAGCTCCTGCTCGGGAGTCGCCCCCGCCTCCTGCAGGTGGTACGAGCAGACGTTCATCGGGTTCCACTTGGGAACCTCGCGGTAGGTGAAGGCGATGACGTCGCTGGTCAGCCGGAGCGAGGGCTGCGGCGCGAAGATGTAGGTGCCGCGCGACAGGTATTCCTTGATGACGTCGTTCTGGGTGGTGCCGTTCAGGCTGGCCCGCGCCGCACCCTGCTTCTCGGCGGTGGCGATGTACAGCGAGAGCAGCCACGCCGCCGGGGCGTTGATGGTCATCGAGGTGTTCATCTGCTCCAGCGGGATGCCCTCGAACAGGGTCATCATGTCGCCGATGTGGCACACCGGCACGCCCACCTTGCCCACCTCGCCGCGCGCCAGCGGATGGTCCGAATCGTAGCCGGTCTGGGTGGGCAGGTCGAAGGCGATCGAGAGGCCCGTTTGCCCTTTGGCAAGGTTGCCGCGGTACAGCTTGTTGCTCTCGGCCGCCGAGCTGTGGCCCGAATAGGTTCGGAACAGCCACGGCTTCTCGCGGGTGGGAGCCTTGGTCTGGGGAGCGGTTCCTTGCGTCATTCCCTGGTCACCCTCACATCCTGCATTGCAACACGATCCTTCGCGGACCGGAAAGCCTTACGACGTAAAATTTCTCGACATCGCTGCGGCGCGAAACAAACTATCATTTTGTGCATTGCGAAAAAAGTGGCAAAACGCTAAAACGCCTTCAGGACGACGCTCGGATGGGGATATGGCATCCCCGGCCGGGTCAAGAAAGCCCCGCCTTGAAGGGTGGGCGCGCGAAGCAAAGGGTTGGGGCCCGGCGAGACGGGCCACCGGGGTGTGTTTCTCGAGCAAGGAGTGCACGGGCATGAGCGAAGCGGCGAAGATGGCCGAGATCCGGCCGGGTCAGGTGGCCAAGGACCTCTACGAGATCGGCGAGATTCCGCCCCTGGGTCACGTGCCGAGGCAGATGTACGCCTGGGCGATCCGCCGCGAGCGTCACGGCGACCCCGACACCGCCATGCAGGTCGAGGTGGTCGAGACCCCCGAGATCGACCCCCACGAGGTCCTGGTCATGGTGATGGCTGCCGGCGTCAACTACAACGGCGTCTGGGCCTCGCTGGGCAAGCCGATCAGCCCGTTCGACTACCACAAGGCGCCCTATCACATCGCCGGCTCCGACGCTTCGGGCATCGTGTGGAAGGTCGGCTCCAAGGTCACGCGCTGGAAGGTGGGCGACGAGGTGGTGGTCCACTGCAACCAGACCGACGGCGACGACGAGGAGTGCAACGGCGGAGACCCGATGTTCTCGCCCAGCCAGCGCATCTGGGGCTACGAGACCCCCGACGGCTCCTTCGCCCAGTTCTGCCGCGTCCAGGCCCAGCAGTTGATGCACCGTCCCAAGCACCTGACCTGGGAGGAGAGCGCCTGCTACACGCTGACGCTGGCCACCGCCTACCGCATGCTGTTCGGCCACCGCCCGCACATCCTGCGCCCCGGCGACAACGTGCTGGTGTGGGGCGCCGCCGGTGGCCTGGGCTCCATGGCCATCCAGCTGATCTCGGTGGCCGGCGCCAACGCCATTGGCGTCATCTCGGAAGAGGACAAGCGCGACTTCGTCCTCGGACTGGGCGCCAAGGGCGTCATCAACCGCAAGGACTTCGACTGCTGGGGCCAGCTGCCCGACGTGGACGGCGACCAGGAGGCCTTCAAGGACTACATGAAGAAGGTCCGCGAGTTCGGCCGCGCCATCTGGGACATCACCGGCAAGGGCAACGACGTCGACTTCGTCTTCGAGCATCCCGGCGAGGCCACCTTCCCGGTGTCGTGCAACGTGGTCAAGCGCGGCGGCATGGTGGTGTTCTGCGCCGGCACCACCGGCTTCAACCTGACCTTCGACGCCCGCTTCGTGTGGATGCGCCAGAAGCGCATCCAGGGCAGCCACTTCGCCAACCTGAAGCAGGCCAGCCAGGCCAACCAGCTGGTGATCGAGCGCCGCATCGACCCGTGCATGTCGGAATGCTTCTCTTGGGACGACATCCCGGCCGCCCACATGAAGATGCTGCGCAACCAGCACAAGCCCGGCAACATGGCGGTGCTGGTCCAGGCGCTGAAGCCCGGCCGCACCACCATCGAGGACTGCATCGAGGGCTAGGGACCGCCCGTTTTCCTTGACCGTCACCCCCGCGAAAGCAGGGTCCATGGAGCCGCCCGCGCGGCGGCAGCCCCCCTGGATCCCCGCCTGCGCGGGGGTGACGCCCCAGCAATCGACTCCAGGACCACCGCCCATGACCGCCTCCCCGCTGATCGCCGACCTCATCCCCACCTGCGAAAGCGCCCTCGCCGCCCTCAAGGGCCTGCACGCCGCCGCCAAGGAGTCGGTCACCGCCATGGTGACCAAGGACGGCAAGCTGGACGGCGCCCTGCTCGAGGCCAACCAGCAGGCCGCCCACGGCCATGCCTGGCTGACCACCTACGTGGCGGCGCTGGAGCAGATGCTTGACTGGGGCAAGCGGCTGGAGGCGGCGGGCAAGCTGGGCGAACTGGAAGCGCTGATGCTGCAGTCGGCCTTCGGCGAGTACACCGCCCAGATCTTCGGCGGCATCCCCATGAGCCAGGGCGAATTCATCCGCCCCGCAGACCTGGGCCTGGACTCGGCCGCCACCCACCGGCACGGCAACGACGCCACCAGCCTGCTGCGCAAGCAGGGCAACGCGGCGGCCGTGCGGGTGCGCATCGCCCAGCTCATCGAGGATGGCCATCATTTCGGCGAACTCGGCCTGGAGGACGAGACGCTGGACATGATCCGCGATCAGTTCCGCCGCTTCGTCGAGGACCAGGTGGTGCCCCATGCCCATGAATGGCACCTCAAGGACGAGCTGATCCCCATCGAGGTCGTCGAGGCGGTGGCCGAGATGGGCGTGTTCGGCCTGACCCTGCCCGAGGAATACGGCGGCCTGGGCATGGGCAAGACCGCCATGTGCGTGGTCACCGAGGAACTGTCGCGCGGCTATATCGGCGTGGGCAGCCTGGGCACCCGCTCCGAGATCGCCGGCGAGCTGATCCGCCTGGGCGGCACCCCCGAGCAGAAGGAGGAGTGGCTGCCGAGGATCGCTTCGGGCGAGATCCTGCCGACCGCCGTGTTCACCGAGCCCAACACCGGCTCGGACCTCGGCTCGTTGCGCACCCGGGCGGTCAAGGACGGCGAGTCCTACGTGGTCACCGGCAACAAGACCTGGATCACCCATGCGGCGCGCACCGACGTGATGACCCTGCTGGTCCGCACCGATCCGGCGTCCAAGGACTGGCGCGGTCTGTCCATGCTGATCGCCCCCAAGCCGCGCGGCACCGAGGACAACCCGTTCCCCGCCGAGGGCATGACCGGCGGCGAGATCAAGGTGCTGGGCTATCGCGGCATGAAGGAATACGAGCTGGGCTTCGACGGCTTCAAGGTCCCGGCCGCCAACCTGCTGGGCGGCGTCGAGGGCCAGGGC
>JBFMHS010000307.1:0-12043 GCA_040751765.1 Pseudomonadota bacterium | reverse complement strand
TCGTCCAGCCACCCCGACGGGTGGCTGGGCCTACAGCCAGCCGCGTCGCTTGAACAGCCAATAGGGCAGGATGGCGGCGCCGGCCATCAGCGCCAGGGCCAGCGGATAGCCCCAGGGTTGATCGAGCTCGGGCATGAAGTGGAAGTTCATGCCATAGATGCTGGCGACCAGGGTCGGCGGCAGGAACAGCACCGCCATCACCGAAAACAGCTTGATGATGTGGTTCTGCTGGATGTTGATCATGCCCAGCGTGGCGTCCAGCAGGAAGCCGATCTTGGTGTTCAGGAAATCGGCGTATTCGGACAGCGATTGCAGGTCGCGCCCCACCGTCTTGAGGCGTGCGCGGGCGTCGCGCACGCCCATGGCCTCGTCAGCCGAGGGCAGGAACGCCACCACGCGGCGGGTGCCCAGGATGGTGTCGCGCGCCTTGGAGGCGAGGTCGCCGTTGCGGCCGATGGTGCGCAGCGTCGCCTCCATCTCGCGCGACGTCGACCGGCGCCGCGGCCGCGCCGGTGCGGGCTGGTGGAAGATCCGGTGCGAAATGCCGTCCAACTCCAGGCCGATGCGCTCCAGCACGTCGGCCATGCGGTCGGTGATCGATTCCAGCAGGGCCAGCATCACCTCGCCGGCCGCGGTGGGGCGGGGATGGATGGCGCCCTTTTCCAGCTTGGATAGGAACAGGGCGACCGCCTGCGGGGTGGCGTAGCGCACCGTCACCAGGGTGGCCCCGGCCAGGATGAAGGTCACGGCGGTATTGCGCGGATCGAAGCCCGAGGAGTTGGTCAGCACCGGCGTGGTCATGGTCAGCACGTCGCCATCGCGCGACAGCCGGCTGGATACCTCGATCTCCTGCATCTCCTCGCGGGTGGGCACGTCGATGCCCAGCAGTGCCTCCACCGCCCGTTCCTCCTCGGCCGAGGGCGACAGCAGGTCGATCCATATAGGCGCGCCCCCGACGATCTCGGCGCCACCGCGGGTGATGGCGCCGTCGTCGTGATACAGCGTGATCATGGGGCCGTCAGGAAGCCGCCGCCGCCTCGGGCTGGGCCGGCTGCGGCTGCGCTGCGCCGTTGGCCTTCTTGGGCTCGGCCGGCTTCGCCTCGGCGGCCTGCTTGGCGGCGGTGCCGCCCTTGCGGATGATGTGCCCCTCGAGATGGGCGCCGGCCTCGATCTCCAGGGTGTCGTGGGTGACGTCGCCCAGGACGCGGGCGGACTTGGCGATCACCACCGAGGTGGCGTTGATCTTGCCGGCCAACTCGCCATGGACGCGCACGGTCTCGGCCGAGACCTCGCCGGCGATGCGGGCGCCCTCGCCGACCACCAGGGTCTGGCAGGTGATGTCGCCCTCGACCTGGCCGTCGATCTGCATTTCCCCCTGGGTGATGATGTCGCCGACGATGCGCACATCGGGGCCGATCACCGACAGGCCGGAAGCGCGGGCCGGAGCGTGGCCGCCGCCGATGCCGTGGGATTTAGCGAGTTTTTGGAGCATCACGACCTACCGAGATGAATTTGACCGGATCACGGGGAGTTTCCGACACCCGCACCTCGTAATGCAAGTGGGGTCCGGTCGAGCGGCCGGTGTTGCCGACCAGGCCGATGACGGTGGCGCGGGTGACCTTCTGCCCGGGCTTGACCTTGATGCGCGACAGGTGGGCGTAGCGGGTGGTGACGCCGTTGCCGTGGTCGATGTCGACGGTCAGGCCATAGCGGTCCTTGCCGCCGGCGAAATCGACGATGCCTGAGCCGGTGGCATGGACCGGCGTGCCGGTCGGCGCGCCCAGGTCGATGCCCTCGTGCACGCCGGTACGGTTGTTGATGGGGTCGTTGCGGGTGCCGAAGGGGCTGTTGAAATCGTGGTCGGCGCGGATGGGCTCGGCCAGCGGCATGCGCTCCATGGCCGCCTTCATGCCCGACCAGTAGGCCATGCGCTCCATCAGCCGGCCCATGCCCTCGTTGCCCTCGGCGCCGGCGGGGGCGGGGATGAAGGGGCCGCCCTGGCCGGTGCGGCGGCGTTCGGTCATCACCAGCTTGTCGGGGTCCAGGCCCAGGCGCGACAGCTTGCGTTCGGTTTCGCCGATGCGCTCCGAGGCGGTGGCGGCAGTGCGCTCGACCACCCGGTCGGTGGTGCCGCGCAGGCGTTCGAGCGCCGATTCCAGGCGGCGCACTTGCTCGCGCACCGCGCGGGACTCGGTACCCCCGGTCAGGCCGGATTCGTCATAGGCCGGATCGCCGCCGACGCGGACCTTGGTGGACAGCTTGACGGCCGGCTTGCCGGCGTCCTTGGCCAGCGCCACGTTGGATTCGGCCAGGGCGACCACGTTGGCGTGGACCAAGTCGACCTCCCGGACCACCTCGCCAACCATCTTCTCGGCGGCGGCCAGGCGGTGCTGGGCGGCGCGGTTGGCGGCCATCAATTCCTCGAGCGCGCGCTCCTTGGCGGCCAGATGGGCTGGCCGCTCGGTCAGCATCCACGACGCCGAGGCCGCCCACAGCCCGACCACGGCCACGCCCGCCAGCAAGGCGGCCTGGCGACGGCGGGTAAAGGTGAAATGCGCGCTGGTTCCGTTGGGGCGCCGGACGAACACCTGCCATTCCGGCAGGATCCGCTCGATCGCCTGGTTCAAGGCCTTTCCCCGTTTCCCCCCGAAGATCCGGCCTCGTGTCGTTTCCGCCACTGTGCAGCCCCCCGCCGATTTGCGTATCGGGATCATCCTTTTGAAGGGGGAGTGTACCCAGCCCGGCGGCGTTAATCCACAGGTAATAACTCGAAGCGATCGCTTGATTCGGAAAAACCGATCACCGGCCCTCGCGCCACCACGCCCAGCCCAGGCCGCCCAGGCCAAGCAGCAGCAGGACCAGCTCGGCGGCCAGCGGCACCTCGCGCACCCCGGTGACCACGTGGTCGCCGCGCGCAGGCAAGCCGATCCAGTCGTCGCCGGCGGTGGTGGCGGCGCTGGCCGCCACCCGGCGGATCGAGGGCGTCTCGCCCCGTTCGCCCAGGAAACGCACCGATCCGTTGGTGGCGCGGGCGACCGGAGCCAGCGGGTCGGGGGTGGAGGTCACCTCGGCCAGCTCCAGCGGTGCCAGGCTGCCAGCGGCGGCGATGGCGGTGCGGCGGCCGTCCCCGGCCCGCCACAGCCCCGGCTGGTCGACAGCGACGGTTGCGACCGCGGTGCCGTCGCCGCGGTCGGCCAGGGGGGCCTCGACGGTGGTGCCGTCGGGGCGGGTGACGGTGATGATCGGCGGCTGGTCCTCCAGCGAGCGGCGGACCACTTCCAGGCCGTCGCCGCTGATGGCGGCGGTCAGCGCCTCCTCCTCCAGGTCGGGCTCCTTCATCAGCCAGTGGGCCACGCGGCGCAGCAACTCGTCGTGGGGCCCGCCGCCCTGATAGCCGCGGGCCCACAGCCAGAAGGTGTCGGACAGCACCTGGGCGACCCGGCCCTCGCCGACGCGGTCCAGAACCACCAGCGGCCGGCCGTCGGCGCCCGACAGCACGGTGGTGCCGCCGCGCGCCCGCGTCGAGGCCTGCCGCAGCCACGGTCCCCAGGACGGCCGCTCGCCCTCGGCGCCGGGCAACGTGGCGGTGACGGGATGGCGACGGCCGGTCTCGGTGACGGCGGGCAGGAAAGGCATCGCCACCGCCGGGCCGTCGGGCACCGCCGGCAGCACCTCGGCCAGTGGTGAATCAGCCAAGCCGCCAGGCTCGGCGAATTCCGGGCCAACCGAGGCCAGCAGCGCCCCGCCCTTTTGCACGTAGTCTGCCAGCGACTGGTAGTACAGGCTGTTGAGCACGCCCCGCCGCCGGTAGCGGTCGAACACCACCAGGTCGAAGTCGTGCAGCCGCTCCTCGAACAGCTCGCGGACGGGGAAGGTGATCAGCGCCAGCTCGCGGATGGGGGTGCGGTCGTCCTTCTCGGGGGGGCGCAGGATGGTGAAGTGGACCAAGTCCACCGCCGGGTCGGCCTTCAGCAGGTTGCGCCAGGTGCGCTCGCCGGCATGGGGCTCGCCCGACACCAGCAGCACCTTGAGGCGGTCGCGCACCCCGGAGATGCCCACGGCGGCGCGGTTGTTGGCCAGGGTCAGTTCGTCCGGCCCGGGCTCGGCGGCCAGCTCGACGACCGTCTGACCCGCATGGCGCACCGGCACCTCGACCACCACCTCGCGGTTCAGTGGCACCTCGGTTTCCACATAGGCCTCGCCGTCGACGCGAATCTCGACGCGCGCCGACCCCGCCGCCCCCGGCTCCTCGACCATCAACGACAGTTGGGCGGTGCGGCCGACCAGGGCGTAGCCCGGCGTCCGGGTCAGCGCCAGTCGGCGGTCGCGTTCGCCGGGGCGGCCGCTCAGCAGCACGTGGACCGGCGCGCCGAGATCCTTCAGGCGGTCGGCCGGCACGTCGTGGACCCGGCCGTCGGTGACCATCACAACCCCGGCCAGGCGGCGGCGGGGCACGTCGGCCAGGGCCCGCTCCAGGGCCTCGAACAGGCGGGTGCCGTCGTCTTGGCCGCGCGCCGGTCCGACCGGTTCCAGCCGCACCTCCAGGTCGGGCTGGCGGCCCAGGCGGTCGGTCAGCGCCGCCACCGCCGCGTCGGTGCGGGCGCGGCGGTCGCCGATGCCCTGGGACAGCGACTGGTCGACCACCACCACCGCCACGTCGGGCAGCATCTGGCGTTCCTCGGACACCAGGCGGGGATTGGCCAGCGCGACCAGCAGCATCGCCAGCGGCACCACCCGCAACCCGGCGCCCCGCGCCCGCCGCCACAGCGCCAGCCCCACCGCCGCCACCGCCAGGGCGGCCAGCAGGCCCAGCAGCCAGCCGGGCACCAGCGGCGCCAGGGCCAGGCCGGTCAGCGCGCTCATCGCCCCAGCCTTTCCATGATGGCCGGCAGATGCACCTGGTCAGCCTTGTAGTTGCCGGTCAAGGCGTACATCACCAGGTTGACGCCGAAGCGATAGGCCAGCTCACGCTGGCGCTCGCCGCCGGGCGCCACCGCGTGCAGTGGCCGGCCGCGCTCGTCGGCGGCCCAGGCGCCGGCCCAGTCGGCGGCGCCGACCACCACCGGCGACACGCCGTCATTGGTGCCGGTGGCGTCGGCGGCGGCCACCCACACCGGGGCGCCGGCGGTGCGGCCGGGCAGCTCCTTGAGCAGGTAGAACGAGCGGGTCAACACGTGTTCCTCGTCGACCGGCGCCAGCGGCGGGACCGCCAGGCCGGCGGTCAGGGCCGGCAAGGCGGCCTCGGTCCCGTCGGCTGCGTCGAACACGATCAGGCCGCCCCGGCGCATGTAGTCGTTCAGCTTTTCCGCCGCCTTGGCCGAAGGCGGGGCCTGGCCGGGGGTCACCGGCCAATAGAGCAGCGGGAAGAACAGCACCGGGTCGGTCTCCACCGACACCGCCATGGGTTCGGCGAGGGCGGCGGTGGAGCGCTCCGCCAGCAGCCGCGACAACGCCGCCAGCCCGGCCTTGCTCTTGGCGTCCACCGCCGTGTCGCCGGTGCGCACATAGGCCAGGCGGGTGGACAGCGCCGCCTCCATGGCGAAGGCGTCGGCCTCGGCGGCCCGGCCCGACGGGGCGATGCCGAAGGCGACCAGCAGCGCCAGGCACGCCGCCGCGCCGCGCCGGCCCAGCAGTCCGCGCAGCGCCAGCGCGGCCAGCAGGTCGACCACCGCCAGCACCAGCGCGATGGCGAGCAGCGCCGGCCGCAGGTCGATCTCGCGGGCGCGCTCGCCCAGCCTCGTCTCGGTGGCGCCCGACGGGGCTCCCAGCCCGCTGGGCGTCCCCACCCGAGGCCCCAGGTTGAAGGCCAGTCGCGCCGCGCCGTCGCCATAGAAGCCGGGCGGATTGCGCGGGCCGGGCACGGCCCGGGCGGGATCGGACAGCGTGGCCGCTGCCCCGGACGGCGCGGTCAGGCGGCCCAGGCCGTCCAGCAGCTCGGCGGGCGGCAGGGCGGCATCGCCGCCTCCGGGGGCGGCGATGCCGTCGGCCAACGCCACCAGCCGCCGGAGCATGTCGGGAAACAGGCCGGACAGGGCCAGGGTGCTCCACTCGGCATTGGCGGTGGTGTGGACCAGCACGGTCCAGCCCTTGCCCAGGCGGACGCCGGTGACCAGCGGGGTGCCGTCGGCCAGCCGCGCCCAGGTGCGTTCGTTCAGCTCGATGGCCGGCTCGGCCAGGACCTGGGCGGCGACGGTGACGTCGGTCGGCACCGGCAGGCCGGCGAAGGGCGAGGATTCGGGGAAGGGGGCGAGTCCTTGCGGCGCCGTCCACGACATGGCGCCGCCCAGGCTGCGGCCGCCGGCGCGCGGGCGCACCGGCAGCAACGGATCAGGGGCGCCGCCGCGCGCCTCGCTGGCGGCATGGGCCAGGGCCGGGCCGGCGAAGCGCACCAGCACGCCGCCGTTCCGCACCCAGGCCTCCAGCCGCTCGCCGGTGCTGCCCGGCACGGCCGGCAGGTCGGCCAGCACCATCACCGCCAGCGGCCGCCCCAGCAGTTCCGAGACCTCGCCGTGGTGCAGCTCGGCATGGGGGGCCAGTGCCTTGTCGACATAGTACAGTTGCCCCAGCAGCGGCGCCGCCGCCGGGTCGCCGCCGCCGGCCAGCCCCACCGGCCGCCGCCGCCAGCGCTCGTCCAGCAGAACCGTCGAGGCCGCGCCGCGCTCGCCCTCGATGTCGAGGCGGGTCAGGCGGTTGCGCAGCTCGGTGGGCAGGCGCAGGGCGATGGTGGCGGTGTCCTGGCCGGGCGCCACCATCACCTCCTCGCGGCCCAGCACCTTTCCGGCGGCGTCCAGCGCGCGTACCGCCACCCGCTCGGGGTCGTCGGTGCCGGCCAGCCGCCGCAGCGTCACCAGCAGGCGGTCGGCGGGCGAGGCCGGGTCGGGCGGCAGCAGGGCACGGGCGGTGCGGCCGGTGACGATCTCCAGCCCGCCGCCCAGGGATTGCAGCGCGCGGGCGAAGTCCTCGCCGTCGCCGGCATCCAGGCCGTCGGCCAGCCACACGGCGGCCATGGAGCGCTCGCGCGGCAGCGCCGCCACCATTCGGGCGGCGGCGGCGCGGTCGACCGCCCACGGCTTCGGCTCCAGTGCCTGGACCAGGGCACGGGCACGGGCCGCCGGTACCAGCCCGGAACTCGTCAGGGGCGACCCATCGGCGGGCGGCGCGGTGGTGATCAGCACGACCGGTCGGTCGGCGCGCTCGGCGCGGGCCAGCATCTCATCCAGATACGCCTTGCGCTCGGCCCAGTCGCGGGCCGAGGCCCAGCCGTCGTCCACCGCCACCGCCAGCGGCTCGCCGGCGCGCGCCAGCGGCTGGGCGGGATGGACCAGCGGATGCGCCACCGCCAGGATGATCGCCAGTGCCAGCGCCAGTCGCAGGGCCAGCACCCACCATGGGGTGCGGGCGGCGGAATCCTCGCGCGCCTCCAGACCGAACAGCAGGCGGACGGCGGGGAAGCGGACGGTGCGCGGGCTGGGCGGGGTGACCTTGAGCAGCCACCACAGCGCCGGCAGGAAGGTGACGGCCCCCAGCGCCCATGGCGCCACGAAGGCCAGCGGCCCCAGGCTCAGCATCCGGCGCGCCCTCCCGCGCGGGGCGCCGACAGCCGCGAATGCAGGGCCAGCAGCGCCGCCTGTGGCGGCTGGTCGGTGTGATGGACGGCGAAGGTCCAGCCGGCGGCGCGCGCGATGGCCGCCAATCCGTCGCGGTGGGCGGCCAGGCGGGCGGCATAGGCGCCGCGCACGTCCTCGGTCCGGCGCACCAGCGTCTCCCCCTCGCCCTCCAGCCCGGCGAAGCGGACGCGGCCCCGGAAGGGCAGGCTTTCCTCGGCCGGGTCGAGCACCTGCACCAGATGGCCGACGGCGCCGGCGGCGGCCACGGCGCGCACGGCCGCGTCGATGTCGCGCAACGGCGACAGGAAGTCGGACAGCAGCACCGTCTCGGCGTGGCGGGGCAGGCCTGCGGCGGCGGGCAGGGGCCCGGGCGGGATGGCCTCGCCGTCCATGGCGATCGCCAGCCGGGTCAGGGCGCCGCCGCCCGATGTGGGCCCCAGGGCGCCCGACAGCAACGCGACGCGCTCGCCGCCCCGCAGCAGCAGCGCCGCCAACGCCAGGGCCAGCAGTTCGGCGCGGTCGCGCTTGGTCGGCAGCTCGCGAGACGACCGCCACTCCATGGAAGCCGACGGATCGCGCCACAGCCACACCGTCTGCGCGGCGGACCACTCGGTCTCGCGGGTGAACAGCCGGTCCGAGCGCGCCGACTGGCGCCAGTCGATGGCCGTGGCGGGATCGCCGGGCTGGGTGGGACGGTACTGCCAGAACGACTCGCCCGGGCCGGTGCGGCGGCGTCCGTGGATGCCGCCGGCCACCGTGGCCGCCACCCGCTCTGCCGCCACCAGCAAGGGGGGCAGCCGGGCGGCCAGCGCCTGGGCTTGGCCTTCCTTCAAGCAACCACCTCGAGCAGGCGGGCGATGACGTGGTCGACGGTGACGCCGTCGGCGCGGGCCGAGAAGGTCAGCGCCATGCGGTGGCGCAGGATCGGCGGCGCCAGTGCCAGCACGTCGTCCAGCGACGGGGCCAGCCGGCCCTCCAGAAGCGCGCGGGCGCGCGACGCCAGCATCAGCGCCTGGGCGGCGCGTGGCCCCGGTCCCCAGGCGACGTTGCGGCGCACCTCGTCCAGCTGGGTGGTCTCGACGCGGCCGGCGCGCACGATGGCCAGGATGGCCTCGACCACCGCCTCGCCCACCGGGATGCGGCGGACCAGGGCCTGGGCGGCCAGCAGGTCGTCGGGCCCCATCACCCGCACCGGTTCGGCCTCCTCGGCGCCGGTGGTGGCGATCAGCATGCGGCGTTCGGCGTCAAGCTCGGGATAGCCGACGTCGATCTGCATCAGGAAGCGGTCCAGCTGCGCCTCGGGCAACGGATAGGTGCCCTCCTGCTCCAGGGGGTTCTGGGTGGCGACCACGTGGAACGGACGCGGCAGGTCGTGATAATGGCCGGCGATGGACACCCGGCGCTCCTGCATGGCCTGCAATAGGGCGGACTGGGTGCGCGGGCTGGCGCGGTTGATCTCGTCGGCCATCAGAAGCTGGCAGAACACCGGCCCCTGCACGAAGCGGAAGGCGCGCTGGCCCGAGGCGGTTTCCTCCAGCACCTCCGAGCCCAGGATGTCGGCCGGCATCAGGTCGGGGGTGAACTGCACCCGGCGGTCGTCGAGGCCCAGCACGGTGCCCAGCGTCTGCACCAGCCGGGTCTTGGCCAGGCCGGGAACGCCGATCAACAGGGCGTGACCCCCCGCCAGCAGCGTGATAAGAGTTTCGTCGACCACGCGGTCCTGACCAAAGATCACCCGGGCTATGCCGGCCCGCGCTTCCGACATGCGGCCGTTGAGGTGCTCGACCTCGCGGACTACGTCTTCGATATCGGCGCGCATACCCGAACGTCCGGCTGCCTCGATGCCCGGTATGGTCTTCACTGGTGAATCCTCCGACGTGCGGTTGAGGCGGCGTGATGAGGCAACATATCTTGGACGGCGACGTCGCCGTAGAGGAACAGCCGTTGACCAAGCTGCCGGACCCCCACGCTGACCTCGTCGACGACTGCGGCGACATCGGCATCCGCATCGACCGGCAGGGGCGTTGGTTCTACCATGGCTCGCCGATCTCCCGCAAAGAGATGGTCTGCCTGTTCTCCTCCATGCTGCGGCGGCTGGGCGATGGCAGCTACTGGCTGATCACGCCCGACGAGCGCGGCCGCATCCAGGTCGACGACGTGCCCTTCCTGGCAGTGGAGATGTTCCGGTGCGGGTCGGGCCGGGAGATGGTGGTGAGCTTCCGCACCAACATGGACGAGATCGTGACCGTGGATGGCGAGCACCCCTTGCGCGTCGTCGAGTGTCCGGAAACCGGCGAGCCGGTTCCCTACGTCATGGTCCGCGACGGACTTGAGGCGCGGCTGACGCGGGCAGTGTACTATGAACTGGTGGCGCAAGGGTTCGAGGAAAAGGTGGGAGGCGAAGAGCTTTACGGCCTATGGAGCAGTGGAACCTTCTTTCCCCTGGGGCGGCTGACCGACCCCGCCTGACCCGCGAGGCGGTGGTGCGCGGGCTGGCACGCGGGCACGACCCGCGCGGGCGCTCCGACGCCGCGCTGGAGGCGGCGCTGGCCGGCGAGCCGCCGCCCGGGGTCAACCTGCTCGACGGCGATCCCACCCCGGCGGCGGTGCTGGTGCCGCTGGTCGAGCGCGGCGACGGCCTGACCGTGCTGCTGACCCAGCGCACCGCCCATCTCGCCAACCATCCCGGCCAGATCAGCTTCCCCGGCGGCCGGTTCGAGGACGCCGACTGCGGCGACGCGGTGGCCTGCGCGCTGCGCGAGACCGAGGAGGAGGTCGGCCTGGCTCCCCGTCACGTCGAGGTGGTCGGCCGCCTCGATGACTACGTCACCGGCACCGGCTTCGCCGTCACCCCGGTGGTCGGCCTGGTCACCCCGCCCTTCACCCTGGCGCCCGACCCGTTCGAGGTCGCCGACGTGTTCGAGGTGCCGCTGGACTTCCTGGCCGATACCGCCAACCACCGTCTGCACCGCCGCGAGGTGGCCGGCCGCGCCCGCCCGTTCTGGGCCATGACCTGGCGCGACCGCATGATCTGGGGCGCCACCGCCGGCATCCTCGTCAACCTGTCCGACGTGCTGGGGGAATGGTGACCGAACAGGTCGGCAAGCGGCGCGATGAGCCGGTGGGGCAACTGCCGCCGCAGGGCTGGGTGACCGCCCCCGAGACCCGGGCGGTGGTGGCCGCGCTGTCGGCCGAGGGCGCCGAGGTGCGCTTCGTCGGCGGCTGCGTGCGCGACGCCATCCTCAGGCGGCCGATCAAGGACATCGACATCGCCACCCACGATCCGCCCGAGCGGGTGATCGCGTTGCTGGAAAAGGCGAACATCCACGTCATCCCCACCGGCATCGCGCATGGCACGGTGACGGCGGTCATCGGCAAGGCCCATTACGAGATCACCACCCTGCGCGAGGACGTCGAGACCTTCGGCCGCCATGCCCGCGTCGCCTTCACCGATGACTGGACCGCCGACGCCGCCCGGCGCGACTTCACCATGAACGCCATGTTCGCCGACCCGTCGGGCCGGGTCTACGATCCCTTCAACGGGCTGGCCGACCTGGGCGCGGGGCGGGTCCACTTCGTCGGCGATCCCATGAAGCGCCTCGACGAGGACGTGCTGCGCCTCTTGCGCTTCTTCCGTTTCCACGCCCATTACGGCCGGCCGCCCATGGACCGCCGGGCGCTGTCGGCCTGCCGCCGCATGGCGCCGCGCCTGGTGGAGCTGTCGGGCGAGCGGGTGGCCGGCGAGCTGGTGCGCCTGCTCCAGGCCCACGACCCAACCTCGGTCCTGCTGGTGATGCACGGCGAGCACATCCTTGAGCACATCCTGCCCGAGGCGGCGGAGTTCGGGCGGCTGCGGGTGCTGTGTTGGCTGGAGGAACGGGCGATGGTGCGCGACAGCATCGGGCCTGATCCCATGCGCCGGCTGGGGGCGCTGCTGCGCACCGACGCCGACGGGGCCAAGGCGGTGGCCGAACGGCTCAAGCTGTCCAACGCCCAGCGCGACCGCATCGTCGCCATCGCCGCGCCCTGCGTGGCGGTGACCGCCGACATGGAGCCGCCCATGGTGCGGCGGGCGCTGCGCCGGCTGGGCGCGGAGACCTTCCGCGACCTGGTGCTGGCCGCCTGGGCCGACGAGCGGTCGACCTCCAACCGGCCGACGTCTGAACGCTCGGCGCGGTGGATGGCGCTGCTGGACGCCGCCGACGGCTGGGTGCCGGTGGAGATGCCGGTGCGCGGTGCCGACGCCATGGAACTGGGCATCCCGCGCGGGCCGGAGATCGGTCGCCTGCTGGGCGAGGTGGAGCGGTGGTGGGAGGAGGCCGACTACCGTCCCGGCCGCGAGGAATGCCTGGCCCGGCTCAGGGAGGCGGCGGGGCTGTAGGAGAGGGGAAGGGGGAATGAGCGTCGAGATCGACAGGCGCCGCGCCGAGGCGGCG
>JBFMHS010000306.1:0-2764 GCA_040751765.1 Pseudomonadota bacterium | reverse complement strand
TCATGGCCGGCCTCCGTTAACGGATGATGCTGGTGAGGGTTTCCAGCATCTCCTGCAAGGCGGTGATCACCCTCGCCGAGGCGGTATAGGCCTGCTGGAAGTCGATCATGCTGGCGACTTCCTCGTCAAGGTTCACGCCGCTGTAGGAAGTGTATTGGAATTCCAGGGACTGGTTCAACGTCGTCTGGTAATCCAGCGCGTCCGCGGAGTGGCTGGCATTGCGGGCCGCGAGCGATATGGATGCGGAGGCGTATTCGCTGAACGAGTACTTGCCCGCGTAGATGCCGCCCGCCGAGGACATCGAGTTCTTGGTGGTCATCGCCGTCGCCATCTGCAAGGCGGTCTGGTTGTCGCCCTCGGACAGGTAGTAGCGGCCAATATCGCTGTTGTACTGCATGGCGCCGCGGCTGATGTTCTCGGGCGCGGTCTGGATATCGGCGCGCACGTCGATCAGCGACGCCGAACGGACGGCGGCCTTGTTGAACCCGAGATCGGTGCGCAGGCTTGCGCCGTTGCCGTCCAGATCGGAAGCCGCGTATATCTCGCGGTTCTGGCTGTGCACCACCCGCAGGCGGTAGCCGGACCCTTCCGGAACCACAGCCGCCCTCATCCGCTCGGTCTGCTGCATGGACAGGGTGGCGCCCAGGGTGGTGGAGCCGATCGTGCCGCCGGTCATGTCCACCGTCAGCGCGTCGCCCGAACTGTCGTGCAGGCGCAGCCGGTAGCCGGAGTCTTCCTGGACCACCGACGCCTGGATGCCGTTGGTGCTCAGCTTGCCGGCGATCTCGTAGAGCGAGAAGGTGCCGGCGGCGATGGTCACCGAGGTGATGGTCGAGCTGCCGTCGGACACCGAGATGGTCACGTCAGAGCTGGTGGTGAAGTCGGTGCTGGTCAGCAGCGCCGACTCGTTGGTCCGGGTGTGCCGGTTGATCAGGGTCGCGATGTCCTCCAGCGAGGAGCCGGCGGGAACCGAGATCTCATTGCCGATCTGGCCGGTGCCGTCCAGCAGCCGGAGATTGCGGCTGACGGTGGTGGTGTATGTGCTGGCCTGGATCGCCGAGTCGTAGATGGAATACTGGCCGTCGTTGACGAAGAAGTCGTTGAGGCCGAAGAAGTTCGAGAAGCCCTCGACGGTCTCGTCGGTGGCGCCGTCGCCGTCGACGTCGAACTGGATGGTGGCGTCGGCATGGGTGGAGCCGTCGGCGCTGGCGCTCTGGTCGCGGAAGGCCAGCGACACACCGGTGGTCTTCAGATCGATGGCCAGCTTGCCGTCGGAATTCAGCTTGCACTCCGCCGTGGTGTAACCCTGGCTGCGCAGCCACGACTCGATATGCGCCGACACCTCGTTGACGCTCCAGTCGGCACGGCTGCCCTTGGCCTCGAAATCGGCCGAGGTGCGGCCGTCACCCGCGGTCGGGCCATAGGTGCCGCTGTAGTTCGTCTGCATGATTGTGTTGAGCGTGGTCTTGAACAGCTGGTTGCCGTCGGTGTCGAAGGTGGCGATGACCACGTCGTCGCTGTCGGACAACTGGATGGTCTGGCGGGGATTGACCTTCTCGACGGTGATTTGGTTGTTGCTGTCGCGCGAGACCACCCGGTAGGTGCCGTTGTTGCGCGGGGTGTCGGCGTTGTCGATGGTGAAGGTGGTGCCGGCCGGGTAGTTGGCGGCGGTGAAGATGGCGTTGGTGGCGGTGATGGTCGCCAGGTAGGGGTAGGTGGCGTTGAGGTTGTTGAAGGCCAGTCCGCCATGGGCCGCCTCGAGGGCGCCGTTGCGGTAGATGTCCGCCGTGGCGTCGGCGGCGTCGTCGACGATGTCGCCCTGCTTGGCGAAGATGCGGGTGCCGGTGGCGCTGCCGGAGATCGCCGGCAGGATGGTGCCGCGGTTGTGGACCTGGTTGATGGTGTCGCGCAGCGACGCCGCCAGGTTGTCCATCTCGGCCTGCATGTTGGGCAGGATCGTGTCGCGGAAATCGATCAGCGCCTTCAGTTTGCCCGACTGGATGGTCTCGGCCATGTCGGCGGTGTCGGTGCCCAGGGTGATGGCCGAGAAGTGGCCGCCGGCCCGGGTCATCCACGGATCGATGTTGGTGTTCGCGGAATAGGCCATCGTCTGCGGCTGGTTGTCCAGCAGCATGTCGCCGGCCTTGGTGTAGACGATCACCGCGCCGTCATTGCGGCTGAAATACTGGATGTCGATCATCTCGGCCAGCCGGTTGAGCGCCAGGTCCCGCTTGTCCTCGAGGTCGGCGACGCCGGTGGAGATGGCGGCGTTCTTGACGATCTTGACGTTGAGGTCGTGGATGTTGGCCAGTTCCTGGTTGATCAGCGCGACGGTGTCCTCGATCTCGCGGTCGGTTTCCGCGCGCAACGTCTGCAGGCCGGCGGTCATGGATTGCAGGCGATCGACGACGTCCTTGCCCGACTGGGCCAGGGTCAGCTGGGTGGCCGGCTTGTTGGCGTCGGTGGCCAGGACCTCGATCGCCTCGAAGAACTCCTGGATGGTGTGGGAGATGGAGGAATCCTTGCCCACCTCGCCAAACAGGTCGTCGATGCGGGGATAATAGCTCTGCTCGACCTGCAGCTTGCCGAGCACCGAGGTGTTCTTGCGGATGTCCTTGAGCAGGCTTTCGTTGACCATCCGGGTCAGGCCGCCTTCCTGGACGCCAGCGCCCCGGCCGGCCAACACCCGGGATTCGGGGTTCATGACCTTGCGGACATACCCCTTGGTGTTCACGTTGACGACGTTCTGCGCGATGACGTCCAG
>JBFMHS010000305.1:0-5537 GCA_040751765.1 Pseudomonadota bacterium | reverse complement strand
TCGGCTTCGTGGTTTGGGCGCACCACATGTTCACGGTGGGCATGGACGTCGACACCCGGGCCTATTTCACCGCCGCCACCATGATCATCGCCGTCCCCACCGGCATCAAGGTGTTCAGTTGGATCGCCACCATGTGGGGCGGCTCCATCGAGTTCAAGACGCCCATGCTGTGGGCGACGGGCTTCATCTTCCTGTTCACCATGGGCGGCGTGACCGGCGTGGTGCTGGCCAATTCCGGCGTCGACATCGCCCTGCACGACACGTACTACGTGGTCGCCCACTTCCATTACGTGCTGAGCCTGGGGGCCGTGTTCGCCATGTTCGCCGGCTTCTACTACTGGGTCGGCAAGATGAGCGGCCGCCAGTATCCCGAGACCTTGGGCAAGATCCACTTCTGGCTCCAGTTCACCGCCTCGAACCTGACCTTCTTCCCGCAGCACTTCCTGGGCGTGGCCGGCATGCCGCGCCGTATCCCCGACTATCCCGACGCCTATGCCGGCTGGAACCTGGTGTCGTCGGTCGGCGCCTATCTGGGCTTCGCGGGGGTCCTGCTGTTCCTCTACATCTGCTGGCGCACCTTCGCCGCCGGGCGCAAGGCCGAGGCCAACTACTGGGGCCAGGGCGCCACCACCCTGGAATGGACGGTCAGTTCGCCGCCACCGCTGCACAGCTTCGAGAAGCTGCCGCGCTTCGGCCAGGCGGCGGAGTGACGCCATGGCGCCGCGCCGCGACACCACCACGGTGCTGGTCCTGCTGCTGGTGATCGCCGGCATGGGCGGGCTGGTGGCTGCCAGCGTGCCGCTGTACGAGCTGTTCTGCCGGGTGACCGGCTATGGCGGCACCACCCGGGTCCAGGCGGCGGCGCCCGGCTCGGTGTCCACCCGCTCCGTCACCGTGCGCTTCGATGCCTCCACGGCCAGGGGCCTGGACTGGCGCTTCCAACCGGCGCAGCGGACCCTGACGCTGCGCCTGGGCGAGGACGCCCTGGCGTTCTACACCGCCACCAACACCTCGGACCGCGCGGTCACCGGCACCGCCACCTTCAACGTCACCCCGGCCAAGGCGGGGCGCTATTTCAACAAGATCGAGTGTTTCTGCTTCACCGAGCAACGGCTCGAGCCGGGCCAGACGGTGGAGATGCCGGTCACCTTCTTCGTCGACCCGGCCCTGGCCGAGGACGAGAACACCGCCGAGGTCACCACCATCACCCTGTCCTACACGTTCTTCGAAGCCGAGAAGGGGCGCGGATCATGAGCAACGGCCACCATCCCGAGCCGGCCCATCCCTACCATCTGGTCAATCCCAGCCCGTGGCCCTTCGCCGCCTCGCTGGCGACGCTGCTGACCGCCTATGGCGCGGTGGTCTATTTCCACGACCGCGCCCAGCCATGGTTCCTGGTCGCCGGCCTGGTGCTGGTGCTGCTGGTGGCGGCGCTGTGGTGGCGCGACGTGGTGCGCGAGGCCCAGGTCGAGAAGGCCCACACCGACGTGGTCCAGCACGGGCTGCGCCTGGGCATGGGCCTTTTCATCGCCTCGGAGGTGATGTTCTTCGCGGCCTTCTTCTGGGCGTTCTTCAACGCCAGCCTGGGGGTCAACCCCTCGATCACCGTGTGGCCGCCCGAGGGCATCGAGACCCTGCACACCTGGGAGCTGCCCTTCCTCAACACCCTGATCCTGCTGTCGTCGGGGCTGGCGGTGAACTACGCGCACCACGGCGTGCGCGAGAACGACCGCGGCGCCGTCAAGCGCGGCCTGTTGCTGGCGGTGGTGTTGGGCATCATCTTCCTGACCTTCCAGATCGTCGAATACGGCGAGGCCACCTTCGGTTTCAAGGACGGCGTCTATCCGTCGGTGTTCTACATGGCCACCGGATTCCACGGCTTCCACGTCTTCGTCGGCGTCTGCTTCCTGGCGGTGACCCTGCTGCGCGCCACCCGCGGCGACTTCACCCCCCACCAGCACGTCGGCTTCGAGGCCGCCGCCTGGTACTGGCACTTCGTCGACGTGGTGTGGATATTCCTGTTCGTGTGGGTCTACTGGTGGGGGAACAGTTGAACGCAGGAAAATTCAGGGAAACCGCTGGCCGTCGTCGTGGCGGCCGATGGTCAGGCGGAGGTCGCGCTCGGAAATGAAACAGGCCGGCACGCCCGGAATCGTGCGGCCGCCCAGCGGCCCCGCCACCGCGTTGACGGCGCAGGGCTGGGCGCAGACCTCGGCGCAGATCTCGATCTGGTTGTCGAAATTCTCGGTGGCGCCGGCCTCGACATAGCCGCGCATGCGGCGGATGTCCTCGGCCGAATAGCGCCCGCCCAGCACCCGCTGGAAATCGGCCATCACCTGGCTCTCGGTCAGGCCGGTGCCGCAGCCGCAGGTTGAGACCAGGCCGATGAAACGGCCCATGCGGCTGAAATGCGCCGGCTGGTCCGGCGGCGGCAGGGCGCAGGCCGCGAGCGGCAAGGCGAGGATTAGGACGGCGACGGAGCGCTTCATGTCTTCAATATGGGCAGTCGCGCCGCCCGCACGACCCCGCGTCGGCCGCGCGGAAGGTGGTGCAGATCGGGCACTTCACCAAGTCCTTGACCCCGGCCGCCCGGACCTCGTCGCGGAAGCTGGGCCCGGCGCCGGGCACCGCCCGCGACCGCTCGCGAGCCTCGCGCTTCTCGCGCATTTCGGCGATGCGTGACGCGTACTTGAAGCCGAACCAGATGAGGGCGACGACGACGATCGTCAGCAGGATCTTGGTGAACATGACGGGAGTGTGGCGCGACGACGGGTGAGGGTCAAGCTACAGCCCCCACCGCCCCCATTGCAGCCGCTCCTCCACCGCCGCCAGCCAGTCGCCCGGCTCCTGCATGCGCAGGCGGCGGCGCAGCCAGCCCCGGCGTTCGCCGACCACCCTGAGGCGGACCTTGTCGCCGAAGCGGGCGCGCAGGGTCGAGCGGATGTCGCCCAGGGAATCGACCAGCCCCAGCTCCAGCGCCCGGGTGCCGGTCCAGATGTCGCCGTTGAACAACGTGGCGTCGTCGCCCACCAGCTTGTCGCCCCGCCGCGCCCGCACCCAGTCCTTGAAGGTGGCGTGCATGTCGGCCTGGATGGCCTTGAGCCGCGCCACGTCCTCGGGGTTTTCGGGCAGGAACGGGTCGAGCATGCGCTTGTGCTCGCCCTGGGTGTGCAGGCGCCGCTCGATGCCCAGCCGGGCGATGGCCTCGTGCAGGCCGAAGCCGGCCGTCACCACCCCGATCGAGCCGAGGATCGAGCTGGGATCGGCGACGATCTCGTCAGCGGCCGCCGCCAGCCAATAGCCGCCCGAGGCAGCCACGTCCTCGACGAAGGCGATCACCGGCACGTGGCGCTCCTCGGCATGTTGACGGATGCGCTTGCCGATCAGCGACGACTGCACCGGCGAGCCGCCCGGCGAATTGACCACCAGCGCCACCGCCGCCAGGCGCCGGGGCGCGAAGGCGGCCTTCAGCGGCCCGGCCATATTGGCGAGATTGACGCCGCCGCGCAGCATGCCGCCGCCGGCGGCGATGACGCCGTTCATGCGCACCACGGTGACCAGCGGCGGCGGATTGGCGAGGCTGTCGATGAAACCGGCGATGTCCATGGAAAGAAGATAGAGCGCCGGCGCGCCTAGGACAACGCCGCCCCGTGCCGCAGCACCGCCTCGACCGCCTCGGCATAGGCGCCGTCGGCGGCATGCATCACCAGGCCCGGCAGCACCTCCAGCGGCGTGCGCACGCCCTGGCGGGCCGTGACGATCACCCGCACAGCCGGCTTGCCGGGTCGCGGATGCAACGGCAGCACGGTGATCCCGCCGGTGCGGCCCGCGAGCGCCCCCAGGATGTCGGCCAAGCGGTCGGCGCGGTGGATCACCGTCAGCCGGCCCTTGGGGCGCAGGAACTTCACCGCCGCCTTCAGCCAGGCTTCGAGATCGACCGTCCCCTCCACATGGCCCGTCGCCTTGCTGGCGGCCGGCGGGGCGGTGACGGTGCCCGGCTCGTACCACGGCGGGTTGGTCATCACGTGGTCGAAGCCCTGGCCGCGCAGCAGCGACGGCGGCCGCGCCAGGCAACCCTCGACCACCGCGAAACGGTCGGCCAGGCCATTGGCCTCGGCGTTGGCGCGGGCCAGGCCGGCCAGTTCGGGCTGCAATTCCAGCCCGGTCACCCGGACATCCGGCACCCGCGCCAGCAGGCACAGGGCGGCGGTGCCGACGCCGCAGCCCAGGTCGAGCACACGTTCCTTCGCCCTCGCCCGCACGGCCGCAGCCATCAGCACCGGGTCGGAGCCGGCGCGGTAGCCGTCGCGGGGCTGAGAAATCGCAATGCGCCCACCCAGGAACATATCCACGGTGGTGGGAATGGGCTCGCCCGGAGGCATGGGAGACGTCCTTTAGTTCCGCTGACCGCGCATGTAAGCTTGACCCGCTTTCGCGGGCAACACTATGTTCGTCGCGCGGACGGGGGAAGACGCCGCAACGCAAGGAGTCTGTGTAAGTGGCCATCGTGGTGAGTCTCGACGACGAACGCGGCAGGAAAGCCAAAAGCTTCGACACCCTGGTCGACCTGGTGAAGGACGACCTGGAAAAGGTCAACCGTGCCATCATCGAGCGCATGCACAGCCCGGTGTCGCTGATCCCCCAGCTGGCCGGCCACATCATCGCCGCCGGCGGCAAGCGCCTGCGCCCGGTTCTCACCCTGGCCTCGGCGCGGCTGTGCGGCTACCGGGGCGAGGGCCATGTCGACCTGGCCGCCATCATCGAATTCATCCACACCGCCACCTTGCTTCACGACGACGTGGTCGACGAGAGCGAGCTGCGCCGGGGCGAGGCGTCGGCCAACGCCCTGTTCGGCAACAAGCCCAGCGTGCTGGTCGGCGACTTCCTGTTCAGCCGCGCCTTCGAGCTGATGGTGGACCACGGCTCGCTGCCGACGCTGGCGGTGCTGTCGCGCGCCTCCTCGGTGATCGCCGAGGGCGAGGTGCTGCAGTTGATCACCGCCAACGACACCGAGACCAGCGAGGACGCCTATCTCGAGGTCATCCGTTCGAAGACCGCCGCCCTGTTCGCCGCCGCCTGCCGCATCGGCGCCCAGGTGGCCGAGCGGCCCAAGGGCGAGGAGGATGCGCTCGACTCCTACGGCCTGAACCTCGGCATCGCCTTCCAGCTGATCGACGACGTGCTGGACTACTCCGCCAAGCAGGCGGTGCTGGGCAAGGCGGTGGGCGACGACTTCCGCGAGGGCAAGATCACCCTGCCGGTCATCCTGGCTTTCCGCCGGGGCGACGAGGAGGAACGCGAGTTCTGGCGCCGCACCGTCGAACGCCTGGAGCAGCAGGACGGCGACCTGGAAACCGCCTTCCGCCTGATGGAGAAGCATGCCAGCCTCTCAGACACCATCGCCCGCGCCCGCCACTACGGCGCCATCGCCCGCGACGCACTGGGCATCTTCCCCGACGGCCCCATCAAGCAGGCGATGATCGACGTCATCGACTTCTGCATCGAGCGCGCGTACTAGGCGGCACGCAGGCCCCTAC
>JBFMHS010000304.1:0-4271 GCA_040751765.1 Pseudomonadota bacterium | reverse complement strand
CCGGCTCGGGCTTGGGCGCGGGCTTGGGTTCCGGCGGCTCGGGCTTGGCCGGCTCGGGCTGCGGTTCCTCGGCCTGCTTGGGCGGCGGGTTGGTCTTGGCGCCGATGGGCACCAGATCGACGATGATCGGCGTCTCGACCTCGGGCGGGTCGCGGAAGAACTGCGGCAGCCCGAAATACGCGATCAGCGCCACGGCGACGTGGAGCACGCCCGAGAAGATATAGCTTTCGCGCCGCATGCCTTCGAGGACCACGGACTTAGCGCGCCCCCTTCTTCGCCGGCTGGGACGCCTCGGCGCCCGACTTCATCTCGGTGACCAGGGCGATCTTGCTGAACCCGGCCGAGCCCAGCGTCCCCATGACCTCCATCACCCGGCCGTAGTCGATGCCCTTGTCGCCGCGGATGAAGATGCGGGTGTCGGGCTTCTGGGCGGTGATGGCCTGGAGCTTGGGAACCAGCTCCTCCATAGTCACCTTGGTCTCCTGGATCCACACCTCGCCGTGGGCGTCCACCGACACCGACAGCGGCTGGTCGTCGCCCTTGATGGGCGCCGCCTCGGTCTTGGGCAGGTCGACCTGGACGCCGGCGGTCAGCAGCGGCGCGGTCACCATGAAGATGACCAGCAGCACCAGCATCACGTCGACCATCGGGGTGACGTTGATCTCGGATACCGGCCGGTGGCGCTGGCGCCCGCCCTTCTTGCCGATGGAGACGCCCATCAGGCCTTCTCCTCGAGCTGGCGCGACAGGATGGCACCGAACTCGCCGGAGAAGTTCTCCAGCCGCTTGGCGTAGCGATCCATGTCGTTCGAGATCTTGTTGTAGGCGATCACCGCCGGGATGGCGGCAACCAGGCCCAGAGCGGTGGCAAACAGCGCCTCGGCGATGCCGGGGGCGACCACGGCAAGGCTGGTGTTCTTGGTGGCGGCGATGGACTGGAAGCTGTTCATGATGCCCCAGACGGTGCCGAACAGGCCGATGAACGGCGCCGTCGAGCCCACCGAGGCCAGCACGCCAAGATTGCGCTCAAGCAGGTCCATCTCGCGGCCCAGGGTGACGTGCATCACCCGGTCGATGCGCTGCGGCAGGCTGACGCTGCCGCCCGACAGGCCCTTGGCGGCGGCGCGGCGCCATTCACGCATGGCGGCAACGAAGATGGCGCTCATGGGGTCGAGCGGGCGCGAGCCGATACGGTCGTACAGCTCCTCCAGCGAGCCGCCCGACCAGAACGACTCCTCGAACTGCTCGGCGCGCTGCGACAGGGCGCGCATGCGCAGCAGCTTGTCGAAGATGATGGCCCAGCACCAGAACGACGCCAGGAGAAGCGCGATCATCACCGACTTGACGATCAGGTCGGCCCGCAGGAACAGGGCCCACATCGACAGATCGTGCTGAACGACCGATCCGGCCAGCTCGACGGATTGAACAGGATCCATGACACTATCGCCTTTCGCTAACCAATTCCCGCAATGAAGCACGCAATTGAGCCGGAATTCGGGCAACACGCCCATCCAGGCTGATGAAGGCCACCCGCACCTTCAAGCGCGCCAGTTCGGCCCCATCCGACTCGCGGCGGATGGCTTGATCGAAATCCACCGAGGCTCCGCCCGCCTCGGTCACCACCGTCTCGACCACCAGCAGGTCGTCGAGCCGGGCCGGCTTGAGGAAATCGATCTCCATGTGGCGGACGGCGAAGGCATGCCCCTCGCCGCCCGCCAGCATCTCGTCCTGGTTCACCCCGGCCAGGCGCACCATCTCGGTGCGCGCCCGCTCGGCGAACTTCAGGTAGTTGGCGTGGTACACGATGCCGCCGGCATCGGTGTCCTCGTAATACACCCGCACGGGATGGCGGAAGGGAGTCATTCCTCGCCCTCCTCGCGCGCCAGCAGGTCCAGTTGGACCAGCACCTCCTTGGGCGGGTTCAGGCCGATATGCTTGAAGCCGGCCGCCGAGAGCATGCGGCCCCGGGGGGTGCGCTGGATCAGGCCCTGTTGGAGCAGGAACGGCTCGACCACCTCCTCGATGGTGTCGCGGCTTTCCGACAGCGCGGCGGCCAGGGTGTCGACGCCCACCGGCCCGCCGCCGTAATTGGTGGCGATGCACGACAGGTAGCGGCGGTCCATGGCGTCCAGGCCCAGCTTGTCCACCTCGAGGCGGTTCAGCGCGGCATCGGCGACGGCGGCGTCAACCGGGGTCTTGCCGGCGACCGCGGCGAAATCGCGCACCCTCCGCAGCAGGCGGCCGGCCACGCGCGGGGTGCCGCGCGCCCGGCGGGCCACCTCGGCGGCGCCGTCGGCAGTCATCTCGAAGCCCAGCACCCGCGAGGCGCGGCGCACGATCAGCTCCAGTTCCTCGGGGGTATAGAAGTTCATGCGACAGGGGATGCCGAAGCGCTCGCGCAAGGGCGTGGTCAGCAGGCCCGAGCGGGTGGTGGCGCCGACCAGGGTGAAGGGCGGCAGGTCGATGCGCACGCTGCGCGCCGCCGGCCCTTCGCCGATGATCAGGTCAAGCTGGAAGTCCTCCATGGCCGGATACAGCACTTCCTCAACCGCCGGATTGAGGCGGTGGATCTCGTCGATGAACAGGACGTCGCGCGGCTCCAGGTTGGTGAGCAGCGCCGCCAGATCCCCCGCTTTCTGGATCACCGGTCCGGAGGTGGCGCGGAAGCCCACCCCCAGCTCGCGCGAGACGATCTGGGCCAGGGTGGTCTTGCCCAGGCCGGGCGGACCGAAGAACAGGGTGTGGTCCAGTGCCTCGCCGCGCGCCCGCGCCGCCTCGATGAACACCTTCAGGTTCTCGCGCACCGCCTTCTGGCCGATGAACTCGTCCAGCACCTGCGGGCGCAGATGCGACTCGACGTCGCCGGCAACGGTCTGGGGCGAGACCACCCGATCGGTCATCGCGCCAGCTCCTTGCCCAACAGCTTCAGCGCGGCCCGGATCAGGGTCGAGGCATCGGTGCCCTCGGGCAGCTCACGCGCCGCCTTGCCGGCGGCCTCGAAGGCCTCCAGGCGGCGGTAGCCGAGATTGACCAGGGCCGATACCGCGTCCTCCAGGACCCCGCCGACGGCGGACACCGGCGCGGCCGCGGGAGCGGAGGCCTGGGCGGGGGCGAATCCGCCCAGGGCAATCCTGCCCGCCTTGTCCTTTAGCTCGGTGAGGATGCGCACGGCCAGCTTGGGACCGACGCCGCTGGCGCGGGTCAGCATGGCCTTGTCCTGCGCGGCGATGGTCTGCAGCAGCTGTTCCGGCGAGGCCACCGACAGGATCGCCAGCGCCACCTTGGCGCCCACGCCCTGGACCGTGGTCAGCAGGCGGAACCACTCGCGCTCGCCCTCGTCCAGGAAGCCGAACAGGTTGATGGCGTCCTCGCGCACCTGGGTCTCGACATGCAGCGCCGCCGCCGTGCCCCGCTGAAGCCGCGCCAGCGTGCGCGCCGAACACGACACCAGATAGCCGACGCCATTGACGTCGACGATGGCGAAGTCGTCACCGAGGGAGTCGATGAGGCCCTTGAGGCGCGCGATCATCGAGCCACCATCCGTCGTGCCGTCGCGCGATGGTGGGCGTGGCAGATGGCCACCGCCAGGGCGTCGGCGGCGTCGGGGCTTTTCACCAGGCAGCCCGGTAACAGGGTGCGGACCATCATGCCCACCTGATCCTTGGCGGCGCGGCCGGTGCCCACCACCGACTGCTTGACCCGGGCCGGGGCGTATTCGCCCACCGGCAGGCCCAGCAGCGCCGGAGCCAGCAGCACGGCGCCGCGCGCCTGGCCGAGCTTGAGGGTGCTCTCGGGGTTCTTGTTGACGAAGGTCTCCTCCACCGCCGCCTCCTCGGGCGTCCATTCGGCGATGACGGCGCGCACGCCCTGGTGCAGTTGCGCCAGCCGCTCGGCCAGGGTGAGGCGGTCGTCGGACGTGACGACCCCGTCGGCCACGTAACGCAGGCGGTTGTCCACCATGTCGATGACCCCCCAGCCGGTGGTGCGCAGCCCGGGGTCGAGGCCAAGAACCCGCATGTGTCCCCCCTTGTCGGCCCGCGCGCGAAGCGCTAGGCGCTCAACCGCTCCAGCACATCGTCCGGGATCTCGAAATTGGCCTGCACCCGCTGGACGTCGTCGTTGTCGTCCAGCACGTCGAGCAGCTTCATCAGCGTCTTGGCGGTGTCCTCGTCGGAAACCGGCACGGTGGTCTGCGGCTTCCAGTCCAGGCGCGCGTGTTCAGGAGTGCCGAAGACGGCCTCCAGCGCGTCGCGCACGGTGGCTAGGTCGTCC
>JBFMHS010000303.1:0-2541 GCA_040751765.1 Pseudomonadota bacterium | reverse complement strand
TGCCGCTGGTCGCGCTGGCGGTGGTGCTGGGCGGTGGTTCCGCCCTTGCCGGGTTCTGGGTCCTGGGCGCCCTGATGCGGCCCATGCGGACCATGGAGAGCCATTTCGACGCCATCGCGCGCGGTGATTTCTCTTATCAGATCCCGCCCTGCTCGGTGGTCGAGTTCCGCGGCCTGAACGCGCTGCTGCGCGCCACCAAGGCCAAGCTCGCTTATTCCCGGCTGGAGAAGAAGGAGTTGGACGAGCAGGCCGAAGCCCGCCGCAAGGAAGCCCTGACGCGCATCGCCGATGCCCTCGACATGCGGGTCAAGGGAGCGGTCGAAGCCATCAGCCAGTCGTCAGAGGCATTGCTGGGCAACGCCGCGTCGTTGTCGTCCAACGCCCGCCAGACCATGGACCAGAGCGCCACCGTGGCCCAGGTCACCACCGAAGTCACCGGCAACGTCCAGGCGGTCTCGGCGGCGACGCACGAACTCTCCGCCTCGGTGGACGAGATATCCAGGCAGGTGGCCCACGCCGCGACCATCTCGCGCGACGCGGTCGGGCAGGCTGGCGCCACCGACAAGACCGTGCAGGGGCTGGCCGAAGCCGCCGCGCGCATCGGCGAGGTGGTCCAGCTGATCAACGACATCGCCAGCCAGACCAATCTGCTGGCGCTGAACGCGACCATCGAGGCGGCGCGGGCCGGCGAGGCCGGCAAGGGCTTCGCGGTGGTCGCCAACGAGGTCAAAAGCCTGGCCAACCAGACCGCCAAGGCCACCGACGAGATCGGCAGCCAGATCGCCGCCATCCAGGCGGAGACCAATGTGGCGGTGACCGCCATCCGCGGCATTTCGGCGACGATCGAGAAGATCAACGAACTGTCCGCCGCCATCGCCACGGCGGTGGAGGAGCAGGGCGCCGCCACCAACGAGATTGCCCGCAGCGTCCAGCAAGCCGCCGCCGGTACCGAGGTGGCCGCCGACAACGTGTCCTCGGTGGCCCACGCCGCCGAGGATACCGGGTCGATGGCCGAGCAGGTGGTGGGCGCCGCCAATGCGCTGCGCGAGGAGGCGGCGGCGCTGGATGCGGAAGTCGCCTCGTTCGTGTCCTACATCCGGACAGCCTGATCGTGGCCGGCATGCTCGGCGCGAGGGGCGTCGGGTTCCGCTTCGGCGTCACCGCCACGGTTCTGGCGGTGGTGCTGGGCGTGGCGGCCCTCATCCTGCTGCAAGTGCGGGCGTCCAGCTACAAGATGGCGACCGATGGCGCCCTGGCGATATTCGCCGAGGTGGCCGACCGGGTCGGGCGCCAGGTCGAGGACCGGATTGGCGCCGCGCGGGACCGCGCGCGGATCGGGGCCTCGCTGGTCGATCCCAGGGTTCCGGTTCACCGCGATGGCCGGGGTCATCCCGCCCTTGCCGTGCTGCGGACGGTCCTCACCACTCAGGCGAACCTGTATTCCGCCTATGTCGGCTATGCCGACGGCTCGTTCCTGCAGGTCATTCCGGTACGGGGCATGGACGACATCCTGCGCGCCCGGCAGGCTCCGGCCGGCACCGTGGAGATCGTCCGCGCCATCGCCATCGAGGATGGGCGCCGCGTCCAGTACTGGAGCTTCATCGACGGCGATGACGCCCTCATCGCCGAGCGCCGCGAGCCGGACCCGGATTTCGATCCCCGCACCCGCCCCTGGTACGGCCTCGCCCTGGCGGCGGCCGGCCCGGTGACGACCAAGCCCTATTACTTCAACTCGGTCCGGGCACCGGGACTGACCGTCTCCGCTGCCATGGACGGAGCGGTGCACGGCGTGGACTTCACCTTGACGGAATTGGCGCGGCTGGTCGGCGCCGCCCGGGTCTCCGACAACGGTTCCGTGGTCCTGTTCGACGCGGACGGGCGGATCATTGCCCGACCGGGCCCCATGGACGACCGGGAGGCCCAGTTGGGCCGGACCCTCGCCGAAGCCACCGCACCTTCGCTCCGGGTGGTCGAGCGCCTGCGGCTCGACGGGATGTCGGGCATGACCCGGACCGTGGATCTGGACGGAGAGCCCCATCTGGGGCGACTGTCTGCGATCGAGGCGGCGGATGGAGCCCTGATTCTGGCCGTCGTCGCGCCGGTCGGCGACTTTCTGACGGGCGTCTACGCCATGGCGTGGTGGGTGGTCCTGTCGACCGCCCTGGTCATCGTGGTGGTGATGCCGCCCCTGTTCCTGGCGGTTGGCGCCATGGCCCGGGATCTCACCCATCTGTCCGAGGACGCCGAGCGTGTCCGGGAAATGGACTTCTCCATGCCACCCATGCGCCGGTCGCTGGTGCGGGAGTTCAACCACTTGGCCGAGGCGTTCTCGGTCATGAAATCCACCATCCTGACCCGCACGCGCCAGTTGGAACGCAGCAGCCAGCAACTGCGCCGCATGGTCGAGGTGGGGGTGTCCATGGCCGCCGAAAGCGATTCTGGCCGCCTGGTGGAAAGCATCCTGCTGGAAGCCAAGTCCATGGCGGGCGCCGAGGGCGGCATCCTGTACATCATCGAGGGTGAACGGCGTGGGCTGCAGGT
>JBFMHS010000302.1:0-2990 GCA_040751765.1 Pseudomonadota bacterium | reverse complement strand
ACTGGGAAGGCGTCTGCGCCGAGATGAAGATGGCCAACGGCCTGTTCTGGCCGATCCCCATCACCCTGTCCGCCGCCCGCGACCTGGCAGATTCCATCAAGCTCGAGGAAGAGGTCGCCCTGGTCGATGGCGAGACCGGCGAGATCATGGCGGTGATGGAAGTCGCTCAGAAATACGAGATCGACAAGGCCTTCGAGTGCCAGCACGTCTACCGCACCACCGATCCGGCGCATCCGGGCGTGCAGAAGGTCAACGAACAGGCCGAGGTCAACCTGGCCGGCCGCGTCTATGCCCTGTCCGAGGGCGAGTATCCGGCCAAGTACAAGGGCCTGTACCTGCGCCCGGCCGAGAGCCGCGCCCTGTTCGCCGAGAAGGGCTGGTCGAGGGTGGCCGCCTTCCAGACCCGCAATCCCATGCACCGCAGCCACGAGCACTTGGCCAAGATCGCCGTCGAGGTGACCGACGGCGTGTTCATCCACCAGGTGCTGGGCAAGCTGAAGCCCGGCGACATCCCGGCCGAGACCCGCACCAAGGCCATCGACGCCATGATCCAGCACTATTTCGTGCCGGGCACGGTGATCCAGGCCGGCTATCCCATCGAGATGCGCTATGCCGGCCCGCGCGAAGCGCTGATCCACGCGCTGATCCGCCAGAACTTCGGCTGCTCGCACCTGATTGTCGGCCGCGACCATGCCGGCGTCGGCGACTACTACGGCCCGTTCGACGCGCAGCACATCTTCGACACGCTGTGGCCGGGCGCGCTGGAGACCAGCGCCCTGAAGATCGACATCACCTTCTACTGCAAGAAGTGCATGGGCATGGCCACCGCCAAGACCTGCCCGCACGGCAAGGAGCACCAGGTCAACATCTCGGGCACCAAGCAGCGCGAGATGCTGTCCAAGGGCGAGCCGATCCCGCCGGAGTTCAGCCGCCCCGAGGTGGTGGCCATCCTGCAGGACTATTACCAGTCCTTGAACAAGTAAGAACATCGGGAAGCCCTCTCCGGCGACGGGGAGGGCTTCGTCCCGCAGTGTCAAAGAGTTGGGAGAGAGGGGCATGAGCGATACGACACCCCGCAGCCGCACGATCCTGGTCGTCGGCGGCGGCATCGCCGGCGTCACCGCGGCCGTCGAGGCGGCCGAAGCCGGACATGACGTGGTCCTGGTCGAGAAGACCGCCACCCTGGGCGGACGGGTCGCCCAGATGAACCGTTACTTCCCCAAGCTGTGCCACCCGACCTGCGGGCTGGAGATCAACTATCAGCGCATCAAGAAGTCGAAGCGCATCAGCCTGTTCACCATGTCCTCGGTGGCGGCGATCAAGGGCGGGCCCGGCGCCTACACGGTGACGGTCAAGACCCAGCCGCGCTTCGTGAAGACCAACTGCACCGCCTGCGGCGACTGCGCGGCGGCCGCCGAGTCCGAGGTCGACAACCCCTTCAACTACGGCATGGACAAGGTCAAGGCGGCCTATCTGCCCCACACCATGGCCTTCCCCATGCGCTACGTGGTCGATGCCTCCGTCGTCGGCACCCCCGAGGGCGAGAAGATCAAGGCGGCCTGCAAGGTGGGCGCCATCGACCTCGACGAGAAGGAAAGCTCGTTCGACCTCGAGGTGGGCGCCATCGTCTGGGCCACCGGCTGGCGTCCCTATCCGGCCGACCGCCTGACCGCCTATCGCTGGTCCGAGTTGCCCAACGTCATCACCAACGTGGAGATGGAGCGCCTGGCCTCCATCGACGGCCCCACCAAGGGCCGGATCGTGCGTCCCAGCGACGGCGCCGAGCCCAAGAAGGTCGCGCTGATCCAGTGCGCCGGGTCGCGCGATCTCAACCACTTGGCCTACTGCTCGCGCATCTGCTGCCTGGCCTCCATGAAGCACGCGGCCTATGTCCGCGAGCAGTACAAGGACGCCACGGTGGACGTGTACTACATCGACATCCGCGCCCACGACAAGCTGGAGAGCTTCGTGCAGCGCCTCAAGCGCGACCCGCAGGTCCGCTTCGTCAAGTCCAAGCCCGCCCGCATCGAGGCCGGCCCCGACGGCAACCCGGTGGTGTGCGGCGAGAACACCCTGACCCGCGAGGTCTATGCCGAGCCTTACGACCTGGTGGTGCTGGCGACCGGCATGCAGCCGTCGCTGGCCGAGGACGACCGTCCCGCCATCGCCGCCGATTTCGACGACTACGGCTTCGTCTTCCCCGAGGGCGAGTCCATCGGCGCCGGTGTCAGCACCGGGGCGCTGGACGTGTCCATGTCCGTGCAATCCGCCACCGCGGCGGCCCTCAAGGCCATCCGCGTCGTGTCCGCCGGTTAAGGGGAGGAAAGTATGAGCGAGAGGAAGACCGGCGTTTACCTGTGCGGCGGCTGCGGCATCGGTGAGGCGCTCGACATGGCCGCCCTGGAAGGCGTGGCCAAGACCGAATACAAGCTGGAGCCCAAGACCCACGCCTGCCTTTGCGGCGACGAGGGCGTGGCCATGATCAAGGCCGACGTGGACGGCGGCGTGAACCAGGTGGTGGTGGCGGCGTGCTCGTCGCGCGTCATGACCGACCGCTTCGCCTTCGAGCCGGCCGCCCAGGTCATCCGCGCCGATCTGCGCGAGAAGGTGATCTGGAGCCATCCGGCCAATGACGAAGACACCCAGATGCTGGCCGAGGACTACGTCCGCATGGCGCTGTCGCACGCGCCCAAGGTCAGCCTGCCCGAACCGTGGATCGACGGCGAGTATTCGCAGCGCATCATGGTGCTGGGCGGCGGCGTCACCGGCCTGACCGCCGCGCTCGAGGCGGCGGGCGTCGGCCACGACGTGCTGCTGGTCGAGCGTAGCGACCGCCTGGGCGGCCACGCCCTGGAGGCGTCCAAGCGCCTGCCCCACACGCCGCCCTACGACAAGCCCGAGGCCAACGATGTCCAGGCGCTGATCGACAAGGTGCAGGGCAACGCCAAGATCACGGTCAAGATGGGCGCCCTGGTCACCCGCACCGCCGG
>JBFMHS010000301.1:0-4760 GCA_040751765.1 Pseudomonadota bacterium | reverse complement strand
GAGCAGGCCTCGGGCATCGAGCAGGTCAACGCCGCCGTCAGCCAGATGGACGAGATGACCCAGCAGAACGCCGCCCTGGTCGAGGAATCGGCGGCCGCCGCCCAGGCCCTGGAACATCAGGCTGATGAATTGGCGCGCCAGATGGGTTTCTTCAACGTCGGCGCCCAGGCGGCATCCCGCCACGAGGCAATGGCGAAGCGCGATGCCGCACCGCCCAGGCCGGCCGCCAAGCCGGTGATCAAGGCGACGCCGGTCAAGGCCAAGGTGCCGGCCCGGCCGGCCACCCCGGCGGCGGCCAGGCCGACGGCCAAGGCAGCCGCCGCCGACGACTGGAAGGAATTCTGATGAACAAAGCCCCCGGGGACGAAGATCCCCGGGGGCTTGTTCCGTGGCCGTGCGGCAGGATCAGTCCGACTTGTAGTTCGGCGCTTCCTTGGTGATCGACACGTCGTGGACGTGGCTTTCGCGCAGGCCGGCCGAAGTAATGCGGCGGAAGGTGCACCGGGTCTGCATTTCCGGGATGGTGCGGTTGCCGGTGTAGCCCATGCCCGAGCGCAGGCCACCCACCAGCTGGTGGATGATGTTGGCGCACGGACCCTTGTAGGGGACGCGGCCCTCGACGCCCTCGGGGACCAGCTTCAGGTTGTCGGAAACGTCGGCCTGGAAGTAGCGGTCGGCCGAGCCGCGCGCCATGGCCCCGATGGAGCCCATGCCGCGATAGGACTTGTACGACCGGCCCTGGTACAGGAATACCTCACCGGGGCTTTCCTCGGTGCCGGCAAACAGCGAGCCGATCATCACGCAGTCTGCGCCGGCGGCGATGGCCTTGGCGATGTCGCCGGAATACTTGATGCCGCCGTCGGCGATCAGGCAGATGCCGCGCTGGCGGGTGACCTCGGCCACCTCCATCACCGCCGACAGCTGCGGCACGCCGACGCCCGCCACCATGCGGGTGGTGCAGATGGTGCCGGGGCCGATGCCTACCTTGACCGCGTCGGCGCCGGCGTCGGCCAGGGCGCGGGCGGCGTCGGGGGTGGCGATGTTGCCGCCGATGACCTGGGCGGCCGGGGACAGCTTCTTGATGGTGGCGACCGCCTCGATGACGCCGCGCGAATGGCCGTGGGCGGTGTCGACCACGATCACGTCGACCCCGGCCTCCAGCAGCGCCTCGGCGCGGGCGATGCCGTCGGGGCCGACGCCGGTGGCGGCGGCGACCCGCAGGCGGCCCTGGTCGTCCTTGCAGGCGTTGGGGTGGGCCTTGGCCTTCTCGATGTCCTTCACGGTGATCAGGCCGACGCAGCGATAGCTGCCGTCGACCACCAGCAGCTTCTCGATGCGGTGCTGGTGCAGCAGGCGCTTGGCCTCTTCCTTGTCGACGCCCTCGCGGACGGTGACCAGCTTGTCCTTGGTCATCAGCTCGGCGACCGGCTGCATGACGTTGGAGGCGAAGCGGACGTCGCGGTTGGTCAGGATGCCCACCAGCTTCCCCGAGCCGTGCTCGACCACCGGGATACCGGAGATGCGGAAGTCGGCCATCAGCTTCAGCGCGTCGGCCAGCGGCTGGTCGGGATGGATGGTGACGGGGTTCACCACCATGCCGGATTCGAACTTCTTGACCTTGCGGACCTCGGCGGCCTGGGCGGCGATGTCCAGGTTCTTGTGGATGACGCCGATACCGCCGGCCTGGGCCAGGGCGATGGCCAGCCGGCTTTCGGTCACGGTGTCCATGGCCGCCGACACCAGTGGGATGCCCAACTCGATGGAGCGGGTGATGCGGGTGCGGGTATCGACCTGCGTGGGCAGGACGTCCGATGCCGCCGGGACCAGCAGCACGTCGTCGAACGTCAGGGCTTCCTTGATTTCCATGCCACCTCCGGGGACGGCCCGCGCGCCAACGGGGGCGGGCTGCGCGGTTCCTACAGATTGGCGCGCCATCATACACAAGATGGACGACTCCTCAAGCACGCCATGGCAGCATTTCGTGTCCGGGCATGGTATAGTGGTCATGCTGGAGTGTCGGAGCCAGGAACCGCGCCATCGGCGGCGGTTCCGGTCCCCGCAAGGGCAGGACGCAGGAGGCGCGGCATGAAACCGTCGGATACCTGGGTGTGTGTCGCCGATGGCGAACGGGCGCAGTTCTTCCAATGCGATGGCGGGCGCGACCTGGAGCCGGTGATCGACTTCTGCGTGCCGCGCGCCGGCCAGGGGGCTTTTGCCGGCCGCCTCGCCGGACAGTTGGACCGCGCCGCCCGCGGCCACCGCTTCGAGCATCTGGTGCTGGTGGGCCCCAAGGCCTTCCTGCGTGAGCTGGAGGACACCATGGCGCCGGCGACCCGCGAGCTGATCGTCGCCGACGTGGTAGACACCAATCTGGCCCGCGCCACCCCGCGCGAGGCCGGCATCCACCTCAGCTCGGTGCTGCCGCACTGAGCGTGGGCGTCATGCCGGGTCGGCGGAGCCGCCCCTGAACCCCGTCGCCACCACGTAGGTCTCGGCCGATTCGACCCGGCTGGCCGGGGGCTTGGCGTGGCGGACGGTGGTGAAGTTCTTCTTGAGCAGGTCCAGCAGCGTCTTCTCGGTGCCGCCCTGGAAAACCTTGGCGACGAAAACGCCGCCGGGAGCCAGCACCTCCAGCGCGAAGTCCAGGGCCACCTCGACCATGCCGATGATGCGCAGGTGGTCGGTGGGCGGATGGCCGGTGGTCGGCGCCGCCATGTCGGAAATGACCACGTCGGCGAGCCCGCCCAGGGCTTCCTTCAGGCGGTCGGGCGAATCCTCGGCCAGGAAGTCGCCCTGCATGCAGATCGCGCCGGGCACCGGGTCGTATTCCAGGATGTCCATGCCGACGACCTTGCCCTTGGGGCCGACCCGCTCGACGGCGATCTGGGTCCATCCGCCGGGGGCGGCACCCAGGTCGACCACCCGCGACCCCTTCTTCAGGAAATGGAAGCGGTCATCGAGCTCCTTGAGCTTGAAGGCGGCGCGCGAGCGGTAGCCCAGCTTCCTGGCCTCGTGCACATAGGGATCATTCAACTGGCGCTGCAGCCAGCGGGTCGACGAGGTGCTGCGCTTCTTGGCGGTCTTGACCCGGGTGACCAGCATGCGGCTGCCCGACCCGCCGCCCTTGCCGCCGGGCTTTCCGGTCTTGCTCATGGCAGTGCTCCCACGGCCTCGTCCTTCATCATGGCGATCAGGATGCCCTCGCGCACGCCCCGGTCGGCGACACGCAGCCGGCCAAGCGGCCAGGTGCGGCAGATCGCCTCCAGGATGGCGCAGCCGGCCACCACCAGGTCGGCGCGCTCGGGGCCGATGCAGGGATGGGCGGCGCGCTGTTCCGGGTCCATGGCGCCCAGGCGGCGGGTGACCGCCGCGATATGCTCGAAGTCAAGGTCCAGCCCGTCGATGCGCGAGCGGTCGTAGCGCTCCAGGTCCAGGTGCAGCGCCCCCAGCGTGGTGACGGTGCCCGAGGTGCCCAGCATCTGCACCCCGCCTTGCGCGATGTCAGCGGCGATGCCATGGGCGGCCTCGAACCCCTCCAGCCGCTCGCTCACCGCCGCCACCACCGAGGCATAGCCGCCGGGATGGTGGAGGTCGGCGCCGTGTTGCTCGGCCAGGGTGACCACGCCCAGCGGCAGCGATTCGATGCCGTGGACGCGGTGGGTGCCGGCGCCGGTGGCGACCCACACCAACTCGGTCGAGCCGCCGCCGATGTCGAACACCAGCGCCCGGCGCGCCGACGGCTCCAGCAGCGAGGCGCAGCCGGCCAAGGCAAGCCCGGCCTCCTCGTCGGCGGCGATGGTGTCCATGGCCAGGCCGGTGGCGGCCTGGACGCGGGCGGCGAACTCGGCGCCATTGGCGGCGCGGCGGCAGGCCTCGGTGGCGACCAGGCGGGCGCGGGTGACGCGGTTCTTCGCCATCTTGTCGGCGCAGGCCTTCAGCGCGTCGATGGTGCGCGCCATGGCCTCCTCGCCGAGGCGGCCGGTGGCAGCCAGCCCCTCGCCCAGGCGGGTGATGCGCGAGAAGGCGTCGACCACGCGGAACGACCCGCCCTGGGGCCGGGCGATCAGCATGCGGCAGTTGTTCGTGCCCAGATCGAGCGCGGCGTAGACCGGTTCGGCGGGGCAGGGGGCGGGAACGAAACTCAAGGCGCTCTCGAATGGGGCTGGGGCGTGACTGGCGGCGATGTTATCCGCCCGGGCGGCCGTCCCCAAGGGGAATCCGCCCCGCTCCGGCCGGCCACGCCCCCCTCGCCCGAGAGGCCAATTTTTCCCTACACAAGCCGGAAACGATGTGATAGAAGGTGCGCCTCTCGCGGCGGACCGGCCGAATTCGCGCCAATCACCAAAGTCTTCCGCACCCCTGCTGGGGGATCGTCTAACGGTAGGACAGCGGACTCTGACTCCGCCAGTCTAGGTTCGAATCCTAGTCCCCCAGCCACTTCTCTCTAGCAAGTCACCAAGCAAGTTGTCGGTTTCAGCTTTAGGCCGGATTTCGCGCCTTTAAGCCGGACAGGAGCGGCTTTGGAGCGGACGGAATGGCCTGTCGCTGTTGCCGTCTAAACCTGAAAAATCAATGGGCTACCACGCAGGCTCGGCCTGTCGAATCGTGACGGTGCCCATATGCAGACGTCGCGCCACCTGATCTTAATTCTTCGAATTCATCCGGATTACAGGCGACAACAGCGCGGTTCTTGGGTGCTGCTGACGGCCCCCCACATTTTGGGTATTTTCCAGCGACCTGTGATGGACATCGGGTGGCTG
>JBFMHS010000300.1:0-10230 GCA_040751765.1 Pseudomonadota bacterium | reverse complement strand
CAGTTTGGCCAGGTGCTCCACCGACCAGTCGTCATCGAAACCGACGCTGCCGTCGCCGTAGGTGGCGGCGCTGGAGGCGTAGATGAAGCGCACGTTGCTCATGGCGCACCACTTCCACAGCGCCAGCGAGAGCGAGAAGTTGTTGGCGGCGATCTTGTCTGCGTCGGTCTCGGTGGTGGCCGAGATGGCGCCCATGTGGAAGATCACCTGGATGTGCTTGCGGTTGGCTTCCAGGAAGTCGAACAGCTGCTCGGGGTGGACGATGTCGGCCAGCTCGCGCTTGGCGATGTTCTTCCATTTGTCGTTGGAGCGAAGGCGGTCGCAGACCACCAGCTTGCCGGCGCCGCGCGCTTCCAGCGCGGCCAGGATGTTCGAGCCGATGAACCCGGCCCCTCCGGTGACGACGATCATGCGCGGACAGCTCCCTGTTGGCCTCGGGCGTTTATAGGCCGGGGCGGGGAAGCGGGCAAGAAGCCAGGCGGCATTTGCATTTCCAGGTTTCCACCCCATAATGAAGGGACCACCCCCCACGGAAGAATTCCATCATGCAGACCCAGAACCCCTTCTTCGACGATCTCGCCCGCATGGCCAACGGGGCGCTTGGCGCGCTGTCGGGGCTGAGGGCGGAGATGGAGGCGCTGGTGCGCCAGCAGATGGAGCGGTTCACCTCGGGCATGGACATGGTCAGCCGCTAGGAATTCGAGACGGTCCGCGACATGGCCGCCAAGGCGCGGGCCGAGAACGAGGCGCTGGCCAAGCGTGTCGCCGACCTCGAGGCCCGCCTCGGCGATGCCCCTGCCAAGGCCTCCCCGGCCAAGCCCGCCTCCGCCAAGCCCAAGGCCGCGCCGCGCCCCCGCAAGCCCAAGGCCCCGCCCGCCGCGCCCTGAGGCGGCGCGCGAGCGGCTCTTATCCACAACAATTCGGGGTCGTCGCGGGGTTTTGCCTTGCACCGCCCGGCGGCGATGCTTAGTCTACCCCTGGTGCGAAGGGGGCAGGCCGGCCACTAGCCTTAGTCATCCGACCGTCACGCGGACGCCGGCCCCGAAGCGATAGCCTGCCATGGAGGGCGAAGGCATGTCGATTTCCCTCGTCTACGAGGACGAACCCACACCCAACCCCCTGGACCTCGTCGAACAGTTCGTCACCGCCAACGACTGGGCGTTCGACCGCCGCTCCGACGAGGAGCTGGCCGCGGAGGTGCCGGGCAAGTGGTGCAACTACAGCCTCTATTTCGCCTGGCGCGAGGACATGGGGGCCATGCACTTCACCTGCGCCTTCGACATGAAGGTTCCCGACGCCAAGAAGGGCGCCATTTTCGAGCTGCTGGCCATCGTCAATGAAAAGATGTGGCTGGGCCATTTCGGCCTGTGGGAGGACGAGGGCGTGCCCATGTTCCGCCACACCGCCCTGCTGCGCGGCGGCCAGGGCGTCAGCCCCGAGCAGGTCGAGGACCTGGTCGACATCGCGGTCAGCGAGTGCGAGCGCTTCTACCCCGCCTTCCAGTTCGTCATCTGGGGCGGCAAGAGCGCCAAGGAGGCGGTGGCCGCCAGCCTGCTCGACACCGTCGGCGAGGCCTGACCTTCCAAAAAGGGCTTGTTTTTCACCACAGAGACACAGAAAACACGGAGCAGGATTTCTCTGTGTCCTCTGTGTCTCTGTGGTGATTTCTTTTCGACGGTCGCGAAGGGGATGGTCATGACGCGCGTTCTGTTGGTGGGCTGCGGCAAGATGGGCTCCGCCATGCTGGCGGGATGGCTGGAGCAGGGGCTGGACCCGGCCGGCATCGTGGTGGTCGAGCCGATGGACGCCGCCCTGCCCCCGGACGTCAAGCGGGTCGCCACCCACGACCTGGTGCCGCGCGAGTTCCGTCCCGACGTGGTGGTGCTGGCCACCAAGCCCCAGGTGATGGCCGAGGTGGTGCCGCCCTACGGCCGCTTCGCCGACGCGGTGTTCCTGTCCATCGCCGCCGGCAAGTCGCTGGCCTTCTTCGAACAGGCGCTGGGCGCCGGCCGCGCCATCGTGCGGGCCATGCCCAACACCCCGGCGGCGGTGGGACGCGGCATCACGGTCTGCGTCGCCAATTCCAGGGTGGACGCCGCCCGGCAGATGGCCTGCCAGGTGCTGCTGGAGGCGGTGGGCGAGGTGGCGTGGACCGGGGACGAGGGGCTGATGGACGCGGTGACGGCTGTGTCCGGCTCGGGCCCGGCCTACGTGTTCCTGCTGGCCGAGGCGATGGCCGCCGCCGGCGAGAAGGTGGGGTTGCCGCCGGACCTGGCGGCCCGGCTGGCCCGCGCCACCGTGGCCGGCGCCGGCGAATTGCTGCGCCAAAGCCCGGAGAGTGCCGCGCGGCTGCGCGAGAACGTCACCAGCCCCGGCGGCACCACCGCCGCCGCCCTGGCGGTGCTGATGGCCGAGGGCAGGGGCATGGCCGAACTGCTGGCCGAGGGCATCGCCGCGGCGACCCGGCGCGGCAAGGAACTGGCCGGGTAGGGTTCTATTGCGGCGTCCCGCCGATGCGCTGGCAGGTGTCGGCGTCCAGTTCGGCCACGGCGCCGGTCGAGGTGCGGCAGGTATTGCTGAACCGGGTCGCGGCGGCGGCGGCGTCCATCTTCAGCCCGACCGCCCCCTCGCCGCCCAGTGGCTGGCCGCCGATGCGCTTGCAGGTGGGGGGCGGCATGGTCACCAGGGTGCCGGCCGAGGTGCGGCAGTTGCCGGCGCTGCCGTCGGCCGCCGCCTCCACCGCCAGCGACGGCACCACGTTGTGGGCGCCGATCCACACCAGCGTGCAGGGCCCCGGCGCCGCCACCAGCAGCCGCGCGCTGGGCGACAGCACGTCGCGGCCGGCGGGGTCGACCAATGTCAGCTTGCGGGGATCGAAGTTCTCGGCCGGCAGCGCCGCCAGATGCACCGAGTGGGGCAGGTTGATCCAGGTGCGGATGTCGGCGCCGGCGTCCATGTTCTGCGAGGCGGCGTAGACCATCAGGCCGATCAGCGCGATGGCGAGGCCGGCGGCGGCGGCGTCGTTGTTGTTGTTTCTGCTCTGGGAGTTGTAGTTGGCGGCGGCGAGGCCGCCGACGATCATGCCCATGCCAAGGGCTTCGGTGCCATCCTTGGTCGCCGACTTCTCTGCCAGGATCTTGTCGGCGGCGCGGCCGCCCCGGGTGGTGGCCTGGTAGAACAGGTCCTCGGCGCGGGCCAGCGGCACCGCCGCCTCGCCCAGGCGGGCGGCCAGGGCGTAGTTGCCGATCAGGCCCTCGCGGATGCCCAGCTTCTCGCCGTTGTTCCCGGCGCGGAACTTGCGCGGCGCCTGGCCGCTTTCGGCCACCACCAGCACGGTCTCGTCCTTGGCCGGCGGCTTGAGGGCGGGATTGATGGACTGGGCCTCGGCGAACAGCTCCCCCGCCCGCGACGTGTTGCCCCGGCAGGAATTGGCCCAGCCCTCCAGCCACACCAGCGAGCCGACGTCGGCGCGGTGGCGCTCCATCTCAGCGAAGGTGTCCTGCAGCACCCCGCCCTGGAACGACGCCTGGGCATTGTCCCAGTCGCCCTTGGCCAGGTAGGCGAGGCCGCGGTAGTAGTACGCCATGGCGCGTTCGTACGGCTCGCCCTTGAACTCCTTGACGTCCTCGGCGTGCCAGACCGAGCGGGCCTTCTCGGCGGCGGGGTCGTCGGCGTAGACGGTCTCGATCCCGCCCAGGGCGATGTCCAGCGAGCGCTCGGCCAGGGGCAGATGGCCCGAAGTCAGCGCCGCCAGGCCACCCGTCATGTGGGCGAGCACCTGGTTTCGTTTCTCGCTGGTGCAGACCTTTTCCCACAGCGGCTTCAACTCGCCCGGGATGCCCTCCATGCATTCCGGCGACGGCTTGGGCGGCTCCGGCTTGTCGTCGGCGGCCAGGACGGGGGCGACGGCCGAGCTCCAGATAAGGAGGGCGGCGGCGAGGGCGCGCAAGGGGCGGGTGGCATGCAGGCTCATGCCCGCATTCTTGCCGATTCACCGCCAAAGTAAACTGTCGATTGCCGCCCGGCGGGCGTCTTGCTATTAACCGATGGCACACCTGCACCGAGGGGGGGAAGATGAAGCGGATTCTGATCGCCGTTGCGGCCATGCTGTCGCTGAACGCCTGCGCGCTCACCGTCGACGAAGTCGACCTGGCATACAAGCAGCAGCCGAACGTGGTCACCATCGGTGGCGCCGACGCGGTGAAGGTCCAGGTCACCGCCAACGAAGCGCGGGCCTCCAACCGCGATCGCATCAGCGTGAAAAAGAACGGTTACGGCATGGAAATGGCCGCCATCGTCCCCAAGCAGAGGGTGCCGGACCACGTTGCCGAGGCGATCAACACCGAACTCAAGGCCCGCGGCTTTTCCCTGGCGCAGGGGGGCGTGTTCGTCCTGGTGGACGTCAACAAGTTCTGGAGTGACTTCAAGCTGGGCTTCTTCGTGTCGCAGGCCATCGGCGAGGTCATGCTCAACACCCAGGTCATCAACGCCGGCGGCAAGGTGTTCTATTCCAGGACCTACGTGGCCGAATACGTCGTTCCCGACGTCATGATCTTCGGTGGCGAGAACGCCAAGCAAGCCGTGGACGGCGCTTTGGCCAAGGCAGTCGCCGACATGATGGCCGACCAGTATTTCATCCAGGCGCTGATCGACGCCCAGCGGGGACTTCCGGTCGCGGGCGCCGGTGCGCCGACCTCGTGACGGCGAGTGCGGAGACCGCGATGAAAAAGATCGCCATTCTCGTAGCCCTGCTCCCGGTCGTGGCCTGCGCGCCCCGAGTGGCAAGCGGATCTCGTCTACAAGCCGCAAGAGGGCGTGACCGTGATCGGAGGGGCCGACAGTGTCAGCCTGCAGGTCACCACCAGCGACGCGCGCTGTTCCTATAGGGAAGGCGTGAGTTCCGTCGATGATCGCACGCCCATGCATGCCAAGCAGGACGTCGTCAAACTCGTCGATGACGCCATTGAAGCGGAATTGAAGGCTCGGGGCTTCCGCATCCAGGCGCTCATCGAAAACTCGGCAGCCAGCGTGCCCACGTCCTAAAGATACACCTCGCTGACGTCGATGGTGCTGCGCTGGCCGATCGCCTCGTAGTGTTCGGCCAGCCAGGCCTCGGCGCGGTCGCGGCCGGCGTGGAACAGCATTTCCAGGAAGGCCGGCTCGGCGTTGAATTTCGAGCTGGCGTGCAGGCCGGTCATCAGCTCCTCGTGGTGGATCAGGTGGATGTGGGTCTTCCTGATCCCCGCCACGCGGTCGATCCAGCCGCGGTCGTGCAGGCCGGTGATGAAGGCCAGGGCGTGCATCTCGCGCATCACCGAGGCGTTGAAGCTGATCTCGTTGATCCGGTGCAGGATGGAATCGGCGGTGGCGGGGACCTCGCGGGTGCCGATGGGGTTGACCTGGACGATCACCACCTCGCTGGACTTGCAGTGGCGCATCAGCGGATAGATGGCCGGATTGGCCACGTAGCCGCCGTCCCAATAGTGCTCGCCGGCGATTTCCACCGCCGGGAACAGGTGCGGCAGGCAGGTGGAGGCCAGGATCACCTCCTCGTCGATCTCGGCCGGCTCGAAGATGCGCAGCCGCCCGGACCGCACGTTGGTGGCCGACACGAACAGCCGCACCGAGGGATTGGCGCGCACCGCCCCGTAGTCCACCAGGCCGCTCAGCAGGCCGCGCAGGGGGTTGACGCCCAGGGGGTTGACCTGGGCAGGCGCCAGCAGCCGCATCATCGCCTCGCCCCACTGGTAGGCCGGCGACCAGCTCAGGCCCCAGCTGCCGGAGATCCGGTCCAGCGGGGTCGGCTGCAACGGGCTGGCCAGGGACCACTCGGCCATGCGGCCCCAGAACCGGGCCAGCAGCGCGCGGGCGGCGTCGCGCCCGCCCGAGGCCAGTCCGCTGACCGCCAGCGCTCCGTTGATGGCCCCGGCCGAGGTGGCGCTGATCCCTTCGATGGCCAGGCGCTCGTCCTCCAGCAGCCGGTCCAGCACTCCCCACGTGAAGGCCCCGTGGGTGCCGCCGCCCTGGAGCGCCAGCGTGACGGTCTTGAGCACGGCCGGCTCCCGCCGGGGGGTGGCGCGGTCGGCGACGTCATGGTGCGGTGCGACATTCATGCCCACGACAGTGGCCGCCCTCGCGTCCTCCATCAATCCCGCCGATGGCTTGGCGTCCACCGGCTAATTGGGGATTGACCGCCATTCGGCTCTGGCATCCGGCCGCCCCCGCACGCATATAATGCCCGCATGGCCACCATCCCCGTCCTCGACTTCATCGAACGTCCCGCCCTGGCCACCGGGCCGGCGCGGTTCGAGATCGTGTCCGACTACGCCCCCGCCGGCGACCAGCCGCAGGCCATCGCCGAGCTGACGGCGGGGGTCGAGGCCGGCGAGCGCGACCAGGTGCTGCTGGGCGTCACCGGCTCGGGCAAGACCTTCACCATGGCCCACGTGATCCGCAACACCGGGCGGCCGACCCTGGTGCTGGCGCCCAACAAGACGCTGGCGGCGCAGCTCTATGCCGAGATGAAGAGCTTCTTCCCCCACAACGCGGTGGAGTACTTCGTCTCGTACTACGACTACTACCAGCCGGAAGCCTACATCCCGCGCACCGACACCTATATCGAGAAGGATTCCCAGATCAACGAGCAGATCGACCGCATGCGCCACGCGGCGACCCGGGCGCTGCTGGAGCGGCGCGACGTGATCATCGTCGCCTCGGTGTCGTGCATCTACGGCATCGGCTCGGTGGAATCCTACGCCCGCATGACGGTGGGGCTGAAGGTGGGCGAGGCCACCGACCGCTCGGACCTGGTCAGGCGGCTGGTCGAGCTGCAATACAGCCGCAACGACGCCGCCTTCGAGCGCGGCACCTTCCGGGTGCGCGGCGATGTGGTCGAGATCTTCCCCGTCCACTACGAGGACCGCGCCTGGAAGGTCTCGCTGTTCGGCGACGAGATCGAATCCATCTCGGAATTCGACCCGCTGACCGGCGAGAAGACCTGCGCGCTGACCGAGGTGGTGGTCTATCCGTCCAGCCACTACGTGACGCCCCGGCCCACCATCACCCAGGCCATGAAGGGCATCAAGGCCGAGCTCAAGGCGACGCTGGAGCGCTTCAACGCCGAGGGCAAGCTGCTGGAGGCCCAGCGCCTTGAACAGCGCACCACCTTCGACCTGGAGATGCTGGAGACCACCGGCCACTGCAAGTCCATCGAGAACTATTCCCGCTACCTCACCGGCCGCAACCCCGGCGAGCCGCCGCCGACCCTGTTCGAGTACCTGCCCGAGGACGCGCTGCTGATCGTCGACGAGAGCCACGTCACCGTGCCGCAGATCGGCGGCATGTACCGGGGCGACTACAATCGCAAGTCCTGCCTGGCCGAGTTCGGCTTCCGCCTGCCGTCCTGCATCGACAACCGCCCGCTCAAATTCGAGGAATGGGAGTCCATGCGGCCGCAGACGGTGTTCGTCTCGGCCACGCCGGGGCCGTGGGAGATGGAGCGCACCGGCGGCGTGTTCACCGAGCAGGTCATCCGCCCCACCGGGCTGGTGGACCCGGTCTGCGTGGTCAAGCCGGTGGAGCACCAGGTGGACGACCTGCTGGCCGAGGTGCGCGAGGTGTCGCGCAAGGGCTACCGCACCCTGGTCACCGTGCTGACCAAGCGCATGGCCGAGGACCTGACCGAGTACCTGCACGACCACGGCATCCGCGTGCGCTACCTGCATTCCGACATCGACACCCTGGAGCGCATCGAGATCATCCGCGACCTGCGCCTGGGCGCTTTCGACGTGCTGGTGGGCATCAACCTGCTGCGCGAGGGCCTCGACATCCCCGAATGCGCCCTGGTCGCCATCCTGGACGCCGACAAGGAAGGCTTCCTGCGCTCCAAGACCTCGCTGATCCAGACCATCGGTCGCGCCGCGCGCAATCTCGAGGGCAAGGTCATCCTCTATGCCGACAAGATGACCGACAGCTTGGACTACGCCATCACCGAGACCAACCGCCGCCGCGAGAAGCAGCAGGCCTACAACGCCCAGCACGGCATCACCCCGGAAAGCGTCAGGAAAGGCATTTCCGACGTGCTCGACAGCGTCTACGAGCAGGATTACGTCACCGTCTCCACCGGCGATGCCGGCCTGGGCCACGTGGTCGGCAAGGACCTGGCCGCCGTCAAGGCCGACCTGGAGAAGCGCATGCGCGCCGCCGCCGCAGATTTGGAGTTCGAGGAGGCCGCCCGCTTGCGCGACGAACTGCGCCGCCTGGAGGCGGTGGAACTGGGCGTGCCGGTCGACCTGATGGGCAAGAAGGGCGCCCCGGCGCCGGCCCGCAAGGGCAAGGGGCGCGGCCGGCGCTGACCCTCATCCGAAAGGGTAAATTTCTCTGGCAATTGGCTCGAAAGTGAGTCATCATAATCCAGATGATCCCGGACCGCATTGCGGCCGGGATTTTTTTTGGCTGGAGAGACCCCATGGCTGACGACCGCGACGACCTGCCGAACGAGAACGAGAACCAGAACCAGACCGGCAGCGCAACCGAAGCGCAACAGGCCCTCGACGACCTGACCGTCCTGACCAATGTCGGCGACACCGACATGGGCGCGGCCCGGCTGAACATCAGCCGTCCGGTCGAGGTCGACGACGCCAAACTGGGGTCGCTCGCCACCGTCCACCAGGGTTCGGATTCGGCTCCTGAGGTCAAGGACGGCGCCACCATCACCACCGGCCAGATCGCCACCGACGAGATCGCCATCGACCAGGTGGGCGAGATTCAGAACGTGGGCGAGGTCGGCACCATCGAGCTGGCGGCCAGCGAGGACAACACCTACGTTGCGCCAACCGTGGATGCCGAGGCCCGGGTCTCCCGCCAGGACGATCTGTCCACCACCAACATCGTGTTCGGCGACCCCCTGGTCACCGCGGCCGAGGACATCGAGACCCCGCCGCCGGCTCCCGAGGAAGAGGTAGTGGTCGAGGAAGTCGCCGCCGAGGCCGAGGCGCCGGCCGCCGAGCAGGAGATTCTGCCCGAGCAGACCGCGCCCGAGTTCGCCGGCATCATCATGGACGACCCGTTCACCGATGCCTTCGATCCGCGCCTGTTCACCGACTTCCCCGAGCCGATCAAGGAGGACCAGTTCCCCGACGGCATCGTGATGGATTTCCAGGCCAGCGACACCGACGGCGACGTTCTGGTCTACTCTCTCAGCCAGCCCAGCCACGGCATCATCGAATCCCTGGGTGGCGGTTCCTACCGCTTCACCCCCGAGCCTGACTGGCACGGCACCGACAGCTTCACCGTCACCGTCCGTGACGACGACGGCAACGTCGCCACCAAGACCTTCTCCATCAACATCGAGGCCGTCGCCGACGCGCCGGTGGTGATCAGCGAAGTGGCGGCGGCGGGCGTCGAGGACCACCAGATCCCGCTCGACCTCAAGTTCGACCTCGCCCAGTTGGAGACGCTGGACAGTGTCACCTTCACCGTGCCCGACGGCGCGGTGATCATGGTGGACGGCGTGGCCGTGGCGCCCAATGACGACGGCACCGTCACCCTCAGCGGCGACCAGCTGCGCGACATCGCCACCGTCGACCCGGCGACCAACATCGTCACCCTCGACGGCGTCACCGTGCTGCCGCCAGCCGAGTTCGACGGCACCTTCGGCGTGGATGTCGCCGCGACCTCGCGCGACGAGAACGCCGACGGCACCTTCGACACCGCCACCAGCACCTTCACCATCAACGTCACCGCGGCCGAGGAAGGCGACGAAGCCCCTGAACTGGGCGGCGACGGCGCCCCGATCACCGTGACCGTCGGCCAGGACGGCAGCGTCACCGGCGACGTCGACGCGGTGGACCCCGACGGCGACACCCTGACCTACGGACTGATCGACCCGATCACCGGCGATATCGTGCCCAGCGTCGAGACGCCCTACGGCACCATCACCATCGACCAGGCCACCGGCGAATTCCAGTTCACCGCCAGCGAGACCGCCCGCGAACTGGACGACGGCGAAAGCATCGCCGAACAGTTCCAGGTGGTCGCCACCGACGGCGAGCATGTCAGCGAGCCGGGCACCATCAACGTCACCATCTCGGGCTCCAACGACGAGCCGGTCGTCGCCGTCAGCGGCGGCCTCGAGGCCACCGAGGGTGGCGCGGCCGTCTCCGGCACCGCCACCGCCACTGACGTGGACGACGGCTATGGCGCCACCGAGAACCTCAGCTTCGCGCTGAT
>JBFMHS010000030.1:0-8757 GCA_040751765.1 Pseudomonadota bacterium | reverse complement strand
TCGAGGCCTTCGCGCATTATCCGACACGAGAGGAACCGCATGACCGCTCCCACCCCCCTGATGGCCGGCAAGAAGGGTCTTGTCATGGGTGTCGCCAACGATCGCTCCATCGCTTGGGGCATCGCCCAGTCGGCGGCGGCCCAGGGCGCCCAGCTGGCCTTCACCTACCAGGGAGAGGCGCTGGAGAAGCGGGTGCGGCCGCTGGCCGAATCCATCGGTTCCAACATCGTCTTGCCGTGCGACGTCACTGATCCGGGATCGGTCGAGGCCTTGTTCGCCGCCCTGCGCAAGGAATGGGGAAAGCTGGATTTCGTCGTGCACGCGATCGCCTTCTCCGACAAGAGCGAGCTGAAGGGGCGTTACGCGGACACCACGCTGGAGAATTTCCTCAAGACCATGCACATCTCGGTCTATTCGTTCACCGAGGTTGCCCGGCACGCCTCCGCCATGATGCCCGATGGCGGCTCGCTCGTCACCCTTACCTATTACGGGGCCGAGCGCGTGATGCCGCATTACAACGTCATGGGCGTGGCCAAGGCCGCGCTGGAGGCGTCGGTGCGTTACCTGGCGGTGGACCTGGGTGGGCAGAACATCCGCGTCAACGCATTGTCGGCCGGGCCGATGAAGACGCTGGCCGCCTCGGGCATCGGCGATTTCCGCTATATCCTCAAGTGGAACGAATACAACAGCCCGCTCAAGCGCAACGTCACCCTGGAAGACGTGGGTGGCGCCGGCCTGTATCTGGTGTCGCCCTTGTCCTCGGGCGTGACCGGCGAATGCCACCATGTGGACAGCGGCTATCACGTGGTCGGCATGAAGGCGGTGGACGCCCCCGACATCACCGTCGCCAAGGATTGATCCCGCCGTGTCCGGCAACGGTTTCGGTCACCTGTTCCGCTTCACCACCTTTGGCGAGAGCCACGGGCCGGCCATCGGCTGCGTGGTCGACGGGGTGCCGTCGCGGCTGCCGCTGACCGAAGCCGACATCCAGCCGTGGCTGGACCGCCGCAAGCCGGGCCAGAACCGTTTCACCACCCAGCGCCGAGAGGCCGACGAGGTGCGCATCCTGTCGGGGGTGTTCGAGGGCCTGACCACCGGCACCCCCATCGGCCTGCTGATCGAAAACACCGACCAGCGGTCCAAGGACTACGGCGACATCGCCCAGACCTACCGCCCCGGCCATGCCGACTGGGTCTACCAGCGGAAATACGGCATCCGCGACTATCGCGGCGGCGGGCGCTCCAGCGCGCGCGAAACCGCCATGCGGGTGGCCGCCGGCGCGGTGGCCCGCGTGGTGCTTGACCATCTGGTCAAGGGCGGCGTGACCATTCGCGGCCGCATGGTCCAGATGGGGCCGCACAAGGTGTCGAAGCGCCGCTCGAAATGGGAGCATGTCGAGGCCAACCCGTTCTGGTGTCCCGATCCCCAGGCCGCCGCCCGGTGGGAGGACTATCTCGACGGCATCCGCAAGGCCGGTTCCTCGGTGGGCGGCGTGGTCGAGGTGGTGGCGTCGGGGGTGCCGGTGGGCCTGGGCGCCCCGGTCTACGACAAGCTCGATGCCGACCTCGCCAAGGCGATGATGAGCATCAATGCCGTCAAGGGCGTCGAGATCGGCGACGGCTTCGGCGCCGCCGCGCTTCGCGGCGAGGAGAACGCCGACGAGATGGTGCCCGGGCGCCGCAAGGGCTCGGTGCGGTTCCTGTCCAACCATGCCGGGGGCATCCTGGGCGGCATCTCCACCGGCCAGGACATCGTGGTCCGCCTTGCGGTCAAGCCGACCAGCTCGATCCTGATCCCCAAGAAGAGCGTCGATGCGGCCGGCAATCCCATTGACGTGGTCACCAAGGGCCGCCATGACCCCTGCGTCGCCATCCGCGCCGTGCCGGTGGCAGAGGCGATGATGGCCTGCGTGCTCGCCGACCACCTGCTGCGGGCGCGGGCGGTGTCAGGCTACTGGGGCCTGGGCTCCGACCGGTAGGCCTTGCCGTCCCAGCGCAGGATCTCGCGGCCGGTGTCCAGGCTGCGCCAGCCGCCCACCACCTCGCGGGTGGTGAACACCCGGTCCACCTCCCCCCACGACCACGCGACCGGCCGCCAGGCCTTCTTGCGCCAGGCAGCCAGCAGCAACGGGCGTCCCTGGGCGGCTTCCCAGGGCTCGGCGGTGATCATCACCGCCAGTTCGGCGATCCCGTCGCCGTCCAGGTCGACCCGGCCGGCGCGCACGTCGTCGCGGCCGAAGCCCTCGGCTCCCGGCGCCCGCCAGTAGGCCGGCCACTGGGCGGCCAGCAACGCCTCCACGTCCGGGGCGTCGCCCAGCGGCAGAAGCGGCACCTGCGCCAGGTAGTCGTCGACCTCCGCCGCCGGGGCGGGGAGGGCGGCCAGGGCGAGGGCGAGGGCGGCGAACAGGCGACGCATGGCGAATCCGGGGGTTGAAGGCGGCGGGAGCATAGGGAGGTGGCCGGCGGGTGTCAATGCGGCCGGCGAATACTCGTTCCCGACAGTACAGTGCAAGAACAAGCGGCATTGCATAAAATTGTCCATTTTCGTTTAGTTGAACTCCTATTGGCGCGCTGGTATCCTCGATGGCATGGCAGAGGATTCGGTCACCCTGATTGGCGGCATCCGCCAGAACCTGTTGGCGATCCAGCGCGCGTCGGCGGCGCGCGGCGTGGCCGAACGCAACCTGTCCACCGGGCGGCGGGTCAATTCCGCCGCCGACGACGCGGTCGCCTATTTCCAGGCCAAGGCGCTGTCCGATCGGACCACCGACCTGGCCGGCATCAAGTCCTCCATCAACCAGGCCGTGTCCACGCTCGGTGCCGCGTCGGACGGGGTGCGCGGGGTGGGGCGGCTGCTGGACCAGCTCAAGGGCCTCGCGCTGGCGGCCCGTGGTGCCGACGAGTCCGGCCGTGCCGAGTTGGCCCGCCAGTTCAACGACCTGCGCGGCCAGGTCGATTTGCTGGCCCGCGATGCCGGCTACCAGGGGGTCAATTTGTTGTCGACCCAGTCGGCGGAACTGCGGGTGGAGTTCGAGACCGGCGACCTGACCGTGGCGCCGCGGGACGTCAGTGCCGCCGGGCTGGGGGTGGCCGCCGCCAATGTTTCCACCTTCGACTTCGAGGCGGCGCTCGGTCAGGTCGAGGCGGCGACGTCCCAGGTCCGCTCGATCGAACAGGCGCTCAACAGCAGCCTGGGCGCGCTGACCACGCGGGGGGACTACACCGCGTCGGTGATGAACACGCTCAAGGCGGGCGAGGACAAGCTTACGCTTGCCGACGCCGGCGAGGAGGCGGCGCGGCTGGTCTCCATCCGCACCCGCCGCCAGTTGGGCATGACCGCGCTGGCCATCGCCAACGACTCGCAGCGGTCGCTGCTGGCCCTCTTCTAGGATGGCGCGGGACCGTCAGACCCCTCACGAAGCCTACGAGGCGGTCCAGCGGTCGGCCCAGCCCAAGCGCCAGGCCGAGGCCATGGCCTTCGCCCGCGCCGCCACCATGCTGGAGATCGCCTGTCGCGAGCCGGTCGACCGCCGCCGCCTCGACGCCGCGTTGCGGCGCAACCAGGTGCTGTGGACCATGGTTCAGGACGAGGTCGCCTCACCCGGCAACCGCCTGCCGCCCGAGTTGAAGGACAACCTGCTGAAGCTCAGCGCCCATGTGGACCGCCAGACCCTCGTCGCGCTGGCCAGCGGCGATCCGCGCGACGTCGCCGGCCTGATCGCCATCGATCGCGACATGGCCGAAGGCTTGTTCGACCGACCAACTACATATTGACACTTGCGGTCAAATCAACTTTCAATACGCAAAGCTCAAACGTGTGCAATGATTAGGGTTTTACACGAATATAAATAAAATTGCATCGACTGGGGACGGGCTGACGGGAGGGAATCCATGGCGACGGGGGCGCATGGTGTCGACAGCATGGCTGCGGTCCGGCAGGTGAACGACACCCTGCAGGGGCCGGTGCTAGACATATTGTCCAGGCTGGTTCCCGAGCTGACGGTGGGGCCGCGTGCCTCCGCCTACGAACGGACACTGGACGACATCGATCTTCTGGAACGCTGCTTTAAGGCATTCCGCCGCGAGCGGGCCCGCTTCCGCGCCTTGCTGGTCGACGAAAACCGCCAGCCGGTGGCCGCCGACAACGTGCGGCTGTCCTGTGGGCGCACGCTCGACGAGGTGGTGGCGATGGTGGTGCGCACCGCCGCCAAGCGCTATTTCCGCCGCCGCCACGATCCAGCCAACGCCGACAAGCCCGTCGCCGCGCGGTTGCGGCAGGACATCCACGACAAGGGTTTCGTCCACCGCGTCGGCGCCCTGGTCAAGGGCGACGGCAAGAAAGGCGTCCACGCCAAGCCCACCCACAGTCGCGCCGACGAGCTCTACGACGCCATCAAGGCCCACCTGCTGCACGACTGGCAGGTGCCGATGGTGCCGACCTATGCCGAGATGCCGCCCACATTGGTCCGCTCGCTGGGCGCCAAGATCCTTGAGGTGCGCGACCTGGACCACCTCAAGCGCATCCTCGACGACCCTGCCGAGGCAGCCAAGTTGTTCGACCTGCCCGAGGAAGAGGCCGCGGCCAAACCAGATGCCGCCGTCCCGCCGCCGCCCCGCCGCGACGAGCGGGCGCGGCTGTCCGACGTGCTGTCCGGCGACAGCAACACCCTGCGGGCCGAGGCGTTCGGCGCCGTGCTGATGCGGGCCGAGGTCAAGGCGGTGGCGCGCACGGCGGCGTTGCCGCTCAAGAGTGCCGAGATCCTGCGCTCGGTTGGCGCCATCCCCACCAAGCTGCTGGTGGCGGAGCTTGGGCTGCGGCTTGATCAGTTGGCGGTGGTGCTGCTGGTGGCGCACGAGACGGTCGGCGATGAGGTGTTCCGGCGCATCTTCGGCCAGCCCGGCAATGCCGAGATGGTGATGCGGGTCACCCAGCGCGCCCGTGCCGCCGGGCTGAACCAGGCCAGCGGCCTCGACCACTGCGCCGGCTTCGTCCGCGACCTGTTCGCCCGATTCTCGACATGAGCCGGCCGGGGCGCCTTCGTGCTATGATCGGCCGATGAAGGCAAAACCCGGCATCGACAGCCATGACGAGGTGGTGCGCAGGATCAACCTGGTCCTCCAGGGGCCGGTGATCGACGTGCTGGCGCGCCTGGTGCCCGAGGTGGCGGCGCTGCCGCGCCAGGACGCGCTGGAGCTGATCCTCGACGACGTCGACCTGTTGTACCGCTGCTTCATCGCCTTCCGCGCCAACCTCGCCCTGTTCCGCCCCCTGCTGGTGGACGCCCGCAAGCGCCCGGTGGAGGACAGCGAGACGCCCCTGATCTGCGGCCGCTCCCTCGACGAGATCGAGGCCATGGTGGTGCGCACCGCCGCCAAGCGCCATTTCCGCCGCCGCATCGACCATGTCCAGCGCGGCCTGCGCAATCCCGACCGGCCCCGGCGGCCCGCCGCCAAGTCTGGCGTGTTCGCGCGCCTGCGCGCGCTGCTGACCGGACAGCCGACCCGCCGCGTGCGGCCGAAGTCACAGGGCGACATGCTCTACGACGCGGTGGGGCCGGTGCTGCTGCACGACTGGCAATTGCCGCTGGTTCCCGAGTACGGCCAGCTGCCATTGGGCATCGTGCGGCGCCTCGGCCGGAACCTGCTCGACTACCGGGTTCCCGAGGACGTCCGCCGGCTCAAGATCGATCCCGACCGGCCGCCGCCGCCGACCTCGGTGGAGCTGATGGAATATGTCGGCGCCGGGGTGTTCGCGCTGCCGCCCATCACGCCGCCGGCCGCCTCGCCCAAGGTGGCCGGTGCCCGCGCCGGCGGCTTCATGGCCGCCGCGCCGGAACTGGAAGCCGCTGCTCCGGCGACGGACAGGCGGGCTCCGGTCGCCGCCCTGGCGATGCCGGACGGCAAGCGCCTGCGCCCCGAGGCCTTCGCGCCGGTACTGCTCGATCCCAAGGTCCAGGCGGCGCTGCCGGCCAGCCCCAGTCTGAAGCCGGGCGGCGAGTTGGCCCTTGCCGGCGCCGCCATCGCCACCCGCCTGGTGGATGCGCTGGACCTGGACGCCGCCGCCCTGGCGGTGCTGCTGGTCACCGCTCACGCCCGCCTGGGCGAGCGCCATTTCATCACCGCCTTCGGCGACCCCGGCCGTCCCGACTACATCGACCGCCTGATCGCCCGCGGCAGGGCCGCCGGCATCGGCCCGGCCAGCACGCCCGCCGAGGTGGCGGCGTTCGTGGCGGGTCTGTTCACCACGACCAAGTGAGCGTCATCCTCTAATAAAGATGCTGCCCGCCGGTGACGAAGACCTCGGTGCCGGTGACATAGGCGAAATCCTCGCCGCACAGGCGGAACACCGTGCCGGCGACATCGTCGACCGTGCCCATGCGCTCAAGCGGGATGCGCGGCACCAGCGCCTCGTATTCCGCCGACACCATCTCGGTGCTGATCTCGCCGGGAGCCACGGCGTTGACGCGCACGCCCAACTGGGCGAACTCCACCGCCATCTCGCGGGTCAGCCCCGACAGCGCCGCCTTCGACGTGGAATAGGCCGAGCCGGCAAAGGGGTGGACGTAGTGGCCGGCGATGGAGGTGATGTTGACCACCGCGCCCTTGCCCTTGTGCAGCGCCCGGGCGAAGCCGCGCGCCAGCCGCAGAGGAGCGAAGAAGTTCAGCTCGAACACCTGCTTCCAGCCGTCGATGGACCCGTTCAGCACGCCAAGACGCTCCTTGTAGGGCGTCTTGGGGCTGACGCCGGCGTTGTTGACCAGCGCGTGCAGCGGCTCGTCGCCCAGCAGCTTCATGGCCTCGGCGACGAAGGCGTCGGTGCTGGCGGGGTCGGCGAGGTCGGCGACGATGTGATGGGCCCAGTGGGGATCGCGGCGGCACTCCGGCGGAATGGCGGCCCGCGCACAGGTGATGACCCGCCAGCCCTCGGCCAGGAAGCGGCGCGCGGTGGCGTGGCCGATGCCCCGGCTGGCGCCGGTGACGATCGCCGTGCGGACCGTCGCGCTCATCGGCCCCCCGTCGCCAGGGGCGGCATGCGCAGCATGCCGGCGCCCGGCCCGGCGGCATCGACCTGCTCGGCCACCGGCTCCAGCACCTTCATCACCCGAGCCAGCGTCCGCATCTCGGCCTGGCCGGCGCCCATGCCGCCCAGCGCCCTGGCCAGCACCTGCCAGGGCTCCTTGGCCTTGGGATAGGTCTCCAGATCGAGGGTGTCATCGGGGGACAGTTTCAGGAGCTTGCGCACCTCGGCCAGGGCGACGTCGTAGCCGCCCAGCACGTCCACCAGCCCCACTTTCTGGGCGTCGGCGCCGGTCCAGATGCGGCCGCGCGCCACCGCGTCCATTCGCTCGGCGGGCAGGTTGCGGCCCTGCGCCGCCTTGGCGACGAAGTCATCGTAGATACGGTCGAGCATCAAGTTGAGGCGGTCCCAGGCCTGGGGCGAGAAATCGCGGTTGAAGCTCCACATGCCGGCGTTGTCGCCGCGCTCGACCCGGTCCCAGGTGACACCCAACTTGTTCCAGAAGTCGGCGAGGACGAATTTGCCGGAGAACACGCCGATGGAACCGGTGATGGTGCCCGGCTGGGCGACCACGCGGTCTGCGGCCATGGCGACGAAATAGCCGCCCGAGGCCGCCACCTCGCCCATGGACGCCACCACCGGCTTGCCGGCGGCCCTGGCCCTGCGGACCTCGTGCCAGATGGTGTCCGAGGCGACATAGGAACCGCCGGGGCTGTCGACGCGGAACAGGATGGCCTTGATCTCGGGATCGTCGATGGCGTCGCGGAAGGCCTCGGCGATGGTGTCCGAGCCGAAGCCGTCGGCGCCGAAGGGGGCATCCGATTCGCCGCGATGGATGGCGCCGGTGCCGGTGATGACGGCGACCCGGGTGCCGCCGCGTTCGGACAGGCGGGCGGCGTAGTCGCCGGCGTCGACCTCCTTGGGCTTGGTGGCAAGGCCGGAGGCGGCGGCGAGGGCGTCGTCGCGGTAGCCCAGCTTGTCGACCAGCCCGGCCGACAGCGCCTCGGCGGCCAGCAGCGGGCCGTTGCCCAAGAGCGGCCGCACCTTCTCGGGCGGCAGGCGGCGGGCGGCGGCGACCCCGGTCACGGCCTGGTCCATCCACGAGTCGAGCAACGCGTTCAGACTCTCGGCGTGCTTCTCGCTGAATCCCGTCTCGGTGAAGGCCTCGATGGCGCTCTTGTATTCATGGCGGGCCGAGAAGCGGGGCTGGATGCCCAGCATGTCCAGGGTGCCCCGGAAGAACGGGCTCTCGGCCAGGAAGCCGGTGACGCCGACGTCGCCCGACGGCTGCAGCCAGACCTCGCCGAAGGCCGAGGCTAGGTAGTAGGCGATGGTGCCGCCGCCGGCCTCGCCCAGGGTCTCGGCGAACACGACCGCCGGCTTGCCGGAGGCGCGGAAGCGCAGCACCGCGTCGCGGACCTCCTGGGCGCCGGCCATGCCCAGGCGCGGGTCGCCGATGGTGGCGAACAGGCCGGTGACGCGCTCGTCCTTGGCGGCGCGGTCGATGGCTGCCACCACCTCGCGCAAGACATAGACCTTGTCGCCCTGGAAGCGGCGGAATGGGTCGCCGGACTCGCCCTCCTGGAACTCGGCTTCCAGGTCGAGCGTCATCACCATCCGCTTGGGCAGCGGCTTGTCGCGGTCGAGATGGGAAAGCCCCCAGATGGCGACGCCGACCAGGGTCAGGGTCAGCAGGCCGACGACGGCCAGGGTTCCCACGAGGATACGGCCGAGGCGGCG
>JBFMHS010000003.1:0-2530 GCA_040751765.1 Pseudomonadota bacterium | reverse complement strand
CCCGTGGCCGCCCCCGCGCCGCGCCCCAAGCCGATCGTGGTGCCCCGGCCGGCCGCCGAGCCTATTCCCGTGTCGGACCGCATCGCCGGAACCGCCACCCTGGACCAGGCCGTCAAACTGGGCGGGCCGCTGGAGCTCTACACCCGCAAACCGCCTAAACCGGCCCCGGACCCCGCCGCCCCCCCGTCCAAGGACGCGCCGCGATGAGGCCGTGGGTGGTGGTGGCGGCGCTCAACGCCGCCTTCGCCGTGGCCCTTGGCGCCTATGCCGCCCACGGCCTGGCCGGTGACGAATATGCCCAGTCGCTGGGCGAACGGGCGGCGCTCTACCAGATGGCCCACGCCCTGGCGATCCTGGCCGCCGACCGCTTGGCCGCCGAGGGCCGCCGCGCCGCCCATGCCGCCGCCTTGCTGTTTACCTGCGCCATCCTGGCCTTTTGCGGATCGCTGACGGTCAAGGCGCTGGGCGGGCCGCTGCCGGTGCCCATGATCACGCCGACCGGCGGCGTGATGTTCATCCTCGGCTGGTTGGCGCTGGCGGTCGGCGGCCTGTCGCGTCCCAGGAGTTGATGCAAGTCACGGCTTCGGCGCCAATTCGCTGGTTTGACTTGGTCTTCCGAATTTCGGATGATGGGCCGCCGCGAAGGGGTAAGCCATGCCGAAGACAGTCCTGATCGTCGAAGACAACGACCTGAACATGAAGTTGTTCAACGATCTCCTCCAGGCCAACGGCTACGACACGCTGCAGACCAAGGACGGCCGCGAGGCCCTGGAGCTGGCCCGCCGGCACCGCCCCGACCTGATCCTGATGGATATCCAGTTGCCGGAGATCTCGGGCCTGGAGATCACCAAGATGCTCAAGGACGACTCCGAGCTGAAGGCCATCCCGGTGGTGGCGGTCACCGCCTTCGCCATGAAGGGCGACGAGGAGAAGATCCGCGAAGGCGGCTGCGAGGGCTACATCGCCAAGCCCATCTCGGTAGCCAACTTCCTTCAGACGGTTGCGAAGTTCATGGGCTAGCCCCGGGGAGCACCGGCCCGCCCGTGGCCTCGCGAATGCCAAAACGCCCGCCGGGCTTCCCCGGCGGGCGTTTCGTTTCGGAACGTTCCGAAGGAGGCCTTACTTGATCTTGGCCTCGTTGAACTCGACGTGCTTGCGCACGACGGGGTCATACTTGCGGAACTTCAGCTTCTCGGTGGTCTTCCGGGGGTTCTTCTTCGCCACGTAGAAGTAGCCCGTCCCGGCGGAGCTCACGAGCTTGATGAGGATGGTGGCAGGCTTGGCCATGGCGAAAATCCCAAACTTGTTGTGTTCTGTACGAAACCCAGGCGGCGGAAGATACTGATCTGGCGCGCGGTGTCAAGCCGATTCAGGCGAAGAGTTCCGATTCGCCCTCGAATGCCTCGGGGACGACCAGCCCCTGTCCCACCAGCACCTCGTAGGAGCACACGCGGTTGCGGCCGTTGCGCTTGGCGTAGTACAGCGCCTGGTCGGCATGGCCGATGACTGCGGCGGCGATGTCGCCGGGCAGGATACGGATGAAACCGACCGAGCAGGTGACGCGGCCGACCTGCGGGAAGTCGTGGACCTCGACCGCGTGGCGGAAGCGCTCGAACACCGCCCGCGCCTCCTCGAACGATGTCGGCTCCAGCACCACCACAAATTCCTCGCCGCCATAGCGGAACAGCAGGTCGCCGGCGCGGAAGGTCCGCCGCATCAGCCCGGCGAACAGCAGCAGCACCTCGTCGCCGAAGACGTGGCCGAACTCGTCGTTGACCCGTTTGAAATGGTCGATGTCGAGCATGCCCAGCCAGTGGTAGTCCAGCGGCCCCGGAAACCGGCGGCGGTCGTCGGTGTCATGGCCCGAGGCCAAGGTCGAGGAATGGGCGATGACCCGATTGATGTTCTCGTCGAAGGTCTTGCGGTTCTTCAGCTTGGTGAGGGTGTCCCGCTCCACGTCGTCGAGCAGCTCGGCATGGCCGCGGACGATGGCCGCGAAGCCGGCGAGCAGACGCGCCCGCGGCGCCAGGCTTCCATCCGCCTCTGCCTCCAGGAAGCCCAGGACACCGCCGGTGGCGGCGAGCATGGGAACCACGCGGCGATGGCGCCCGCTGTCCGGCATCACCTCCTCGGCCTCGGTGCCGTCGCTCCACGAGGCGGCGATCAGCGGATCCTCCGCCGCCGCCCGCAGCGTGTCGGGCTCGCCGTCGCTGGCCGCCAGCAGGCGCAGGAAGCGATGGCCGCCCGATTCCACGGCGCGGTGAACGCGCACCGCGGCGAAACCGCCCATCTCCATCAGGACGGCGACCACCGCACGCGCCAACTCCTCGTCGCTGCGCTGTTCGACGATGCGCGCGACCCAGTCGAGGACCGTTTCAGGGGCGACCGGACGGATGGGAGGAGCGGCGGGCATGCCGGATCATCGCCCCGCCGCCGCAACCGGTCAATGGAAAGGAGGGGCGGAACCTTCCACCCCTCCGTTCCGGTCAGTGCTGGACCTGCTGGACCATGCCCGAAGGCTGGGCCTCGG
>JBFMHS010000299.1:0-16650 GCA_040751765.1 Pseudomonadota bacterium | reverse complement strand
TCATGAGCCCTTGAAAGTCCCTGTTCCGGCCACAACGGTGCCAAAAGCGCGGGCACCATAAGGGGTGCGCCCACCGGTGTCAAGAACGGAAACCGCCATATTCAAGTATCTGAAAACACTCGTCAATTCAGCGTGCTGCGACGCACCCTGGCCATCCGAATGCCGCGATGCGGCAGGGATGGACCAACCCGAAGGGGTGGCGCCTATACCGCCACGGCGCGATCGCGGATGGCCTCGGCCTGGGACAGGTCCACCGACACGAGCTGCGACACCCCCCGCTCCGCCATGGTGACACCGTAAAGCCGGTCCATGCGGGCCATGGTCATGCGGTGGTGGGTGACGATCAGAAAGCGGGTCCGCGTGGTGCCGGCGATGGTCTCGACCAGGGTGCAGAAACGGTCGACATTGGCATCGTCCAGCGGCGCGTCGACCTCGTCCAGCACGCAGATGGGTGCCGGGTTGGTCATGAACACCGCGAACAGAAGCGCCAGCGCGGTCAGCGCCTGCTCGCCGCCCGACAGCAGCGACAGCTGCTGCAGCCGCTTGCCCGGCGGCGATGCCATGATCTCGAGGCCGGCCTGCAGGGGATCGTCGGATTCTGTCAGCGCCAGATGGGCGCGGCCGCCGCCGAACAGCTGCACGAAAAGCTCGCGGAAATGGCGGTCCACCGCCTCGAACGAGGCCAGCAACCGTTCGCGGCCCTCGCGGTTGAGCTCGTTGATGGCGCCGCGCAGCTTGGCGATGGCCTGGACCAGGTCGTCCTTCTCGGCGCGCATGCCGCCCATGCGCTCCTCCAGCTCGACCACCTCCTGCTCGGCACGCAGGTTGACCGGCCCCATGGCGTCGCGCTCGCGGCTGAGGCGGTCGAGCTTGCGCTGAAGCTCGTCGAGGTCGGGCCGCTCCTCCTCGACGACGCCGGCGGTGTCGCGCAGCTGCTCGGGCGTCATGTCGAGGCGCTCGGCGATGCGGCCGGCCACCGCGCGGCATTGCTGGTCGGCACCGGAGACGGCGGCTTCGCGACGGATGCGGTCCTCGCGGGCCTGCATCAGCGCCGCCTCGGTGGCGCGCATGGCGCGGTCGGCCTCGGCCAGGGTCTGCTCGGCGGCGATCAGCGCCTCGGCCGACTGGCGGCGGGCGGCCTCGGCGGTCTCGATGCGGTCGAGAATCTCGGCGCGGCGGCGGGCGAAGGTGTCGGGCGCCGAGTCCAGCCGCTCGATCTCCAGCATCACCGCTTCGCGGCGTTCCTCCAGTTCCTGCACGTGGGTGCGGGCGGTGTCGGCGCGGCGGCTCCACGACTCCATGTCGGCGGCGATGGCGTCCAGGCGGCGCTTGCGCTCACCGGCTTCACGCACCAGCCGGTCCAGCTGCGAGCGCGCCTCCACCAGCCCCGACCGCTTCTCGGCCAGCAGCGCCCGCAACTCGTTGACACGCCCCTTGCCCTCGTCGCCCTCGGGGAATGCGGCCACGGCCTCACGGGCCATCATCAGCTCGCCCTCGGCCTCCTCCAGGTCGGCGCGGGCGGCATCGGCCTGCTCGACCAGGGCGCCCAGGCGGGATTCGTGGGCGGCGAAGCGGCTGGCCAGGCGGGCATGCTCCTCGCGGGCCTTGGCGCTCTCGGCCTCGGCGCGGCGGACCGCGTCCTTGGCGGCGCGCTCGGCCTCGGTCGCCTCCTCCACCGCGCGGGTGGCGCCCTCGACCTTGGCCTCGTTCTCCTCGACTCCCATCTCGGCGTCCTCCAGCCTGGCCTCCAGCTCGCGCATGCGGTTGCGCTGGGCCAGGCGCACAGCCATGGGACTGGGGGCTCCGGAGCGGGCGACATAGCCGTCCCAGCGGAACAGGTCGCCGTCGCGGGTGACCAGGCGCTGCCCCATCGCCAGCTCGCCGAGCAGCCGACGGCCGGTGGCGGCGTCGGCCACCACCCCCACCTGGGCCAGACGGCGCGACAGGGCGGCGGGCGCGGTGACGACGCGGGACAGCGGCTCGGCCCCCGCCGGCAGCGGCGGCGCCTCGGCCAGCGGCGGCAACGGCGTCCAGTGCAGCGGCGCACCCTCATCCAGCGACGCGGAAAGGTCGTCGCCCAGCGCGGCGGCCAGGGCCGGTTCCATGCCTGCGGCGGCGGACACCGCGTCCAGCACCGGCGGGTGATCCGAACGTGCGCCCTGGGCCAGTACGGTAGCCAGGGCGTCGATCTCGGCCTTCAGGCGGGCGCGGGCGGTGGCGGCGGCCTGGAAGGCGTCGCGGGCGGAGTCGCGGGCGGCCTGGGCCTGGACCCGGCGGCGGTCGGCGTCCTCGGCCTCGGCGCGGCTTTCCTCCAGGTATTCCAGCGCCGATTCCAGCTCCATCTCGGCGGCAGTCAGGTCGGCGCGGTCGATGCCCTCGGCTTCCACCTGGGTCTTCTGCTGCTCGACCTGGACCAGCCGCTCCTTGAGGCGGTCGCGGCGGGTCTCGCTTTCCTGGAGACGGCGTAGGGCGGCGGCCCGCTCGGCATCGGCGGCGGCCACCTCCTCCATGGCCCGGCCCAGCTCCTTCTCCACCTCGGCCACCGCCAGCGCGGCCTCCTCCATGGCGGCGTCGGCCTCGGCGCGGGCTTCGTCCTCGCCGGCGCTGGCGGCGCGGATGTCCTCCTGCTCGGCGGCCAGGCGGGCGACCGCCTGGCCGGCGTCGGCGGCGCGGGCGTGCTCCTTCTGGAGATCCGAGGCGGCCTGGGCCAGGCGCTGCTCCAGGTCGCGGCGGGTCTCGGCAAGGCGGCCCTCCTCGGCCTCCAGTTGCTCGCGCTCGACCAAAACCCGTTGCAGCATGCCCTGGGCCTCGGCGTCGGCGCGGCGCAGCTCGGGCAGGCCCGCGGCGGCCTCCGCCTGGCGGGCGGAGGCGACGGCGGCCAGCTCGGTGGCCTCCTCCACCCGCAGGTCGGCCTCCTTGAGGGCGGCGCGGGCGGCGTCCATGGTCGCCAGCGCCTCCAGCCACGACATATAAAGGAGCTGTGCCTCGACCACCCGGATCTGCTCGGAAAGGGTGCGGTAGCGCTGGGCCTGGCGGGCCTGCCTCTGAAGCCCCTTCAGTTGCTCCTCCAGGGTCGCCAGGACGTCGTCGAGGCGGGCCAGGTTGCCCTCGGCGTTCTTCAGCCGCAGTTCGGCCTCGTGGCGGCGGGAATAGAGGCCGGAGATGCCGGCGGCCTCTTCCAGCAGGCCGCGCCGCTCGGCCGGCTTGGCGTTGATCAGGGCGCCGACCTTGCCCTGGCTGACCAGACCCGACGAACGGGCACCGGTGGCGGCGTCGGCGAACAGCAGCTGGACGTCGCGGGCGCGCACGTCGCGGCCGTTGATGCGGTAGCTGGAGCCCTGGCCGCGTTCGATACGGCGCACGATCTCAAGCTCGTCGGTGGTGAACTGGGGCGGCGCGGCGCGGGACGAGTTGTCCATCACCACCGTCACCTCGGCCACGTTGCGCGGCGGGCGGTTGGAGGTGCCGCCGAAGATGACGTCGTCCATCTCGCCGCCGCGCATCTGCCGCGCCGACGTCTCGCCCATCACCCAGCGCAGCGCCTCGATCAGGTTGGACTTGCCGCAGCCGTTGGGGCCGACCACGCCCGTCATGCCCGGCTCGATCACGAGCTCGGCGGCATCCACGAAGGACTTGAAGCCCGACAGGCGCAGCTTGCTGAACTGGATCACCCGCGCCCCCTCACGCGGCTGCCCGGGCGGCCCTCCTTACTTGGAAGCCGCCTTCAGGGCCTTGTCGATGACGTCGTAGGGCTGGGCGCCGACGATCTTCTCGCCGTTGACGATGATGGTCGGGGTCGAGTCGACGCCGTATTTCTCCTGCCCGGCCTGGGCGCGGGCCTGGATGGCGGTGGCCAGGTCCTGGCGGGCCAGGCACTCGTCCACCTGCTCGCCGGTCATGCCGGCCAGCCGCACCGCCTTCTTGAGGTCGTCGAGCGGGTTCTTGCTCATCCAGCTGGCCTGGGTCTGCATGATCAGGCCGAGCACGCCGAAATAGCGTTCGGGGCCGGCGCAGTGCGGCAGCATCGATGCACCCACGGACAGGCCCGCCGGGCCGGTGGGGAAGTCGCGGTAGATCAGCCGGGCCTTGCCGGTGTCCACCCACTCCTTCTTGATGCGGGGCAGCGTCTCCTTGTGGAAGGTGGCGCAGTGGCCGCAGGTCGTCGAGGCGTATTCGATGATGGTGATGGGCGCGTCCGGCTTGCCCATCGCCTGGTCGATGGCGAAGCTCTCCACCTTGTCGGCGGCCTGCGCGGACCCGGCGGCCACCGCCAGACCCACAACCAGCATACGGACCAGAGCCTTCACCTGACGCCTCCCTTCGCTTCACGGACGAAGGCGGATATTAGGGGGTGGCGGCGGGCGAAACAAGGAGGCAGAGGGAGGCGGCTAGCGGTTGTCATGGGTCTCGGTGCTGTCGAAACGCATCGATGCCAAGGCCGATTCGGACAACGGTTCCATGGGGATGGCCCAGCGATTGCCGCGACTGTCGGTCGAGATCCGCTCCGGTGCCACGCCCCGCGCCACCAGATGGTCGCGCACCGCCGCCGCGCGCTGGTACCCCAGCGCCTGACCGCCGGGCAGCTTCGCCTCCTCGTGGTCCACGTGGCCCCAGACCGTCATGGGCAGGTCCGGATATCCGCGAAGGATTTCGGCCTGCCGGTCGAGGACGGCTTTCGCTTGGGGGTCGAGCGTGCTTGAGCCGCGCCCGAACCCGACGCGGGCCAGGTCCTGGGGCAGCGGCGAATGGAGGAAGCAGGGCAAGGATCGATCGATCCCGCCCCGCAAGTCCTCCTTGGTACATGCCCCCATGCCGGCAATGCGAAGGCGAGCGTGGCGACTATCGCGAGGGCGGGCGCGGGCACGGTCATACGCGCCCCCCCATGATGTGCCTGCCCAGCCGTTCCAGCACCGCGCGCAGTTCCGGGTCCTCGACTGTGGCCAGGGTTTCCTCCAGGCGTGCGGCGGCTGCGGGGGTGGGCTCGTGCTGGGGCTCCGCCTTGTCCTTCCGGACCGGCAGCGGGCCGTGCTGGAGCTTGATGCGGGTCACCGCCTGCCAGCCGAAATAGCCGTTGATGCGCTGGATGATCAGCGGCTCCAGGTGCTGGAGCTCGGTGGAGAAGGCGGAGTTGGCGACCTTGACCACCAGGGTGCCGTCGCTGCGCTCCTTGGGCGGGAACTTGATCCTGAGCGGCAGGGTGTGCGCCGCCACCGCCGAACCCACGATCGCCGGCCAGTCCACCACCAGGGCGCCGCCGGCAAAGCCGTGCCTGCCGAACACCGGCTTGGTCACCTTGCCGGCCGGCACGGCGACGGCGACCATGCCGCACAGGCGCTTGTCGTCGTCCTTTTCCTTGGCGGTGCTCTTGCTCATGGCGTCGACAATAGCACCTCGATTATCCTCGCCGCCATGACCGACCTGCCCGCCCGCCTGCTTTCCTGGTACGACCGCGACCGCCGCAGCCTGCCGTGGCGGGCACGGCCAGGCGAGGTGCCCGATCCCTACCAAGTGTGGCTGTCCGAGGTGATGTTGCAGCAGACCACGGTCCAGGCGGTGGCGCCCTATTATCGCGCCTTCCTGGAACGCTGGCCGACGGTGGCCGACCTGGCCGCCGCGCCGGTCGAGGACGTCATGCACGCCTGGGCCGGGCTGGGCTATTACGCGCGGGCCCGCAACCTGCACGAATGCGCCAAGGTGGTGGCCGGCTGGCGCGGCGGCCGCTTCCCCGAGGACGAGGAGAGCCTGCGCAAGCTGCCCGGGGTCGGCGACTACACCGCCGCCGCCATCGCCGCCATCGCCTTCGGCCGCAAGGCGACGGTGGTGGACGGCAATGTGGAACGGGTGATGGCGCGCCTGTTCGCCGTCACCGCCCCGCTGCCGGGCGCCAAGGCTGCGCTCAAGAAGCTGGCCGCCTCGCTGACCCCCGACGCCCGGCCCGGCGACTACGCCCAGGCGGTGATGGACCTGGGCGCCACCGTGTGCACGCCGCGCAATCCCGCCTGCGGCCTGTGCCCGTGGCGCCCGGACTGCGCCGCCCACGCCCAGGGCATCGCCGCACTGCTGCCGGCCAAGGCGGAGAAGGCGGCCAAGCCCACCCGCTTCGGCGTCGCCTTCTGGCTGGTCCGCAAGGATGGCGCCGTGCTGCTGCGCCGTCGCCCGCCCCAGGGGCTGCTGGGCGGGATGATGGAGGTGCCGTCCTGCGACTGGCGGCCCGAGGCGTGGACCATCGAGGCCGCCGCCGCCGAGGCGCCGCTGGCCACCGACTGGCGGCCCCTGCCCGGGCTGGTCCGCCACACTTTCACCCATTTTCACCTGGACCTTGTGGTGGTCGCGGGAAAGGCTGGACCGAACCCCGTCGCGCGCGGTATCTGGTGCCCGCTCGACCGGCTCGGCGACCAGGCGTTGCCGACGGTGATGCGCAAGGTGGTCAGGCACGCCCTGGCCAAGGCCTATTGAGGAAATCCATCATGCTGAAGGTCCTGGTTCCCGCCCTGGCGGTCGTCGCCGCCGCCCTTCCCGCCGCCGCCCAGCAGGGCAAGGCGCCGCCCAAGCAGCAGCCGGCCGGCGAGATCCTGCTGGTCAACCCGCCCGCCGGCTGGAAGCCCGAGGTCCTGCAACGCAACGAGAAGGGCTCGGTCACCCGCCTGCTGCCGCCGGGCCAGACCGACAAGGACTGGACCGAGATGATCACCGTGCAGATCCAGACCGGCAAGGACGGCACCCCGCGCGGCTACATCGACGGCGTCGTCAATTTCAGCCGCGCCAACTGCGAGGCCTCGGGCACCGGCGCGGTCAACGAGACCATGGTCAACGGCTATCCCTACGCGGTGACCTCGGTGGTCTGCACCAAGGGCAAGGCGTCGGGCAAGGGCAGCGTGGTGGTCATCCACGCCGTGCGCGGCGCCGAGGCGCTCTACGTCGTCCAGCGTCAATGGCGCGGCCCGGCCTTCGACAAGAGCCAGCCGCCGCCGATGCCCAAGGAGGTCGCCGAGCAATGGCGCGCCTTCTCGGTCGGCCTGTGCGACACCCGCGACCCCAAGCATCCCTGCCCGGAGTGAGGCGCCGCCCCCTCACTTGCAGATGGTGATCCCGCTCTTGGGATCGGTGTGACAGAACAGCTTGTCCTTGCCGATCTTGCCGATGGTGTTGCCCTTGCCGTCGGAATGCAGGATCACCGTATCCTTGCCGATCTTGCCGACGGTGCCATTGGGGGTCTTCTTCAGCACCACGGTCTCGCCGTTGATCTTGGCGACGGTGGTGCCACCGCCGGCATCGGGCACGATGACGGTCGGCTTGCCGTCTCCGCCCCAGGCGGGCGAGGCGGCCAGCAGCAGGGCGAACAATGACACGCGGACCATGGCGGAACTCCAACGGAAGGTTGCGCCTTCATTGAAGCACCGCCCGCCCCGGCTGTCACTAGGGCACCGTGCGGCAGCCGGCCGGCGACACCACCACCGGCACCTCGATCATCCAGTCGTCGCCATCGCCGAAATTGGGCACCCAGCACGGCGGCGGCGGTTCGTCGCGGGCCGACGGCCGGCGCGCCTCGGGCGACGGGGGCGACGCCGGGCGCCAGCCGGCGAATTCCGGCCTGAGGTCGCGCAGCTCCAGACCGCCGTCGCCATCGCCGTCCAGCGCCGCCAGCAGCAAGGGATCGGCGAAACTGGGGAATTCCTGGCGCGTCACCATGCCGTCCCGGTTGGCGTCATAGGCCTGGAACCGGGCCAGCCCGGGGCCACCGGCGGCCTCCACCTCCTTGACCGACAGACGGCGGTCGCCGTTGGCATCCAGCAGCGCGAACAGGGCGTCGGCGGAACGCTCGCGGCCCAGGCGCGCCAGTTCCGCCCGTCCGAGCACGCGGTCGCCGTCGGTGTCGAGGGCCTTGAAGCGGGCGAAGGCCGCGCGCCCTGCCTCGGACGGGGCCAGGGCCGCGCTTGCCGCCGCCGGAAGGGTCAGGGCGGTGGCGACCAGAAGGATCGAGGCTCGCATGGCATTCCTCCTCCGGCTTGCTTCCCCTCCATGTGGAGAGGAGGGCGGCCGGAGGGAGGAACGCGAAGGGGGAACTCCCCTAACGCTGGCGCCACCCCTGCCCCATGGGCATCTGATCGGGATCGCCCATCATGCCCGGCCCCATGGGCGGCACCTGCCCCTGCTGCTGCATCATCCCGGGGCCCCAGCCCTTGCCCGCCCCCCGGTAGCGCTGTGCCTCCTCGCGGGTGACACGGCCGTCGTTGTCGGCGTCCATGGCCTGGAACCTGGCGGTCTGGTGCCGCTGTAGCTCCTGCTGGGTCAGGCGGCCGTCGTTGTCGGCGTCCAACTGCTTGAAGCGCGCCTCGCGCCGCTGCTGGCCAGCTTGCATGAATTCGTCGCGGCTGATGACACCGTCGTTGTCCAGGTCGGCGGCGGCGTAGCTCGAGCCGCGCCGCTGGTGGCCGGCCAGGAACTCCTCGCGGCTGACGGCGCCGTCGTTGTCGGTGTCGAGCGCCTGGAAGAACGGCATTGGCCGGGTCTGCTGGCCCTGCGCGCCCTGCTGGGCGGCGACGGGCACGGCGGCGAGCGCCAGCGCGGCGGCGAGCGGAAGAAGGCGGCGCATGGTGATCTCCTCGCGGTGGTTGAGCCATGCCTGAAAAAGGCGCGAGCGTCGGCTTTGTTCCCGAGACGTTTATCCCTATACTCCCGCCATGTCCGCGCCCGGCCCTTCCCGCATCGTCCTGCCGCACGTCCCCGCCCTGGTGGCCGGGGTCAAGGGGGCCGTGTTGCTGGACACCGACGGCGAGTTCCATTCCCTGACCATCGTCCAGGCCGCCCGCCGTGTCCGCGACGAGGCGCCGTTGGTCTGCCACGCGCCGGCGGTGGCCGGACGGCTGAAGCTCGACCAGATGCCGGCGCTGGACCTCCTCGAACTGTTCGCCTTCGTGCGGCCCGCCCGCTTCTGCCTGCCCACCCCCAAGGGCGTGGCCGAGGCGCTGGGCTTGGCGCGCCCGGCCGACCTGGAGGACGAAGCTGAGGCGCTGCTGCGGTGCGCCCGCAAGCTGCTGGAGGAACTGGCGGAACGCACCCTGGGCGACACCGCCGCGCGCCAGTCCGACACCCGCTCCTGCGCCTGGGCCATGGCGCGGGCCGGCTGGAGCTGGGGCACGGCGGTGCTGGCGGCGCTGGGGGTGACCGGCGAATCGCGGGCCGGCTTCCCGCGCGTGTGGGAACGGCTGCCGGAATGGTCCGAGCACGCTCCCGAGCCGCCGCCCGGTACCATCCCCGTCGACCCCGCCGAGGCCCGCCAGCGCCTGGCCCGCATCCTGGGCGATGGCGCCGAGCAGCGCCCCAGCCAGGCTGACTACGCCTCGGCCGCCGCCGCCGCCTTCGCCCCGCGCGAGCATGCCGGCCAGCCCCGCGCCGTGCTGGCCGAGGCCGGCACCGGCACCGGCAAGACCCTGGGCTACATCGCCCCCGCCAGCCTGTGGGCGGAGAAGAACGGCGCCCCGGTGTGGATCTCGACTCACACCCGCAACCTCCAGCGCCAGTTGGACGCCGAGTTGGACCGGCTTTTCCCCGATCCCGGCACCAAGGCCCGCAAGGTGGTGGTGCGCAAGGGCCGCGAGAACTATCTGTGCCTGCTGAACCTGGAGGAACAGGTCACCCGCAACCGCCCGGCCGACGCGGTGGCCACCGGACTGATGGCGCGGTGGGCACTGGCGACGCGCGACGGCGACATGGTCGGCGGCGATTTCCCCGGCTGGCTGGCCGACCTGTTGGGCAAGGCCCGCAGCCTGGGCCTGGCCGACCGTCGCGGCGAATGCATCTATTCCGCCTGCCCGCACTTCTCCAAATGCTTCATCGAGCGCGCCGTGCGCCGGGCGCGGCGTGCCGACATCGTGGTCGCCAACCATGCCCTGGTGATGGTGCAGGCGGCGCTGGGCGGGCTCGACGACGAGTCGCAGCCGACGCGGCTGGTGTTCGACGAGGGCCACCACGTCTTCGACGCCGCCGACGGCGCATTCTCGGCCCATCTGACCGGGCTCGAAGCGGCCGAGGTGCGGCGCTGGATCCTCGGCCCCGAGGGCGACACGGCGCGATCGCGCGCCCGTGGCCTCAAGCGCCGGGCCGAGGATTTGATCGGCTTGGCCGAGGAGGCGCCGGAGGCGCTGGACGAAGCGCTGTCGGCCGCCCATGCCCTGCCCGGCCCCGGCTGGGCAGCGCGCATCGCCGACGGCCAACCGCACGGCCCGTCGGAGCAGTTCCTGGCCCTGGTCCGCCAGCAGGTCTACGCCCGCAGCCAGGGCCACGACTCCCCCTACAGCCTGGAGGCCGACTGCCAGCCGCCGGTGGAAGGCCTGCTGGCGGCAGCCTCGTCCCTGGCCGCCGCACTGGAGCGGCTGGGCAGGCCGCTGCTCACTCTGTCGCGCTGTCTGGTCCGCTTGCTCGACGACGACGCGGCCGAGCTGGACAGCTCGGTCCGCTCGCGCATCGAGGGATTGGCACGCTCCATCGAGCGCCGGGTGCTGCTGCCGGTGGCGGGGTGGAAGGGGATGCTGGAACAACTGATCGAGGGCGGCAAGCCCGAGCTCTACGTGGACTGGTTCAACGTCGAGCGCATCGACGGCCGCGACATCGATTACGGCATGCACCGCCACTGGATCGACCCCACCCGCCCCTTCGCCAAGGCGGTGATGGAGCCGGCCCACGGCGTGCTGATCACCTCGGCCACCCTGCGCGACGGCTCGGGCGACGTCGAGGCCGACTGGCAGGCCGCCGAGCGCCGCACCGGTGCCATCCACCTGGAGGCCCCGGCGCTCCGCGCCGCCGTCCCCTCACCCTTCGACTATCCCGCCCAGACCCGGGTGCTGGTGGTGGCCGACGTGCGCAAGGACGACATGGACCAGGTGGCCGCCGCCTATCGCGAGCTGTTCCTGGCCTCGGGCGGCGGCGGGCTGGGGCTGTTCACAGCCATCTCACGGCTGCGCGCCGTGCACAAGCGCATCGCCGCGCCGCTGGACGACGCCGGCATTCCCCTGCTGGCCCAGCACGTGGACAGCATGGACACCGGCACGTTGGTGGACATCTTCCGCGCCGAGGAGGAGACCTGCCTGCTGGGCACCGATGCCGTGCGCGACGGCGTCGACGTGCCGGGCCGCAGCTTGCGCCTGATCGTGTTCGACCGGGTGCCGTGGCCGCGCCCCGACATCCTGCACAAGGCGAGGCGGGCCGAGTTCGGCGGCAAGGCCTACGACGACATGATCACCCGCCTGCGCCTGAAGCAAGCCTACGGCCGCCTGGTCCGCCGCGCCGGCGACCACGGAGTGTTCGTGCTGTTGGACCCGATGATGCCCACCCGCCTGCACGGCGCGTTCCCGGAGGGGGTCGAGGTGAGGAAGGTGGGGCTGGCCGAGGCGGTGGCGGTAACGCGGGAGTTCTTGGCCTAAGACCCATTACGGATACCCCCGCCCCTCCGGCCGTGGCACGATTCCCCCGGATGACGGAGGACCAAAGCCATGCCCGATCCGTTCGCGGTCAAGGATTGCGCGTTGATCGCCATCGCCACCGGCAAGAAGGCGTGGACGTGCCGCGAATTGCGGGACACGCTGCGCGAGATCGATGGCGACAGCATCTACTACCATTTCTGGGGCGGGCTGATGCAGCCGCGCTTCGAGGAGCGGGAATTCAACAACGACTTCGCCGGCTGGGCCGCCCACTCCTTGCGCGACGCGCCGCTGGCCGAGCGGCTGGCCATGGTCGATCCCACCGCCTATCCCGACATCGACTCCCTGCGCCAGGAGCTGGTCGAACTGGTGGAGGAACGCCTGGACGAGGACGACTCGCTGCAATGGGCGCGCGGGCTGGCGCCCTTTGGCTTCATCCGCTCGCAGATCGTCGTGTTCGACACCGGCCGCCGCCTCGACAGCCCGGATGACCTGACGGCGGCGGTTCCGGGATTTTCCGTCGGCTCCGTCTTCTACCACTTCATCGACGCCCGTCGGCGCAGCCCCAGGCACGTCGACGACCTTCGCTTCTGGCTCGGTGAGTTCGGCGACACCTGCCAGGGGACCATCGACCGGCTGGCCGCCATCGACCCCTTCTTCCAGCCGCTGACCGAGCTGCGGCTCCAGATCGCCGCCGCCCTGGAACAGGAGAGGTGCCCATGACGCCGAGCCTGCTGGACCGCTACGCCCAGGTGGTGGGCGAGGACGTCATCGACCAGTTGCGCCAATTGGCCCGCCCCCTGGCCGGGCTGAAACTGGTCCATGTCAACTCCACCCGCGTCGGCGGCGGCGTCGCCGAGATCCTGGACAAGCTGGTGCCGCTGACCGCCGAACTGGGCATCGACGTGTCGTGGGAGGTCATCTCCGGCGAGGCCGAGTTCTACCAGTGCACCAAGAGCATGCACAACGCGTTGCAGGGCGCCACGGTGAACATCCCCGACCGCCTGCTGGCCGCCTATGAGGAGACCAATTCCGCCAACGCCGACCGCCTGCGGGGCGTGCTGGAGGACGCCGACGTGGTGTTCATCCACGACCCCCAGCCGGCGCCGCTGCTGTCTCTGTGCCCCAACCGCAAGGGCAAGTGGATATGGCGCTGCCACATCGACGCCAGCCGGCCGTTCCGTCCGGTGTGGAAATACCTGTCGCGCTTCGTGGCCGGCTATGACGCCAGCATCTTCTCGCTGGCCGCCTTCGCCCAGCCGCTGCCCCATCCGCAGTACCTGATCCCGCCCAGCATCGATCCGTTGAGCGAGAAGAACGCCGACCTGTCCGAGGACGAGATCCAGGCGGTACGTCGCCGCTTCCAGCTTGATCCCGACCGCCCGATGGTGACGCAGATATCGCGCTTCGACCGCTTCAAGGACCCGCTGGGGGTGATCCGCGCCTACCGCATGGCCAAGCAGTACGTGCCCGGCCTGCAACTGGTGCTGGCCGGCGGCGGCGCCACCGACGATCCCGAGGGCGACGCGGTGCTGGCCGAGGTCAATGCCGCCGCCCAGGATGATCCCGACTGCCACATCCTGCTGCTGCCCCCCGACGCCCACCGCACCATCAACGCCCTGCAACGGGCTTCCGACCTGGTGATCCAGAAGTCCACCAAGGAAGGCTTCGGACTGACGGTGACCGAGGCGCTGTGGAAGGGCAAGCCGGTGATCGGCGGCGACGCCGGCGGCATCAGGCTGCAAGTGCTCAACGACCACACCGGCTATCTGGTCAGCACCCCCGAGGGCGCTGCGCTGCGCATCCGCTATCTGCTGCGCCAGCCGCGCCGGATCGAGAGCATGGGCTGGAAGGCGCGGGAATTCGTGCTCGACAACTTCCTGCTCACCCGCCAGCTGCGGGAGTACCTGACCCTGGCGGTCGCCCTGCGCCACGGCGCCGGCGACCGCATCGAGCTGGGGTGACCGACGACGGCGGTCAGTGGCAGCCGCAGCCGTCGCCGTGCTGGTGGTCGTCGAGGCCTTCCACCTGCTTGGCGATCTCCAGCAGGTCGTCGCGCTGCGACAGCACCGTCCTGGCCTGCTCCTCGTGGCCCAGCGAGGCCAGGATGTTCGCGAAGGTCTCCAGCGTCATCGCCAACGGCACCACGGTGTCGGCGGCATTGATGTGGGCGGCGTCCTGATACAGCTTGATGGCCTCCAGCGCCGCCTCCAGCGCCTGCGGCGAGGCGCCGGCCTCGAACTGGCGGCTGGCCATGTTGGACAGCGACTGGGCGAGGAACAGGGTGTACTGCTCGGGCTCGGCCGCGGCCAGCGACCGCGAGATGTCCACCGCCTCTTCCACCAGCGGCAGTGCCTGCCCGGGCTGGCCGGCGCGGCTCTGGGCGAAGGCGGCGTGCTCCAGGGTCAGCGCCAGCAAGTGGTTGACCGGGGCCGGGGTGGCGCCGGGAAACAGCTTGCCGGTCATGCGGCGGATGGCGATGGCCTCGTCCCAACGGTTGGCCTCGGCCAGCGCCATGGCGTTCTTGTGCAGGGCGTCGACCATCACCCCCAGGAACTGGTTGAGCGCCTCGCCGCCGTCGCGGAAGGCGTCGACGGCGGCGTCCATCTCGCCGATGGCGCGCTCGGGCTCGCCCAGGCGCCATGACCGCCCCGACTGGTTCATCAGCGCCGACACCAGCACGAAGCGGGCCTGGATGGGATTGGGGTCGGCCAGCGCCTCGCGGGCGAGGCCGATGGATTCGTCGCAGGCGCGCCGGGCCTCCTCGTCGCGCTCGACCTCGCCCAGGCGATTGGAGAGGTTGTTGAGCGCCGACGCGAGGTGGACGCGGAAGGTGGCCGGGTCGGCGGCCTCGAGATGGCGGAAGTGCTCGGCACCCTCCTCGGCGGCGGCCACCGCTTGGGCGTGGTTGCCGCCCTCGGCCAGGATCACCGCCAGGCTCATCAGCGAGTCCGCGAACACCGGATACAGGTTGTCGGGGTTGTCGGCGATCAGCGCGCGGTGCTCGGCGATGGTGGCTTCCAGGCGGGCGAGTTCCTCGGCCGGGCTGGGGCTGGTGTCGGTCATGGGCGTCTCCTCTCGGGTTGCATCCTCACGATCGGGCCGAAAGGAAGCGGGCGTTGCGGGTCACAGTATGGGGATATGGGAGCGGATGTCCACGACGGTCAGCCCCGGCGACCGAGGGCCGACAGGCATTCGCCGCGCAGCCGCTCGAATTCGCCCAACAGCGCCGACGAGCCGACGCCGGCCTCGATGATGGAGGACAGGACCAGCCGGGTGCCCTCCTCGATCACCGCCAGCGCCGCCTCCCACCGGCCGATGCCGGCCAGCAGGGCGGCCTGGGCGCGCAGGGTGTCGGCGTAGATGGCGGCGTCGCTCTCGGGATCGACAGTCTCGGCGGCGCGCCACAGCGCCACCGCCTCGGCGGCGGCGTCCAACGCCTCCTCCGCCCGCCCCAGCCGCGACAGCAGGCCGATGCGCAGGTTGAGGCAAGAGGCCAGCCGCCGTCCTTCGTCGGGCAGGGCCCGCCACACCTCCACGGCCTCGTCGCAGACCGCCAGCGCCTCGTCGAAGCGGGCCTGCTCTTCCAGGGCCACCGCCAGCATGGTCAGCGCGCGGCCCCGGCGGTCGCCGTCGCCCGCCGAGGCCAGCGCGCGGGCGGCGCGCTCGCGGGCATCGGGGTCGTCGTCGGCATGGGCGAGGTGCAGCCAGCGTTCGGCTGCCTGGAGACGCGGCGCGGCGTAGCGGGCGGGGTCCTCGGCGGCCAGGCGGGCGAATTCCGTCACCGCCTGCTCGGCCCAGGCCAGCGCGGCCGCCGGGTCGTCCTCGGCGCACGCGGCGGCGGCCTCCTCCAGCGCGTATGCCAGCACGGCACGGCCAGCCGGCGGATCGCCAGGCAGCGCCAGTGCCAGGGCGCGGCGGTAGGCCACGTGTTCCTCCCAGGCGCGGGTCTCGCGGGCATGGTCGGCGAGAACCTGCAACAGGTGTAGCGGCAGCCCGGCCTCCTCGCGCCGGTCCGCCTCGACCAGCCGGCGCACGGCACGGCCGGCCTCGCACAGCACCGCCGCTCCCTCGCGGCCAGCCCCCAGGCTGAACAGCTGGCCCGCCAGGGTCAGGCGGGCGAGATTGAGCAGCACCGCGTCGCCATCGCCGGGCAGCGACGCGGCGACGTCCACTGCCTCGCGGGCAAACTCCACCGCCTCGGCCGCCAGCCCGGTGTCGTGGAGCGCCCCGGCCAGATTGTTCAACGCGGCGGCGAAGGGCTGGCGGTAGTCGTCATCATGGTCGACGAGGTGGCGGAACAGGTTCTCGGCCTCGCGAGCGGCGGCCAGCGCCTCGCCGGCTCGGCCCTCCTCGCGCAGATATTCGCTCAGTTCGGCCAGGGCATAGGCGAGGGCCGGATACAGGTGATCGGGATCGGCCGCCGCCTGCCGGCGCAGACCGGCGATTTCCGCTTCGAGCTCGGCCAGGCGGGCTTCCATCAGCAGCCGCGCCGGGGCACCGGCTCGATGCTCTCCAGCCGTCCGCGCAGGCTGAAGCTCTTGAAGCTCTGGACGATGGCGCGGGCGACGCCGTTGGGCTGGTAGTCCAGCGCCATCTCGAAATCGGGCACCGCCTCGCGGCTGGAGACCGGGAAGAAGGCCATGCGCATCGGCCACACATGCTGGGCGGTCAGGGGCGAGGCGACCTTGGCGGGCTGGTCCTGGCGGCGGCCGATGACGGCGTTGACCTCGTAGGGTCCCTCGGTGCCCGAGCCGTCGAACACCACCTTCAGGAAGGTGCGGTCGCCGTCCTCGGCGGCGGCCATCAGCCGCTGGGTGTGCTCGGTGGGGAAGACGGTGCCCTTGGGCAGCGGCACGGTCACCGGCTCGGGTCGGGTGAAGCGGGCGATGCCGCCCTGGCCCTTGGGCTTGAGCTCGGCCGAGCCCTCCACCTCCTCGGTCACCTCGCCGTCGCGGGTGTTGCGCATGCGGAAGCGGTACTTCAGGCCGTCCTTGGACTCCCAGGTGATGAAGTCGGTGGTCGACAGCGCCTGGCCGCCCTCGGTGTAGGAGTAGGTGATGGCGATTCGGTTCTCCACCACCCAGCCGTCGCAGGCGTCGACGAATTCATAAGTCATGGTGCCGCTGGCCCCGGCCAGGCCGGCACCCGGCTTGATGGTCGCCAGGCCCATGGAATAGACGGCGCGATGAGGCGCCAGGCTGGCTCCTCCCGCCACGGCCGGACCGACGCA
>JBFMHS010000298.1:3162-18063 GCA_040751765.1 Pseudomonadota bacterium | reverse complement strand
GTTCGGGCGCGGGTTGATGGCCCGGCCGGGGGTCGAGCGGTGGCTGCGCCTGGGTGGGGCCGCCGTGCTGGTCACTCTCGGCGCCCGCCGTCTGATGCTGGTGATGTGAACGTGATGGAGGCGACCATGGATACCACCTTCCGTCCCTCGCTGATCTCCGACGCCGGCCGGGGGCGCTGGCTGTCGCCGGGCCTGGCCATGGCGCTGCACGGCGCCGTGGCCGCAGCCATCCTGGTGGGCCTTTCCTTCGACCCACCGCCGCTGGACGCCGAACCGCATATCGTGGTCGAGCTGGTGGCGGCGGCGCCTCCCGCCCCGGTGGAGGCGCCACCCGCCCCGCCGCCGCCGGCCCCGGTACCGGTGGCCAAGCCGGTCGCCAAGCCGGCGCCCAGGATCGTTCCCAAGGCCGCGGCTCCGCTGCCGCGGCCCCTCCAATCGGCCCCGGCTCCGGACATCGCCTCACCCCCGAGTCCGGAACCGGCCGCCGAGGCTTCGGCCGCCGCGTCCCAACCCGCCAACGGGACGCCGGCGGCCGAAGCCGCTCCTTCCACTACCCCAGCCCCGGTGCAGGAGGCCTATATGCCTCCCGTGGGCCGGGCCGGCTATCTCTCCAACCCGCGCCCCACCTATCCGACCCTGGCCCGCAAGCGGGGCTGGGAGGGGACGGTGACGCTGGTGGTGGAGGTGGCGGCCGACGGCAGCCCGCTGTCGGTGGCGGTCAAGCAGTCGTCGGGGCATTCGGTGCTTGACCACTGCGCGGTGGCGGCGGTGCGGCAATGGCGGTTCCAGCCGGCGCGGCGCGGCGGCCAGGCCGTGGTGGCCAGCGTCGAGGTGCCGATCCGCTTCGACCTGAAGGACGAGGGCCTGAGTTAACGGCCGCCGGAGGCGACATGGCGCCCGTAGTCGGCGTCGTCCTCAAGCACATGGAAATGCCACCAATTGTTCAGCAGGGCGAGAAGCTCGATGCACACCTTGTCGCCCTCGCCGGCCCGGTAGCGGGCGAACAGAGCGCGCACCTCGGCGGCGAAGCGGTCGTGCTCGGCGATGTGGGCGGCGGCGTTGGGATAGCCCGAACTCAGGAACACCTCGCGCTCGTGCTCGAAATGTCCGCCGACATATTCCATCAGCACCGCGAACACCCGCTCCATGTCGGGCATCGACTTGTCGGTGGCGTAGGCGTCATGCAGTTGCCCGATCAGGTCGAACAGTATCTTGTGCTCGCGGTCGACCTCGGGGATGCCGACAGAAAACCGCTCCTGCCACTCCGCATAACTCATTCGAGACCCACCCGGGTGCGTTGAACATGGGTTCTTCACCCTACTCCTGGGCGCATCCAGCGACAACGGGCAATCGGCTGTGCGCGTACCCTCCGTTAACATGGCCGTCAACTCCCATTAGCATACAAATGGTATAATGCGGGCTACCAAGGGGGAGAATTGGTCATGCGCCGCAGAACCTTCCTGGCGGCGACAGCCGCCGTCATTTCCGCCACCGCCCGCGCCCAGGCCAGGCCCCTGCGCGTCGTGCTGCTCCCATTCACCGACACCATGGCGCTGATGCGGATGTACCAGCCGCTGCGTTCAGCGCTGGGGGCGCGCCTGGGCCGCCCGGTCGAGCTGTTCACCGCCGCCGATTTCTCCGCCCATTTCGCCGACATCCGCAAGGGCGACTTCGACCTCGCCATCACCGGCCCCCATTTCGGCGCCTGGGCGGTTGAGCACGGCCACCGGCCGGTGCTGCGCTACAAGCCGACGCTGCGGCCGCTGGTGGTGGTGCGCAAGGACTCGGGCATCACCGACGTCTCGGCGTTGCGCGGCCGGGTGGTGGCATTGTCCAACCGTCTGTCGGTTTCATCCATCGCCGGCGAGGCGTGGCTGGCCTCGATGGGCCTGCGCGCCGGTCGCGACTACCGGCTCCAGGTCAGCCCCACCCACACCACCGCCATCATGGCGGTGGCGCTGGGCGAGGTCGATGCAGCCATCACCACCCACACCCCCATCAGGCAGGCGCCCGAGGACGTGCGCGGGCGCCTCGCCACCATCGAGAGCCCGGCCGGGGTGCCGCACCTGTTCACCATCGCCAATGCCGCCATGCCGGCCGCCGAAGCCGCCGCCGTTCGCCAGGCCTTGCTTGACTTCGCCGCCACCGCCGAGGGCAAGGCCTTCCTGGCCGACAGCGGCTACCAGGACTACGTGGACATCACCGCCGCGGACGTGGCGGCCATGGCGCCAGTGATCGAGGTGTTGACGGCGATCCTGGCCGAAGAAGGGGCATGATGGAGCAGTTCCTCGCCCGCACCGACTCCTACCGCCGCTCGCTGCGCTTCCGGCTGATCATCGCCACCATCGTGGTCGAGGTGGTGATGCTGGCGCTGCTGGTGGGCAACAGCCTGCGGCTGGCCAACCTGCACCTGACCGGCCTGGCCGAGGGCCGGCTGGCCGAGCTGGAGGAGACCTTCTCCATCTCCCTGGCCGCTCCGCTGGCGGCGCGCGACCACGCCAGCCTGCGCAGCCTGGTGGACCGGCTGGTCAGCCTCGACGACATCGCCTATCTGGTCGTCCTCGATCCGGCGGGACACAATCTGGCCACGGCGGGAGCCGCGCCGAGCCCACTGCCGCCCCCCGATCCCAGCGTGTCGGCCACGGGCGGCATCCACAACGCCGTCGTGACGGTGGAAATGTTCGGCCAGGTGCTGGGAACGCTGCGCTACGGCCTGTCGACGGCGTTCCTGGAACGGGCGCGGCGCGACCTGCTGACCCAGGGCCTGACCATCGCCGCCATCGAGGTGTTGCTGTCGGCGGTGGCGCTTTCGACCATCGCCTTCCTGCTGACGCGGCGGCTGGAGACCCTGACCACCGCAAGTGTCCGGATCGCCGCCGGTGACTACCGCGCGCTGGTACCGGTGGGCGGCGACGACGAGGTGGCGGCGCTGTCGCGCGCCTTCAACGCCATGGCCTCCGCGGTACGCCACCACATCGACGAGTTGCGGCGCACCGCCGAGGTGCTGCGCAGCTCCAACGAAGAGCTGGGCCGGCTGGCCGAGGTGACCGCCCATCACCTGCAGGAACCGCTGCGCCACGTCGCCAGCTACGCCCAGTTGCTCAGCTCGCGATACCAGGGCCGGCTCGATCCCGAGGCCGATGAGTTCATCCGCTACATGGTCGAGGGTGTTCAGCAGATGAAGGCCATGCTGGTGGACCTGCAAGCCTATATCGCCATCGACGTTTCCACCCTGCCCGAGGCGGCGCGCGCCGACCTGGCCATCTGCCTTGCCGAGGCCCGCCACGACCTGGCGGCCACCCTGGCGGCGGCGGAAGCCACGGTGGAGGCCGGACCGCTGCCGGTGGTGCACGGCGATCACGCGCAGCTGACCATGGTTTTCCGCCAGTTGCTGGAGAATGCCGCCATCCACGGCGGCCACGAGGTCGGGATCAAGGTCCATGCCGAGCGGCTGAACGGCAAGGTGACGGTCTGCGTCTCTGACGACGGGCCGGGCATCGCTCCCGACGACCGCGCCCAGGTTTTCGAGCTGTTCCGGGGCAAGACCCATGGCACCGGCATCGGCCTGCCCACGGTCAAGAAGATCGTCCGCCGCCACGGCGGCCATGCCTGGATCCAGGCCAACGGCAATCGCGGTGCCAGCCTGTGCTTCACGCTGCTGGCCGAGCCGACGCGGCCGGGTTGACCGGCTTGCCCTCATGTTATTATCCGCTAATATTGCAGGCGCAACAATCGGAGGCGCCCGCCCATGACCGAGTCCCTGCCCTTCGCCACCGCAATGCGCAAGGTCGCCGGCTACGGCCTCGCCGAATTCCTCGAGATCGTCAGTGAGCTGTCCCAGGAAAGCACCAAGAAAGGTGCCCTCGACCGCAGGATGAAGGAGTTGATCTCGCTTGGTCTGGCGCTGTCCAAGCGTTGCCACCGCTGCATCGACATCCACGGTCGCGAGGCGGCCCGCACCGGGGCCAGCGCCGGCGAGATCGAACAGGTCCGCCGCATCGTCCTATACATGAATGCCACCCCGGACACGGCGGATGCCATGCGGGCCTCGTGGGCCGACTCGTGGCGGGATTACGCCCGCCACCGGGGGCCGCTTAAGAACTACGAACGGGAGCTGGTCGCGCTCGCGGTCTCGATCCAGCGCCAGCGGTCCGAGCAGCTGGACCTGCACGCGCGCGCGGCACTGACCGCCGGCGCCACCCCCGAACAGGTCGCCGAGGTCCTGCCCATCACCTTGCTGATGGACGGCGCGCCGGCGCTGTCGCAGATCCCCCGGGTGATGCAGGTCATCGAATCCACGGTCGGGGGCTGAGAAATTGGCGCGCCCTGTAGGGCTCGAACCTACGACCTGCCGCTTAGAAGGCGGCTGCTCTATCCAGCTGAGCTAAGGGCGCGGACGGCCGCTAGAAGCGGCCGAACTCCAGCTTGTCGAACTTGAAGTTGTCGGCGTAGTTCTTGGGGCCGGCCGGCTTCTTGCGCGATTCGCCCAGGACCTCGTAGGCCAGGCCCTTGCGCTCGGCGAAAGCCACCGCCTCGTCGCGCGAGGCGAACTTGATGCGCACCTGCTGGGTGGTGTCGTTGGACCCCAGCCAGCCCATCAGGGCGTCGGCGCGCTTGGGAGCCGCCGGCTCGTATTCCAGCACCCAGGCCTTGGCGTGGCCGCGGCTGCCCGACTGCATGGCGGTCTTGGCCGGGCGATAGATGCGAACGGTCATCGGCGGACTCCTTCACGTCTCTCTTGTCTTTGGTCGGGGAGACAGGATTCGAACCTGCGACTTCCTGCTCCCAAAGCAGGCGCTCTACCAGGCTGAGCTACTCCCCGGTCCGGCTGGTTCTAAGGGGTTTCGGGCGGGTTTTCAAGGACCGTGCCATTGCCCCGGCCGTGGGCGGCGCCTATGTCATGCCACACGCCCGAGGGAAACCATGGTCCGCAAAGTCTACATCGTCGCCGGCTTCGCCCTGGTCGCGCTCGGCATCGTGCTGGCGCCGCTGCCTGGGCCGGGCGGGTTGCCGGTGGCGATGGTCGGCGCGGTGGTGATCCTGCGGCATTCGCCTGCCATGCGGAAGCAGTGGGTGCGGGCGCGGCGCCGCTGGCCCAGGGCACTGGCCCCCGCCGACTGGGTGCTGCGCAAGCTGCGTCGAAAGGAGACGGCGGCACCTCCTCGGGAGTGACCGGGCGCGAGGACGGGGAGCCTGCCTGCCCTACCCCGGCCGCGCTCATGACAGCCAGGGTGGCCGTCGCCATCTCAGCCGAACGGCCCTCATCCCATCACTCACGAGGCCCCCGATGGTACATCTCGGCATCGCCGCGGCGCTCCTCGCCGGTCCGACCATCCTGCCGGCCCAGAGCCTCATTCCCGTCCAGTCGGTCTGCGCCGAACGCACCGCGCTGTTGTCGTCACTGCGGCGGGAATACTCCGAGGCCCCGACCGCGCTCGGCCTGGCCAGCAACGGCAGCGTGCTGGAATTGCTCACCACCTCCGACGGCAAGACCTGGACCATCCTGATGACCCGTCCCGACGGCACCTCCTGCGTGCTGGCCGCCGGCGAGGCGTGGGAATCACTGCCGCAAGTGGCACGCGGCGAGCCGCTGTGAGGCCTATTTCCCGAAGATGGGGTGCAGCACCCTGTCGCCGGGTCGCAGCCCCAGCCGGCTGGCGGTGCCGCCGTTGACCTCCAGTACCGCCCGCACCGGCCCCGGCGAGCCGATGACGTCGGTGGACATGGGCTCGGTGCGCTCGGCGATGCCGGTGACCACGCCGTCGGCGTCGATGAACAGCATGTCCAGCGGGATCAGGGTGTTCTTCATCCACATGGCGATCGGCTGAGGCCGGCCGAAATCGAACAGCATGCCCGCCGAGGCGGCCAGCGACTTGCGGTACATCAGCCCCTGGGCCAGCTGGCGGGCGCTCTGCGCCATCTCGACATCGAAGGCGTGGCGGCGCCCCGTGGGCGATACCACCTCGATGCGCGAGCGCTGGAACCCGACCTGCCCCTGGGCCAGGGCCGGCCCCACCGCCAGCAGCACCGCCAGCAGCACCGCCAGCACGGCCAAAGCCACCCGCCTGGTCATCCGCATCTCCACCTCGCTTGTTTCCGCGACCGGAAAAAGTCTGGGGGATCGCGCGCCGGACGGCAAGCCGGACAAATGGAGGACTATATTCCAGGAATGCCGCGGCGCGGTGCCCCGCCCTCGCCGCCCGCCCGGCGCGACCACCACCCCGCGGGGAGCGCGCATCGCGCGCACCGCAAGCACGCATGGCGATTGATTAAAATTTTAGGCAAAAGACTTTACAAATGCAGTTCAAATAACTAGCAAAGAAACGTCGCGCATATTGGGTTATCTTCCTGTTTAAAATTCATTCGAACCACAGTATGTTTATTCATGCCGGTTGGGACGATTACTCCAGCCTCTCAACCGGCAAGAATCTGTCGGGGGGGCCTTCCCGCCCATCCCCACCCCCCCGCAGGGAAACGCCGCAGCACAGTGCGGCGTTTCCGATTCTTGGGCCATGCCAAAAAAAGGCGGCGCGCCGTTTCCGGCCGCCGCCCTTTTCGTCGTCCCGCTCAGACGAGATAGCGCAGATACAGGTAGACATGGGCGATGACGATGGTCAGCAGCATCATCCCGAACGCCACCTTCATGAACGGCACGAACCGCACCGGGTGGCCGGCCCGCTCGGCCAGGCCGGCGACGGTCAGGTTGGCCGAGGCGCCGACCAGTGTGCCGTTGCCGCCCAGGCAGGCGCCCATGGCCAGGGCCCACCACAGCGGCTCCAAATTCTCGGGGCCGCCAAAGGTGGGGGCCATGCTTTTGATCAGCGGGATCATGGTGGCGACGAAGGGGATGTTGTCGACCACCGCCGACAGGATCGCCGACGCCCACAGGATGGCGATGGCGGTCACCGCCATGTCGCCGCCGGTGGCGTTGACCAGCATCTCGGCCAGAAGATGCAGCAGACCGGCCTGCTCGACGCCGTAGACCACCATGAACAGTCCGACGAAGAAGAAGATGGTCACCCACTCCACCTCGCCGAAGGTGTGATGGACGTCGTGGCTCTGTTCCTCGGCGTCCTTGCCGAGGTTGTGCAGCAGCATCAGCAGCGCGGCGCCGAACATGGCGATGGTGCCGGGCTCCTGGTGGATGGAGTGGGCCATGATGAAGCCCGCGATGACCAGCGCCAGCACGAACAGCGACTGCTTCAGCAGCCGCCAGTCGGTGATCGCCTCCTTCTCGTTGAAGCCCATCACCCGGGCGCGGGCTTCGGCGGTCGCGTGCAGCCGGCGGCCCCACATCAGATGGAAGATGATGGTGGTGACCACCAGGCAGGCCAGCGCGACCGGCCCCAGGTTGACCACGAACTGGTTGAAGGTCAGCCCGGTCGCCGAACCGATCAGGATGTTGGGCGGGTCGCCGATCAGCGTGGCGGTGCCGCCGATGTTGGAGGAGAAGATCAGCGCCACCAGATAGGGCCATGGCTTGACCTTGAGTTCCTCGGTGATGACCAGGGTGACGGGCACCACCAGCAGCACGGTGGTGACGTTGTCGAGCAACGCCGAGAACACGGCGGTCACGACCTGGAGCATGAACAGGATGCCGGCCGGATCGGCCTTGACCTTCTTGGCGGTCCAGATCGCCACGAACTGGAACACGCCCGACTTCCGGGTGATGGCGACGATGATCATCATGCCCGTCAGCAGGGCGATGGTGTTGAAGTCGACACCGCGGATGGCGGCCTGCTGGTTGAGCACGCCCACCATGATCATCATGCCGGCGCCGACCAGGGCGACGATGGCCCGATTGATCTTCTCCGACATGATGACGGCGTAGGTGGCGACCAGGATGGCGGTGGCCACGATCATCGGGTTCCAGCCGAACAGCACGTCGGGAACCCAGGCTTGCGCTTCGCCGTGCATCACAGGCCCTCCGCCAGGCGGGCGACGACCGCCTCGGCCGTCAGGATGCCGGCCAGCTTGCCGGCTTCGTCCACCACCGGCAGGAAGCCGTCGCCGCGCTCGAGCAGCAGCATGGCCTCGACCAGCGCGGTCTCGGCGCGCACGGTGCGGTGCGGCGCCATGGCCTTGCCCACGCTTTCCTTGGCGAAGGACTTCAGGCGGGCCTTGATGTCCTCGCTGGTGTCGGAGACGAAGGACAGGTCGGGCATGTCGTCCTCGCCCAGGCGGGCGGCGCGCGGCAGAAGCAGCGCCAGCAGCTGGCGAACCCCGAACACCCCGAGGAAATGGCCCTTGGCGTCGACCACCGGCAAGGTGGCGAAGCCGTGGGCCGCGAGCGCCTTGACGGCCTCGGCGACACTGTCGCCCTTGGCGAGCGTCGCCGTGACGGGCGCGACGATGGACTTGCAGGTCATGATGTTGGCGATCCCCTGGACATGGCGCGGTGGTTCTTGTTCTTCCGCGCATGGAAGCCGCCGGATTTTGCACCAGCGAATATGCACCGACAACAGAAACTGCCTAGGTGATTACACGTAGGCCATGACCCGCTGGCGGTCGAGAGGCGCCGGCACCACCGCGTCGGCCCCCACGGCCCGGGCCAGCGGCAGGAACGGATCGTCCGGGCGGAGGCCGGCCACCAGCACCCGGATGCCGGGATGGCGGCGTTTGATCGCCTGGATGGTTCCCAGGCCCGACCAGTGGGGATGGACCCGATCGAGGACCATCAGCTCGGCGCCGCCGTCGTCCAACGCGCGGGCGGCTTCGCCGCCGCGGGCGGTGGCGACCACCTCGAAGCCGGCTCTCCCCAGCCACAGCGCCAGCAACTCGCCGGTCCCCGGATCGGTGGTCAGCACCACGGCGCGCCGCGTCATGCGCCCTCCCTCCTATTCCGCGAGGTTGTAGCGGTGGCGGCCGGCGTCCTCGCCGCGCCGGCGCGCCTGGATCTTCAGCACCGCGTAGCCGGCGAGCGCGGAGAGAACCGACCCCACCAACACCGCGAACCGGGTCTCGACCATGTCGCCACCCGTGCCGAAGGCGAGGCCGCCGATGAACAGGCTCATGGTGAAGCCGATGCCGGTCAGGATGGCGACGCCGTAGAACTGCACCCAGTCAGCCCCCTCGGGCAGGCGGGCCCAGCCCAGGCGGATCAGCAGCCACGACAGCCCGAACACCCCCACCTGCTTGCCGACGAACAGGCCCAGGGTGATGCCGAGGAACAGCGGGTCGGCCAGCACCCATGGTCCCAGCCCCCGTAATGGCACGCCGGAATTGGCCAGCGCGAAAACCGGCAGGATGGCGAAGGCGACCCATGGATGCAGCGCGTGCTCGAGCCGCCGCAGCGGCGACCGGGCACCATCGCCAGGCACCCGCAGCGGCACGAACAGCCCCAGCGCGACGCCGCCGATGGTGGCGTGGACACCGCTCTTGAGCAGGAACCCCCACAGCAACAGGCCGACCAGGCCATAAGGCAGCAGCGACGTCACCCCGCCCCGGTTCAGCGCCCACAGCAAGCCGGTCGCCGCCGCCGCCAGCCCAAGGAAAAGCAGCGACAGGTCGCCGGCATAAAACAGCGCGATGATGACGATGGCGCCCAGGTCGTCGATGATGGCCAGCGCAGCCAAGAACACCCGCAGCGACACCGGCACCGCCCGGCCCAGCACCGACAGCACGCCCAGCGAGAAGGCGATGTCGGTGGCCGAGGGGATCGCCCAGCCCCGGATGGTCGCGGGGTCGCCGGCGTTGAAGGCGACGAACACCGCCGCCGGCACCGCCATGCCGCCCACCGCCGCCACCGCCGGCAGCGCCACCTGACCCGGCGAGGACAGTTCCCCCTCCATCATCTCGCGCTTGATCTCCAGTGCCACCAGCAGAAAGAACACCGCCATCAGGCCGTCGTTGATCCAGTGGTGCAGCGGCTTGTCGATGGCAAAGCCGCCGATGCCGACGATGGCGTGGGTGTCGAGGACGTGGTGGTAGGCGGCGCCGAGCGGCGAGTTGACCAGCGCCAGGGCGACAAGCATCATCGCCACCAGGATGATGCCGCCCGCCGATTCCAGTTCCAAAAACTGGCGCATGGCCACCGCGAGGCGCCGGATGGGCGCCGCGCCGCCGCCGTTGCCGCCGCTGCCTTCGGCCATTGCCACCCTTTCCGAACGCCCACTGGCGAACGTCTGAGGTGGGGAGGCGGAGGGGCGATGTGAACGGCCGGCCCCGAGATGGCCGGCGCCCTTCGCTCTAGGTACTACTACATAAGGGAGAAGACGTATTCCATTTGAGCCCGGGGTGCATCATCCTGCGGCCCAGCACGCCGTTGACGCGAACGGCGCGCGGTTCTCGGGAAATGCCGGGAAAAGGGGCCTTCGGGCTCCTTTTCCTTTTCCGACCCTCACGCCGGCTCGACTTCCTCGAGCCGCAGCGCCATGCGCACCAGTTCCGACAGGCTTTTTGCAGCCATCTTCTCCATGACGCGGGCGCGATGGATCTCGACCGTGCGCACCGAGATGTTCAGTTCGGCCGCCACCGCCTTGTTGGGCAACCCCTGCACCACCAGGTCCATCACCTCGCGCTCGCGCGGGGTCAATTCGGCGGCGCGGGCCTCGATGTCGGCAAGCGCCTGCCGCTCTCGGAAGGCCCGGTGGCCCTTGTCCAGCGCGTGGCCGACGGCGCGCAGCAGCACGTCCTCGTCGAATGGCTTCTCGATGAAGTCCGAGGCGCCGTCCTTGAGCGCTTGCACCGCCATGGCGACATCGCCGTGGCCGGTGATGATGATGACCGGCAGGTCGATGCGTGACGCCTTGAGGTGGGCCTGCAATTCCAGGCCGCTCATGCCCGGCATGCGCACGTCGGCCACCACGCAGCCCGGCTGGTCGGGATCGAGCGCGGCCAGGAACCCGGCGGCGTCGGAATGGGCCCGCGCGGCATGGCCGGAGGATTCCAGCAGCATCACCAGCGATTCGCGGATCGCGGCTTCGTCATCGACGACGTGGACAATGGTCTCGCTCATCCCTTGGTCCCCACCTCCATTCGCTCACGTTCGCCCTCGGCCGGTACGGTCCGCAGGGTCAAGCGGAACGCGGTTCCCCGAGGGCCGTTCTCGGCTAGCCACAGCCGCCCGCCGTGGGCCTCGACGATGGTGCGGCTGATGGACAGGCCAAGGCCCATGCCGCTGGCCTTCGAGGTGTTGAAAGGTTCGAACAGCCGTTCCTCCACCTCGTCGGAAACGCCGCTGCCGTTGTCGCGCACCTCGACCTCGACGAAGCCGTCGTCGAGGACCCGGGCAGCCACCGCGACCTCGCGGGCGGACGCCTCCATGGCATTGCGCACCAGATTGAGCACCACCTGCTGCACCTGCACCCGGTCAACATGAACGGCCGGCAGCGTCTTGTCCACGCCCATGACCAGCCGCACCCCCTTGCGGGAGCATTCCGGGGCGACCAGCGCCAGGGCGTCGGCGACCAGCGCCGCCAGCGGCTCGGGCTCGCGGCGGGTGTCGCCCTTGCCGATGAACTCGCGCAATGACCGGATGATGGCGCCGGCCCGCTGTGCCTCGGATACCGCCCGGTCCAGCGCGCCGCCGGCCCTGGCGATGTCGGGCGGGTCGTGGGCCAGCATGCGCTGGGCGGCGCGGGTGAAGGCGATGGAGGCGAGCAGCGGCTGGTTCAGCTCGTGGGCCAGGGCGCCGGCCATCTCGCCGGCCAGCGACAGACGCGAGGTATGGGCCAGTTCGTCCTGGCGTGTGCGCAGCATGTCCTCGACCCCGCGCCGCTCGCTGACCGCGGCGCCCAGGAACAGGGTGGCTGTGGCCAGGGCCAGCATCAGGTACTGGAAGGTGGTCACGGTGCTGGACATGTGGCCCACCGTCAGGAAGGCGACGATCAGCCCGCCCTGGCCCGCCAGGTTGCCGAGCACGGCGCCCCGGATGCCGAAGCGGCTGCCGATCCAGATCAAGGGCAGGAACAGGATGTAGAAGAAGCGGAGCTCGTAGATCTCCTCGACGCCGAAGATCAGCCACAGCGCGAAGACGATGGCCGCCCCCTGCGACGCGGCCTCGGCCAGCACCGCCGCCGACGGCCGCGGCCACCGTCCGGTCAGCAGCACCAGCAGCAGCGGCGTGGCGACGGCAATGCCGATCATGTCGCCGATCCAATAGCGCGACAGCGCCTGGAACACCTGGTCGCGCGGCAGCAGCCCCGCCCCCGCGAAGGCCCCCACATAGAGCATGGCGACGACCAGCGCCGCCACCACCGCCGTGCCGGTCAGCGCGAAGACGTCGCGCAGGCGGGCGAGGTTGGTGTCCAACCCCAGGCGATCGCGCAGCACCCGCGCCGCCGTGGCGTAGCCGAAGCCGACCACCAGACTGGCGGCGATGCTGACCAGCAGCGGCACCGACTGCCCGCGCACCACCACGTCGGCCAGCACGGCGGACCCCACCACCAGCGGCGCCAGGCCCGGCCCGCGCAGGATCATCACCGCCAGGGCGAGCCCGGGGGCGGGGTTCCACGGCGTGATGCCGATGGGTGCCAGCTGGTGGATGAAGCTGACCCAGTCCAGCGCCACGTAGGCCGCCGCGAACAGCAGCCACTCCGCGATCTCGCGCGGCAGAGGTACCGCCTTGGCGACCTTCCGCCTCACGCCACCGGCCCGAGAGAGGAGAGCAGTTGGGCCAGCTCGACCGCCGTCTTGACCCCCATCTTCTCGAAGACGTGGGCGCGATGGACCTCGACGGTGCGCATGGTGATGCCCAGGTCGTCGGCGATCACCTTGTTGAGCTTGCCGGCCAGCACCAGGTCCATGACCTGCCGCTCGCGCACGGTCAGCTGGGCCAGCCGCGCGGTGATGTCGGCGCGGCCCGCCGCCTCGGCCAGCCGCTTGTCCTCCCAGTCCAGCGCCTCGATCACCCGGTCGACCAGTTCGTTGTCGTTGAACGGTTTCTCGATGAAGTCGCGGGCGCCCTGCTTCAGCGCCGACACCGCCATGGGGACGTCGCCATGGCCGGTCAGGAAGATCACCGGCGAGGCGCAGCCCAAGTCGCGCAGCCGCCGGAACAGGTCTAGTCCCGACATGCCGCCCATGCGGATGTCCAGAAGCAGGCAACCCGACAGCCTGGGCGTCCAGGCCATCAGGAACTCCTCTGCCGAGGCGAAGGTGCGCGCGTTCACTCCACGCGATTCCAGCAGCCACGCCAGGGCGTCGCGGATGGCCTCGTCGTCGTCGACGATATAAACCTGGATCGGGTCGCTCATGCGGCCTCCTTCAACGGCAACGAGAACAGGAACACCGCGCCCGCGCCCTCGGGATTGGGCTCCATCCACAGCCGGCCGCGGTGGAACTCGATGATCGACCGGCAGATGTTGAGGCCCATCCCCATGCCCTCGGCCTTGGTGGTGAAGAACGGTGTGAACAGGCTGGCGGCGTCCGCCTCCTCGACGCCGTGGCCACGGTCGGCGACCCGCACCACCGCCTGTCCGTCGCCGCACTGGACGGCGATGGACAGCCGGCGGCGCTCGGACGGGGTGTCGGCCATGGCCTCCATGCCGTTGCGGGCGAGGTTCAGCAGCACCTGCTCGATAAGGATGCGGTCGGCCTCGACACGGGGGGCGCCGCAGGCGTAGTCCACCTCCACCGCGACCCCGCGCTTCTTGGCATCGAATTCCAGGAACCCCAGGGTGTCCTCGACCACCTCGTTGAGCAGGCAATCACCAAGATTGGGTTCGGACTTGCGCACGAAGTCGTGGACCCGGCGGATGATCTGCCCCGCCCGCTGCGCCTGGACGCCCAGCTTGGTCAGCGCCGACTCCAATTCGGCCGGCGAGAACCGCCCCGCGCTCAGCTTGTTGAGGCAGCCGGTGTTGTAGCTTGCGATGGCCGACAGCGGCTGGTTGAGTTCGTGGGCCAGCGTCGAGGCCATCTCGCCCATCGTGATCAGGCGCGAGGTCCGCTGCAACTTCTCCTGCTGCTGCAACGCCATCTCCTCGGCCCGCTTGCGCTCGGTGATGTCCAGCACCGAGGCCATCCACCCGGAATGGCGGCCGGCGGCATCGATCAGCGGCGCCTCGTAGACCAGGGCCCAGAAGCGCTCGCCGTCGCGACGTCGGAACTGGATCTCGAAACCGTCGGGCGGGGCGTCGCCGCGCATGACCCGATGGTGCATCTCCAGGGTCTGCTCGATGTCCTCGGGCTCCCAGTAGGGCATCGGCGGGACGCAGCCGACCAGTTCCGCCTCGCTCCACCCCACCATGCGGCAGAAGGCCGGATTGACGTAGGTGATGCGGCCGTCGAGGTCGCGGGCGCGCATGCCCACGGTCAGCGAATCCTCCATGGCCTTGCGGAAGGCGTGCTCCTCGCGGAGCGCCAGTTCGGCCTGGAGTCGGCGATGGACGTGGCGGCGCACCGCCCACAGCGAGGTCAGCGCCACCAGGGTCAAGCCGAAGATCGACGCCGCGAGCACGTTGCGGGCCAGGTTGGGATCACTGCGATAGACGGTCGCCACCACGCCCATGCCGTGGCCGGGCGGCTCCAGCCGGACCTGGTGGCTGGTGGAGGCGTCGGCCAGCTCCACCGAGGTCTTGGCCGCCAGCACGGTGCCCTCGGCATCGGTGATCTCGACCTTGTACTTCTCGGCGACCCACCACGGCACGTGATGGGTGAGGATGCCGTCGATGGGGAACACGCCGACCACCATCCCCATGAAGCGGCGGTCCAGGAACACCGGCACATGCGCCTCGACCACCGTGCCGCGCCCGGACAACACGAAGGGCGGGCTCCACGCCACGCGGCCGAACGACTTGGCGAGGGTGAAGGCACCATGCCAAGGGGCCTCGGCGAGCGGAGCCCGTTCAGCCTCCAACGGCGGCACCGCGCCGGTCAGACCGCCCTCGGCGTCACGCAGCAGGATGCGATCCATCTCGGGATGGTTGGCCAGCAACGCCTTGGCCTGGACCTCGAAGG
>JBFMHS010000298.1:0-3152 GCA_040751765.1 Pseudomonadota bacterium | reverse complement strand
GCCGCCAGATGGGTCAATTTCTCCTCCACCGAGACCAGATGGAAGTTGATGTTCTGCTCGACCCACAGGATGTCCTTGATCAGGGCGTGGCGCTCTTCCTCGATCTCGTTGCGGTGCAGGAGCCACAGCAGCGCCCCGAGCAGCATGACGATCAAGGCCATGGCGACCACGGGCATGGCCTGGAAGGCCGCGCGCGCCGGAAGTGCCCTGGAGATGGTCACATCAACGAATCCCAAGATTAAAATTCATACGATTCGGGTGGCTGTAGCCCGCTGTTCGGATTTCCACAATAGCTCATTCGGCGAAACTTTCGAACAATCCGACGATTGAACCAATGCGTAATCTTTGGGAGGAACGCACATGAAGTTCGCGACTCTTGTCGGCTGCGTGGTGGCCGGCTGCCTCGCCGCCGGCTCCGCGCTGGCCCAGCAGGCCCAGCCCATCGTCATCAAGTTCAGCCACGTCGTCGCGCCCGACACGCCCAAGGGCAAGGCCGCCGAGATGTTCAAGAAGCTGGCCGAGGAACGCACCAAGGGCCGGGTCAAGGTCGAGGTCTATCCCAACTCGCAGCTCTACAAGGACAAGGAAGAGCTGGAGGCGCTGCAGCTGGGCGCGGTGCAGATGCTCGCCCCGTCGCTGGCCAAGTTCGGCCCGCTGGGCGTCAAGGAATTCGAGGTCTTCGACCTGCCCTACATCTTCCCCTCGCGTGACGTGCTCTACGCCGTGACCCAGGGTCCGATCGGCAAGGGCCTGCTGAAGAAGCTCGAGCAGAAGGGCATCATCGGCCTGGCCTACTGGGACAACGGCTTCAAGATCATGAGCGCCAACAAGCCGCTCAAGAAGCCCGAGGATTTCCGCGGCCTGAAGATGCGCATCCAGTCGTCCAAGGTGCTCGACGCGCAGATGCGCGCGCTGGGCGCCCTGCCGCAGGTGATGGCGTTCTCGGAGGTCTACCAGGCGCTGCAGACCGGCGTCGTCGACGGCACCGAGAACCCGCCTTCGAACATGTATACCCAGAAGATGCATGAGGTGCAGAAGCACGCCACCGAGTCCCGCCACGGCTACCTGGGCTACGCGGTGATCGTGAACAAGAAGTTCTGGGAAGGCCTGCCGGACGACATCCGCGCCGCCCTGGAAGGCGCCATGGACGAATCGACCCGCTTCGCCAACGCCATCGCCAAGGACGAGAACGACCAGGCCCTGGCCGCCATGAAGGCCGCCGGCAAGACCGACTTCTACCAGCTGTCGGACGCCGAGAGGGACACCTGGCGCAAGGCCCTGCTGCCCGTCCACCGCGAGATGGAAGGCCGCGTCGGCAAGGACCTGATCCAGTCCATCTACAAGGAAGCCGAGAAGTTCGGCTTCAAGAACTAAGTCGTCATCACATGGCTTGAGTCGAAGCCAGGGGGCGCTTTCCTTCACCGGGGCGCCCCCGTTTCGTGCGGGGCTGACATGTTTTTAAGAGCTCTAGATCATCTCGAGGAATTGATCATCGCCTTCCTCATGGCGGCGGCGACCATCATCATCTTCATCGCCGTGGTCCATCGCTACGCGTCCGGCGTCGAATTCCTCTATTCCATCACCTTCCAGTTCCGCACGTATTGGGCACAGGAACTGTGCATCATCATGTTCGTGTGGATGGCCAAGTTCGGCGCCGCCTATGGCGTGCGCACCGGCATCCACGTGGGCGTCGACGTGCTGATCAACCGGCTTGGGCCGGGGCCGCGCGGCCGCTTCATCGTCTTCGGGCTGCTGGCCGGCGCCCTGTTCACCGGCATCGTGGCCCTGATGGGCGGCCACTTCGTGTGGGAGAACGGCGCCCACTACGCAATCTTCAATTTCCTCGGCATCGAGACCCCCGATCTGTACGAGGGGCCGATCACCGCCGACCTGGAATGGCCGACCTGGATCGTCTACAGCGCCATCCCGCTGGGATCTGGGCTGATGTGCTTCCGCTTCCTGCAAGTGACCTGGCATTTCCTGCGCACCGGCGAGCTGCCGCATCACGACCACGGCCACGTCGAGGGCCTGGACGAGGACTTCACCGACGAGCAGCGGGCGGCCCAGGACATCAACTGGTTCGAGATGGACGACGCCCTGCATCCCAGGGACATCGCCCACCACGAGGGCCGCGAGGGCGGCGACCCCACGCTGGGGACCGCCAATGCCAGCACCGACAAGAAGGGCCGCGAGGCCATGGAGGGCGGCGACGCCTCCGCCAAGAACGGGGAGGACCGCTAAATGAGCGCCGCCATCATCTTCGGCCTGCTGCTGGCCTTGATGCTGACCGGCATGCCCATCTCGATCTCGCTGGGCCTGACGGTTCTCACCTTCCTGTTCACCATGACCCAGGTGCCGATCGAATCGGTCGCGCTGAAGCTGTTCACCGGCATCGAGAAGTTCGAGATCATGGCGATCCCGTTCTTCATCCTGGCCGGCAACTTCCTGACCCATGGCGGCGTTGCCAAGCGGATGATCAACTTCGCCACCGCCATGGTCGGCCACTGGCACGGCGGCCTGGGCCTTGGCGGCGTGGTGGCCTGCGCCCTGTTCGCGGCGGTGTCGGGCTCGTCGCCGGCCACCGTGGTCGCCATCGGCTCGATCATCATCCCGGCCATGGTCAAGCAGGGCTTCCCCAGGAATTTCGGCGCCGGCGTCATCGCCTCGTCGGGCGGCTTGGGCATCCTGATCCCGCCGTCCATCGTGATGGTGATGTACGCGGTGTCGACCAACTCGTCCATCGGCGCCCGGTTCATCGCCGGCGTCATCCCCGGCCTGATGCTGGCCGCCATGCTGTTCGGCACCACGTACTACATCGCCCGCAAGAACAACTATCCCCGCATGCCCCGCGCCAGTTGGGCCGAGCGGGCGAAGGCGTTCAAGGACAGCATCTGGGGCCTGCTGTTGATCGTCATCGTCATCGGCGGCATCTACACCGGCCTGTTCACCGCCACCGAGGCGGCGGCCATGAGCGCGGTCTACGCCTTCGTGATCGCGGTCTTCGTCTACAAGGACATGCCGCTTCGGGGCGTGCCCAAGGTGCTGCTGTCGTCGGCCAACATGTCGGCGATGCTGCTGTACATCATCACCAACGCGGTGCTGTTCTCGTTCCTGCTGACCAGCGAAAACATCCCCCACGCCATCGCCGAGTG
>JBFMHS010000297.1:0-6851 GCA_040751765.1 Pseudomonadota bacterium | reverse complement strand
GGCGAGCATCTCCTTCGGAACGGTTGGCGTCGCGGGGTCCCTAGCCCCCGCGACCCGCCGGGCCGCTCCGAAGGCCTGTCAGAATCATTCCGTTCAGGAGCATCGGATGCCCCAGTTCGATCCGGCGTTCTTCGCGCCCCAGCTCTTCTGGCTGGCCGTCACCTTCATCACCCTGTACCTGCTGATGGCTAAGGTGGCCCTGCCGAAGATCGGCGCCGTCCTCGACGAGCGTCAGCGCAAGATCGACGACAACCTCGACAAGGCCGCCCAGTTGAAGGCCGAAGCCGAGGCGGCCGTCGCCGCCTACGAGAAGGCGCTGGCCGAATCGCGGGCGCATGCCCACGCCGTCATCAAGGAGACGGCCGAACGCCTGGCCAAGCACGCGGAAGAGCGCACCAAGGAGCTCAACGCCAAGCTTGCCGAGCAGATCAAGTCCGGCGAGGCCCGCATCGCGGCCGCCAAGGAGACCGCGCTGACCAACGTCCGGTCGGTGGCCGTCGAGGTCGCCGCCGCGTCCGTCGCCCGTCTGGTCGGCGCCGCGCCCGACCAGGCCAAGGTCGAGGCCGCCGTCGCCGCCGCCCTCAAGGAGCAAGGCTGATGATCTCGCCCGCCTTCGCCGCAACGGCCGCCGACGCCCACGCCGCCGTGCCTTTCTATGCCAATCCCGCCCTTTGGGTGGCGGTGTCCTTCTTCCTGGTGGTCGGCCTGGCCGCCAAGCCGGTCGGCCGCGCCATCGGTGCCGCCCTGGACGCCCGTGCCGCCAAGATCCGCGCCCGCCTCGACGAGGCCCACAAGCTGCGCGAGGACGCCCAGGAAATGCTGGCGACCTATCAGCGCAAGCAGCGTGACGCCATGAAGGAGGCCGAGGAAATCATCGCCCATGCCAAGGCCGAGGCGGAGCGTCTGTCGGCCCAGGCCGCCAAGGACCTGGAGGAGACGCTGAAGCGCCGCGAGGCCCAGGCCATGGACCGCATCGCCCAGGCCGAGACCCAGGCGCTGAAGGAAGTCCAGAACGTCGCGGTGGAGGTGGCCGTGGAGGCTGCCCGCCAGGTGCTGTCCGAGAGCATCTCGGGCGCCCAGGCCGCCGCCCTGGTCGACTCGTCCATCGCCGACCTGCCGACGAAGTTCCACTAAGGATCTTTTCCGGCGCGAGTTCCACCCCCTCGGAGTGATCCGAGGGGGTTTTCGTTTGGATCGAGCGTGCGCTATGGTCGGACGTCCGAGCGAGGAGTTCCCGATGCCCTATGTGATCCGCGACGAAGACGGCCGGGTGGCGGCGCTGTCCGAGGTTCCGCTGGAGGAGGACGCCGAGCATCTGGAGCCCGACGATCCCGAGATCCTGGCTTTCTTCACCCGCGTCACCGACGCCGACATGACCATCGAGGGCGACCGGTTCGTCGCCTCGGACCTTCAGTTCATCCGCGTCATCGAGGACGTCATCGAGGTGCTGATCCGCAAGCGGGTGATCGCGTTGACCGACCTGCCGGCCCCGGCCCAGGACAAGCTGATGGAGCGCCGTGCCCTGCGCGGCTGGTTGGCCGGAGTTGCCGGCATCGTCGACGACGATGGCGGCAAGGTCATCTGACCGCCGCCAGAAATTCCTCAACCCATTCCGGCACCAGCTTCGAGGCCAGCCCGTGGCGGGTCTCGTGGAACAGGCCGGCGCCGTCGGACGGGTCCAGGTTGATCTCCAGCGTCCGGGCCCGCCCCCGCCGCCGCGCCTCGGCGACGAATCCGGCGGCCGGGTAGACGGTGCCGGAGGTGCCGATGGACACGAACAGGGCGCAGGACTCCAGCGCTAGGGCGATTCGCTCCATCTCCAGCGGCATCTCGCCGAACCACACCACATGCGGCCGCAGCAGGCCGGGCTGGCCGCAGTCTGGGCAGGCAGTGGCGGTGGACAGGTCGTGGCGCCATTCGAACGGCCGGGCGCAGTGGCGGCAGCGGACCTTCAGCAGTTCGCCGTGCATGTGGATCAGCGCGCGGCTGCCGGCGCGCTCGTGGAGGTCGTCGATGTTCTGGGTCACCACCAGCACCCCGCCCGGCCATTCCCGCTCCAGCCGCGCCAGCGCCAGATGGGCCGGATTGGGCTCCACCGCCGCCGCCAGCAGGCCGGCGCGCCGCGCGTTGTAGAAAGCGTGCACGCGGTCGGGATCGCGGGCGAAGGCCTCGGGGGTGGCGACGTCCTCCAGCCGCACCTTGGACCAGGTGCCGCCGGCGCAACGGAAGGTGTCGAGGCCGGATTCCTTGGAGATGCCGGCGCCGGTCAGGACGAGGATGGGGCCGTGGGTCATGATGGGAAGTCTAGGCTCTTGCGGCGGTGGCGGGAACCCGCTATCCCCGGAAGACGTCCATGCGTCCGAGGTATGCTCCCGTGGTCAAGGTCCTGTTTGTCTGCACCGGCAACATCTGCCGCTCCCCCACAGCCGAGGGCGTGTTCCGCGCCCTGGTCGAGCGCGAGGGCCTGGCCCACGCCATCGTCACCGATTCCGCCGGCACCCACTCCTACCACGTGGGCGAGCCGCCAGACCGCCGCTCGGCCGCCGCCGCCCGCAAGCGCGGCGTCGAGTTGTGCGACCTGCGCGCCCGCAAGGTGACCGCCGCCGATTTCGACGATTTCGATCTGGTGCTGGCCATGGACCGCGGCCATCACCAGATCCTGCGCGAGATGTGCCCCAAGGGCCGCGAGGAGCGGGTGATGCTGTTCATGGACTTCGCCCCCACCTGGGGCATCCGCGACGTTCCCGACCCCTATTACGGCGGTGCCGACGGCTTCGAGAAGGTCCTCGACATGATCGAGGAGGGCTCGGCGGCGCTGTTGGCCCATATCCGGACCACGCTGCTGTGAACGCGCTCGCCGCCCGGATCGAGGCCGTCACCGGCCGCCGGGTGGCGGGAACCAGGGCGCTGGCGGGCGGCTGCGTCGGCGAGGTGCTGCTGGTCGCGCTGGCCGATGGCGGCCGGCTGGTCGCCAAGCTGGGGCCGGGGCTGGAGCCCGAGGGCTGGATGCTGGAGTTCCTGGCCCGCGCATCTGCGCTGCCGGTGCCGGCGGTGGTCCATTCCGACGACGACCTGCTGCTGATGGAGCATGTCGAGGCCTCGGGCGGCCTGTCGGCGGCGGGGGAGGCGCAGGCGGCCGAGCTGCTTGCCGCGTTGCACGGGCGGCGCTGGCACTCCTTCGGTCTGGAGCGCGACACCCTGATCGGCGGCCTCCACCAGCCCAATCCCCCGACCGCGCGCTGGCTGGATTTCTTCCGCGACCACCGACTGCTGTTCATGGCGCACGAGGCGCACCGCGCCGGCCGCCTGCCCGGAGCGGTGCTGGCCGCAGTCGAGGCGCTGGCCGGGCGGCTGGAGCGGTGGATCGACGAGCCCGAGGCTCCGGGCCTGATCCACGGAGACTGCTGGGGCGGCAACGTGCTGGCGCGGAACGGCCGCGTCGCCGCCTTCATCGACCCGGCGGTCTATTACGCCGATCCCGAGATCGAGCTGGCCTTCGGAACGATGTTCGGCACCTTCGGCGACGCCTTCTTTCGCCGCTACGAGGACTTGCGCCCCATCAGGCCGGGGTTCTGGGAGGCGCGCCGCGACCTCTACATCCTGTACCCCCTGCTGGTCCACGTGCGCCTGTTCGGCGGCTCCTACGTGGCCGGGGTGGAGCGGGTGGTGGCGCGGTTCGGGGGGTGACTACTTCCCCACCTGGGCCAGCAGGTGCCGCGCCACGTCGGCCGGCTTGACCTTGAAGCTCTTGGGCGGCTCCTTGCCGTCCAGCGCCATGGCCACCAGCATGGAATTCTCGATGGCGGTGATATTGGCCTTGACGATGCCGGTGGCGCCGCGCAGGCGGGGATAGTAATTGGGGTCGACCAGCTTTTCCTTGCGGGCCAAGCGCTCCAGCATCTCGGCCTCGGTCGTCTCGCCGGCATCCTCGCTGGCGACCACCTTCCAGTCGGTGCAGCCGGCCACGCCCTCGGCCAGGGCCTCCTCGGGGGTGGCGTCCTCGACCAGGCCGACGCGGTAGACGTTCTTGCCCAGGCCCACATCCGAGGCCCAGTCCTGGAAGGTCTTGCTGGTGGCGACGTAGAGGGTGGCCATGGCGGTCTCCTTGGGGCTCTCTGAAACGGAAAAGGGGCCGCCGGTGGTCCGGCGGCCCCCCAATCCCGAAGGACCCGAAGCTTAGCGCTTCGAGAACTGGGTCGAACGACGGGCCTTGTGCTTGCCGTACTTCTTGCGCTCGACGACGCGGGGGTCGCGGGTCAGGAAGCCGCCGGCCTTCAGGGCCGGGCGCATGGCCGGGTCGAAGAAGGTCAGCGCGCGGCTGATGCCGTGGCGCAACGCGCCGGCCTGGCCGGACAGGCCGCCGCCGGTGACGGTGCAGAACACGTCGAACTGGCCCTCGGCACGGGTGGCCTGGAAGGGCTGGTTGATCAGCATGCGCAGCACCGGACGGGCGAAGTAGTTGGTGACGTCGCGGCCGTTGACGGTGATCTTGCCGTTGCCGGGCTTGACCCAGACGCGGGCGATGGCGTTCTTGCGCTTGCCGGTGGCGTAGGCGCGGCCCTGGGCGTCGACCTTGCGCTCGTGCACGGGCTGGGCCGGGGCGGCGGCCTTGATGTCGGCCAGGCTGCTGAGATCGGCCATGACTTACCTCTTGTTCTTCGGGTTCATCGCGGCGACGTCGACCACCTCGGGCGCCTGGGCCTCGTGCGGGTGGTTCGGACCGGCGTAGACGCGCAGGTTCTTCATCTGGGCGCGGCCCAGCGGGCCACGGGTGATCATGCGCTCGACGGCCTTGATGATCACGCGCTCGGGATAGCGTCCGCCCAGCAGCTGGCCCATGGTGCGGCCCTTGATGCCGCCGGGATGGCCGGTGTGCCAGTAGAAGGTCTTGTCGGCCATCTTGTTGCCGGTCAGCTTGACCTTCTCGGCGTTGATGACGATGACGTTCTCGCCCATGTCGACATGGGGAGTGTAGGTGGGAAGATGCTTCCCGCGCAGGCGCATCGAGATGATGCTGGCCAGGCGGCCGAGCACGACGCCGTCCGCGTCGATAACGACCCACTTCTTCTGCACTTCGGACGGTTTGACGTTGAAGGTCTTCATGGCACCCACGGCAAAACCAATTGATCGGGAGACGCGAAAAGCGCCCCCAGGAAGGCGCGGAGTATGCCACGGAAAGGGCGGGAGTCAACAGGAAAAATAGGATGTAAAATCAAGGCGTTAACGCCGCGGTATCATAATACCGTCCCGGAGTGGCGCGAAAAGCCTCAGTTGTCGGCCCTTTCCTTTGTCCACGCCCCGTAGGCCTCCATCATCACCGCCTTGACCTGGGAGACGCTGGCCTTGGGGAAGGCGTCGGCGAGGGTGTCCCAGACCTTGGCGTTGTGCAGGAAGCACTGGGCGAAGGCCTGCATGTCGCCGGCGTTGTCCTCGTCGAAGGATTCCATGAAATAGCGGAACAGCCGGTCGCGGTCGGCGGGGTCCATGATGGCCATGAAGGGGGCGTCCTCGTCTGTCTATTCGTTCCAGCCGGGCGGCGGCGAGCGGTAGCCGGCCGGCGGGTCCCACGGCACCATGTCGGGCTGCCAGATGGCGGTGGGGTCCTCCTGCTCCTCGAGGCCGGCGGCGAGCTCGGCGACCTCTTCGCGGGTCAGCAAGGCGTCGTAACCGTCCTCGTCGGCGACGATCAGGCGCACCAGGTCGTCGGCGACGGCGGCATGGTAGCCGAAGGCGCGCACGACCTCCAGCGCCTGGGTGCTGATGAAGTGCTCCATGCCCGGTCCAACGCCACGGCCAAGGCGACGGTTCCCGATTCCGGCATTTGACCGCCGCGCCGTTCGGGTTCAGCCTGGGGGAAACAGCAGGAGGGTCCGATGAAGACCGTGGCCGCCATATCGTTCCGCAACGACCACAGCCTCAGCATGGATGTCGAGGACGTGCACCGGATCGAGATCGGGCCGCCCATCCAGCTCGACGATGGCTCGTGGGGGGCCGAGCTGCTGGTGCGCGGTGCCCACGGCGTGGTCGCCATCCAGCTCCAGGCCGACTCGCCCGAACGACTGCGCGTGCAGTCCGACGTCAGCTACTGACCCGCGAACACCAGCACCTGGTTGCCGGGCAGCACGGCGCGGTCGCGGCCGGTCTTCTTGGCGTGATACATGCGCTGGTCGGCAAGCTCCACCAGGTCCGGCCAGTCCTTGGCGTTGTCGACGCCGCGTTCGGCGACCCCGATCGATGCGGTCAGGGGAGTGCCGTCGGGACGGGTGCCGAACCCCGCCTCGCGCAGCCGCTCGACCACGATCCGCGCACCCTCGGCGTTGGTGTTGTTGAGGATGGCGACGAATTCCTCACCGCCCCAGCGCACCAGCACGTCGCCCTTGCGCAACCCGTCGCGCAGCTTTTCCGACAGGGTCCTGAGCGCCTTGTCGCCCTCGTCGTGGCCGTAGGTGTCATTGATGGACTTGAACTTGTCGAGATCGAAGAACGCCAGCGACAGCGGTGCGTTCTGGAGCGCCGCCAGCCGGAAGGCGAGGTCGAGCGTCTCGCCGCCCGAGCGGCGGGTGTAGGCGCCGGTCAGCGGGTCGACCATGGCGCGGTTGACCAGCGCCGCCATGTAGTGGAGCTGGCTCATGCCCGAGAACATGGCGACGCCCATCACCAGCACCATCAGCCACAACTGCGGCCCATGGACGGCCAGCGACAGCTCCTCCCCGCCCAGGTGGATGCCCAGGATCGCGAAGGCGAAGGCCGGAGCCGAGAACAGCAGCACCTCGAAGGCGGTCAGCGGGAACACCGCCAGGCCGGCCAGCACGATGTTGGGCATCAGCGCGTAGAGCTTGGCCACCAGCCGG
>JBFMHS010000296.1:0-3417 GCA_040751765.1 Pseudomonadota bacterium | reverse complement strand
AGCTTGCCGGGATCAGGCTGGGGCGGCGGCGCGTCGGGTGCGTTCTGCAGCGAGGCCTCGGGGTCCTGGTCCTCGTCGATGGGCGGCGGTGGGTCGTAGATGCTGCCGTGAAGCCAATCGCCGGCATCGCCGAAGGTGGCGCTGCCGCCGTTGGCCTCGCGGATGAGGGCGGGCTTGTCGGGATAGGCCTTGTCCAGGCCGCCGCCGTCGATGGCCTTCTCCAAGGCGCCGATGCCGTGGGCCTGAAGGTCGCGCGCCGGCGAGGACGGCAGGTCGTCCACAGGCTCGCCGTTCACCGTGTCGGGTCCGCTGATCGCCTTGACCGCGCCGATATGGGTGCCGATGCGCGACACCTTGTCGTCGGCCATGCGGTAATTGACGGCGTCCAGCTTGGCGGCATGGGCGGGGTCGTACTTTTCCGTGCCGGTGCGGGTGCGCTCGATCAGTTCCTTGCCGCCGAAGCTGTTGAAGGAGGTGCTGGAAACGACTTCGGGCTTTCCACTGGCTTTGCCGACATCGTAGGCCATCGCCTGGGCAAGGCCGCCACCGAGGGAGTGGCCGGTGAAGGAGACCTTGTTCGCACCTGCGGCATGCTTAGCGGCATCTATCCGCATTTTTTCGGCAGCCTTGCTTTCATACTGCCGCTTGCCGAGATTGACGTCGGCGAGCGCGTCGCGTCCATCCTCGGTGCCGGCGATCACGTAATGGCGCTCGCCATTGGGGCCGTCAATGGCGGCCCCCTTGAAGCCGGTGACGGGATCGACATAATGCTGGGCCACTTTATAGCCCTGGGGCAACGGCCGGTCGCCATAGGCGGCGGCGGCCAGGTCGAACTGGACGCGGTGGGTGTTGTTGCCCTTTTGTTCCATTGCTGATTTCCTTTCATCGTTGCGGCTTCAGCTGCGTGCGGTCGGCAGCGCAGACATCGGCCAGTTTCAGGGTTGTGTCTTTCCACTTGTCGTAATCGGTGTATTTGGGGGCGCTGACAAATGCCACCTTGCAGCCGTCGGGCGACAGCGCCGCGGTGTTGAGGATGAAGCCGTCAACCAACCGCCACAAGACACCGTGGGCGTAAAGATTGAGCCCGGTGTCCAGGTTGCCGCTGCGCGGGATGACCCGGTGGTCCATCACGACCCCGACCTTGCTGGGCAACACGAAGGTGTTCTTGAATTCCGGTAGGCAGACCTCTTCCGTGCGTCCGTCGGGCCGCAGCCAATAGGCGGAATAACACTCCTTGCCTTCGAAATCCTGCCAATCCCAAATGCATTGCGTGACGTAATAGGCGCCCTTGTGAGGATGGAATAAAGAACAGCGAGAGTGATAGCCCCTGTCCATGATCGGCGTGGTGATACGCTGCCCATGGGGGCTCACAAGAACACCCTTGGTGCTGCCGTCGTCTCCAGGACGCCGGGGACCATAGGGGCCGAACATCAGCGCCCCATGTTCGGGACGCAGATAGAACACCACCCGACCCCGGAATTCACCTTGTCGCACCACGTCCTCGCAGCTGTGGACGTTCGTCGTCATCTCATCTGGAATGCCCCAAGGGCGCACCGCCTTTTCCCGGCCAAGCGGACCAAAAACCTCCACATTCTGGCCGTTGCGGTCATAGGCTTCATAGCTGACATTGCCGGTGAACGGGTCGTAGCAGAGCTGGCCGCGGGGATCGAGGCCGTCCGGGGGCGTGTAGGCTTCGACCGTATTGGTCCCGGTGTCCCAGATGGCGATGGTCCGGCTGCCATTGAGCTCCGCGAAGGTGATGACCCGGGTGTCGTCCATCCAGGCCATCGAGCCATCATCGGGCGAACCGGTGACCCCCGAATCCAGCACATAATCCGGCAGCGGCGGCGGCGCGTCGTCACCACAGGCCGACAGAGCCAGCAACGCAGCAAGGACCAAGGCTGGTCTTTTCAGGTTGTCGAACACGGGCATGCATCTACTCCAGGGGCTATGCGCTTGGCACATTACAAGAACGGCGGGCGCGCGTCAAGCGTTCCTAAGATCGCCGCATAATAGGATGATCATCCTTGCGCCTGAAGGCCTGGGCACATGCCGTCATGGCCAGCGAGGCCTTCCCCACGCAGGGCGCCCCGTCTCGCACCGAAATGGGAAGACCGGCTCGCGCCGGAGAACCGGGCGTGTTTCTGGCGTTGTCAGACCCAATGAAGGAAGGGCGCGAAAATGGTCTATCGCAGGGGTGAAACACCATCGAACGGCCGGAATTGGTCCCGGACGCGACCAGAATTCCGGTCGCCAGACTCGTGCGCCTGAATGGGGAATGAACTACCAAATCCGCGCTTGGGTCCGTTGGAACGACACCCCTGAGCCGTGACGGGAATCCGGGCACTCCGGCCAGGACAGGCGCGGAGGAAGTCTCCCTCGGTGGCCGAATGGAAGGGCCGAATCCGGGATCGCCTCTGATCACAAGGTTGATTTCCGACGACACATCATCGCGTATCGGGCGCGCCGGACGGGACGCGTTCATATTCATAAATTAACGTGTAGAGGGAAAAGAGCGTTCGACCACCTTTTTCAGGCAACTGGTTGGTTGAAAGGGGCCAGCGACCCGTTGCCGCTTTCGCGCGACGACTGTCTAATGTCTCCTCTGCCAGTCTTCAGGAAGGTTCCCGCCCATGCTGCCTCCGGTCCTCGAGCTTCATGTCATCTGGCACCCGGCCGATGAGGCGAAGGCTCGGCCTGTGGCCGAAGCGGTGATCGACCACTATCACGGCGACCTGTTTTCCGGCCTGATCGGCGGCGCGGTCGAGGTCTGCGTGCGGTCGGCCGGGTGGACGGGGCCGGGGACGCCTCCGCGGCCGATCGCCTTACCCGGCGAGGCCGGTCCGCCGGCGGCGGCGGCCTATGTGGGCGTCCTGGTGCTGCTGGGCAACGGGATGGCCCGGGCCATGGAAGGGGCGCATGGTCCCGCATGGCGGGCCTGGCTGGAGCAGTTGGCGCAGTCGGCCGGTCCCAATGTCCGCGTGCTGGCGACGGCGCTGGACCGGGATGCGGGGACTACTCCATCACTGGCGCCGATATTCTCCAACAAGCAATTCCTCGCGGCCAGGGACACGCTCTACCCCGACGATCCAACCATGCTGCTGCGCGACCTGTCCCAAGCCCTGGCGCAGTTCCTGGATGCCACCGGCGACCGGATCACCGTCTTCGTCAGCCACACCAAGCATACGGGTGACGGCAGCAAGGAATCCCTGGCCGCCTTCATCGACACGGTGCGCAGCGCGCTGGACCACACCCGGCTGGGCAAGTTTTTCGACTCCAACGACATCCAGGCCGGCGAGGACTGGGCCGAGGTGCTGAAGGCCAACGCCGCCACCGGCGCCATGCTGTCCCTGCGCACCGACCGTTACGCCGGCCGCGAGTGGTGCCAGCGGGAAGTGGTCATCGCCAAGACCAAGG
>JBFMHS010000295.1:0-4540 GCA_040751765.1 Pseudomonadota bacterium | reverse complement strand
TGCGCTTGTGGTGCGGCCCCTTGAAGATCATCGCGAAGTTCTTCGCGATGCCAATGATGGTGGATTTCGGGTTGCCCAGGAGTAGCGACCCTATGGCCGCGCCGAAGATGATGACGAACTCGAACGGCTGCCACAGCACATCGAGGTGGCCGCCGCAGGCTGCATATCCGCCGATGACGGCGAGGATGGTTACGGCGATGCCGATGATCGCGAACATTCACTACCCCTGTTTCGGTCCGCCCGGACGATGACGCACCAGCAAACGGACGGAGGATGCTATAAATCTGGCCGCATGTCGCGAGTCAACTGCATGATCGGACGAAAAAATTTGTCGCGGCGGAACGCACATGGTGTCTTCGTGCATGGGGCATTTGACCTGTCGGACCGAACCTTATTAATCTCTGGCCCGTCGGAGTTCAATTCCAACCGAGCGAGCAGATGTCCATCGACCAGCGTTCCTTCCGCAAGGCCTTGGGGTGTTTCGCGTCCGGCGTGACTGTCGTCACGACCGTCAATCCCCGGACCAAGGCGCTGGTGGGCGTCACGGTCAGCGCGTTCTCCTCGCTGTCGCTTGATCCGCCCCTGGTGCTGTTCTGCCTGGGCAAGCAGACCTCGACCCTCGACAGCTTCAAGGACCATGGCCACTTTGCCATCAACGTCCTGGCCGAGACCCAGCGCGATCTGTCGATCCGCTTCGCCAGTCGGGCCGAGGACAAATGGGCGGGAGTGGCCTTCGATGCCTGCGACAGCGGGGTGCCGTGGCTGTCCGACTGCCTCGCCAACCTGGAATGCCGCCTGGTCAACGCCATCGACGGCGGTGACCACGTGATCTTCGTGGGCGAGGTCAAGCGCCTGCGCCACCAGGAGGGCGGCTCGCCGCTGGTCTATTTCCGCGGCTCCTACATGGAGCCGTGCCCGCTTCCCGGGGCGTGATTCTCACTCGCCGGTCGCGAAGGACCCCAGCTGCCGAGTGGGATAGCCCGCCGCCCGCAAGGCCTCGATCATGTCGTTGACGTGGGTGGTGTCGGTGGCCTCGACCACCGCGTCGACCTCGGCGTATTTGACCGGCACGTCCTGGAACAGGCGCTGGTGGTAGACCTCGACGATGTTGCCGCCGTGGTCGCCGATCAGGCTGGCGACGCGGGCGAGGATGCCGGGCGTATCCGAAATCTCGATCCTCAGGCGGGCCAGCCGGCCGGCACGGACCAGCCCACGCATCAGGATCGAGGCCATCAGGCGGTTGTCGATATTGCCCCCCGAGACCACCAGGCCGACCGGACCGCCTGCGAAGCGGGCCGGGTCGGCGGCCACGGCCGCGAGCACGGCGGCGCCGGCGCCTTCGGCCACCACCTTGGCCCGTTCGAACAGATCTTCGACGGCGCGCTCGATCCGGGCTTCGTCGACCGCCACCACGTCATCCACCAGGCTGTCGATCAGTGGCCGGGTCAACGCTCCGGGCCGCTTGACGGCGATGCCCTCGGCCAGGGTCCGCAGGCTCGCCGGTGGCGGCTCTGCCCCCGCCTGCGCCCGTACCAGGGTGGCATAGCCGACCGCCTGGACACCGATGATCCGGATCGACGGGTTGAGCGCCCGCGCCGCCACCGCCATGCCGGCGATCAGGCCGCCGCCGCCCACCGGAACCACCAGGGTTTCCAGGTCCGGCCGGTCGGCGAGCATCTCCAGCGCCACCGTACCCTGGCCCGCCACGACCAGCGGGTCGTCATAGGGATGGATGAACACCAGTCCGCGCGCCTGCGCCAGGGCGCGGGCATGGGCCTCGGCCTCGCTCAGCCCTTCGCCTTCCAGCACCACGGTGGCGCCCAGGGCCTCGGTCCGCAGCACCTTGGTGAACGGTGTCGCCCTGGGCATGACGATGGTCGCTGGAATGCCCATGCGGCGGGCATGCCACGCCACGCCCTGGGCGTGGTTGCCGGCGGACATGGCGATGATCCCGGCCGCCCGTCCAGCCTCGTCGAGGGCGAGCAGGCGGTTCAAGGCGCCTCGCGCCTTGAACGACCCCGACACTTGCAGGTTCTCCAATTTCAGTGCCAGGTCGACGCCGGGCAGCAGCGACGGCGCCGGCACCGTCGGGGTGCGGATCACCGAGCCGGCGATGGCTCCGGCGGCGGCATGGACGTCTTGGGCGGCCAGGCTCAATAGCTGGGCTCCAAGGTCAGCACGGCGGTCTCCGGCGGGCGTCCCCCCAGCAGCAGGCCGTCATTGGACTGCCACAACCCGGTTGTGTCGCCGAAATGGCGCGAAAGCAGGTTGCCGGACTGGCCGACGGCGAGGATGAACCGCGACCGCGACAGGTCGGCCAGGTCGTAGACCGCCCGCAGGCCGGCGCCGTGCACCTGGGTGAACGTGCCGGGAGCGAAAGTGCCCCGGTTGACGGTGAAATCGTCGCCGGACATCGGGACCGAGACCCGCGCCCAGCGGCCGAGCAGCGGCACCTGCGACAGAATGGGGTGGGCGAAGACCGCCCGGTGGACGTCGCCCCACCGCCATCGCTCGACGGCCGGGCCGTGGCGGGCCGCCAACTCGTCCACCGCCGCCTCCAGCGCGCGAGCGGCTTGGATGGCGCAGGACTCGGCCTCGGCGGTGGCGATGTCGTCGCACCAGTGGCGGTCGACGGTCAGCGCGTTGGCCAGGACGACCGGGCGCGGGCCGCCAAAGGCGGTGAAATCGCCGCCCAACTCATCGGCGAAAACATTGCGCCACAGGCGCTCCATCCAGGCATTGAACACCAGCGGCTCGGGGCGGTCGTGGTCCATGCGACCGCCCCATGCCTTCACCAGGCGCAAGGCGTCGCGGGCAAGCGCGGAGCCGGGCTCGATGTCGGCGACCAGTTCCTTGAGCACAACCGCCGCCAGCGACAGGTCGTCCATCTGCATCGCCGCCATGTCATCGACGGTCAGGCCCTTGCGGCCCTCCAGCATGGCGGAGATACGGGCCGCGCGGTAGCCCTCGGGCCAATGGGCGCTGATCAGGTGGGGATAGCTCGGGCCGACCACCCGATTGTTGGCATTGACGACCTGGCCCGACTTGGGGTCGATCAGGCGGGGCATGCGTTCCCACGGAACCCAGCCCGTCCACTCGCCCTCGCCGGCGGCGACCGGCAGGCTGCCGTCGCTGGAGGCGCGCATCGGCACGCGGCCGGCCGTGGCGAAGCCGATGGAGCCGGCGGTGTCGGCATAAGCGAAGTTCTGTACCGGGGCATGGAAGTCGGACAGCGCGCCCAGGAAGCCCTTCCAGTCCACCGCCCGGTTCATCTTGTGGATGGCCTGTGCGGTCAGGTCGGCCGGCTCGAGGGCGGTGGCGCGGAACGCCACGGCGCGGCCGCGATCGCGCATATCGGGCAGCAGGTCGCCGATGATGGGGCCGTGCCGGCTCTCACGCACCGTCATCACCACGTCGTCGCCGCCCTTGACCCGGATGATCTCCTCGCGCACCGCGAAGGGCTTGGGTCCATCGGGGGTGGCGTAGGTGCCGTCGCCCAGGTCGGTCTCGACGAACAAGTCGACGGTGTCGGCGTGGGTGGTGGTGGTACCCCAGGCGATTCGCTGGTTGTGGCCGATCAGATGGAAGGGCACGCCGGGAACGGTGGCCCCCGCCACCGACAGCCCCGGCGCCTCGATGCTGGCCAGGTACCACAGCACAGGCGCCTGGAAACCGAGATGGGGGTCGTTGGCCAGCAGCGGCTTGCCCGAGGCGGTGCGCTTGCCGTCCACCGCCCAGACGTTGGAGGCGAGGCGGGGACGCGCCTGCTCGGGTACCACGTCCAGCAGCCCGTCGGCGGCGCGTCGGCCGGTGGGAACCGACACCGGCCCGTCATCCTGGGGCCACAACTCGGCAATCCGGGCGGGCGGCAGCCGGTCGGCAAGCTTGTCGCGCAGCAACTCCGCCCGCCAATCTCCGGTCAACTGCAAGGCCATCAGTCGGCCCCAGACCAGCGAGTCCGCCGGCGTCCACGGCTCGGGAGTGGCACCGAGAAGGAGGAACTCCAGCGGCAGGCGGTGGCGGTGGGCGTCGAGCCAGGAATTCACGCCCTCGGAATAGGCCACCAAGGCATCGCGGGTCGGCTTGTCGAGAAGGTCGAAGCCCTGCTCGGCCAACCGGCGCAGGCCCAGGGTGCGCATGAAGCGGTCGTTGGCCAGGCCCTTGTCGCCCACCAGCTCCGACAGACGTCCGGCGCCGATGCGGCGCTGGAACTCCATCTGCCAGATACGGTCCTGGGCATGGACCCAGCCGAGGGTGAAATACGCGTCGCGGACGGTCCGCGTGCTGATGCGCGGCACACCGTAATGGTCGCGGGCCACCGTGGCCGGAAGCTGGAGGCCGGTGACGGGGATTCGTCCCTCGATGCGCGGCAGCGAGCTCATCACCCACACGAAGCCGGCCGAGGCCAGGGCGAGCACGAGAAGGAAGATGCCGTTGAGAGCCTGCGCCCACCAGCTCATCTCCTCGCCGATGACGATTTCCTCCTGGGGGGAAAACCGTTCTGCCGACTCGAGGGAATCATCCTGCACGCGCGGGGTCT
>JBFMHS010000294.1:0-2166 GCA_040751765.1 Pseudomonadota bacterium | reverse complement strand
CCCGCTGTTCGCCAAGTTCCCGGGCTTCAATTCGGACCACCACAATCGCACCTTCCTGTGCGACTACCTGCGCCTGCTGACCCTGGGCACGTCGAACGCCCATGAGCTCGAGGCCATCATCGACGGCGAGATCGAGGCGCATCACAAGCACTATCACGAGATTTCGCACGCCGTGACCCTGATGGCCGACGCCATGCCGGCGCTGGGCATCGTGGCGGCGGTGCTGGGCGTGATCCACACCATGGGTTCGATCACCGAGCCGCCGGAGGTGCTGGGCCACCTGATCGGCGCGGCGCTGGTCGGCACCTTCTCGGGCGTGCTGTTCTCCTACGCCTTCTTCGCACCGTTCGGCCGCAACATGCAGATGGCGTTCGATTCGGACCATTTCTACCTGCTGGCCATGAAGGCCGGGTTGCTGGCCCACATGCAGGGCTACGCGCCGCAGGTGTCCATCGAATTCGCCCGCAAGATCCTGCCCGACGAGCTTCGCCCGAGCTTCCAGGAGCTCGAGGAAACCGTCACCAACCTGCCGCCGGATTAAGCGATGGCCGAAGGCCAGCAGATCATCATCAAGCGGGTCAAGAAGGTCGCCGGCGGCCACCACGGTGGTGCCTGGAAGGTGGCCTATGCCGACTTCGTGACCGCCATGATGGCGTTCTTCCTGCTGCTGTGGCTGCTGAATGCGGTGACCGAGGAGCAGCTGACCGGCATCTCCAACTACTTCGCGCCGTCCATGGCGTCGAAGAGCAATTCGGGCGCCGGTGCCATCCTCGAGGGTGCCGCCATCGGCCGGCCCGGCGTCGGCACCACCAACCAGGCCGCCCCCGCCCTGATCCAGCATTTGCCGCCGCCATCCATCGGCGCGGGCGGCGAGGACCTGACCACCGACGCCACCGAGCCCATGGAGGGCATGAGCGAGCAGGAATTCAAGGAGAAGCTGGCCGAGCGCGAGCAGCAGAAGTTCGACAAGGCGAAGGACATGCTGGAGCAGGCGGTCAAGGGTATCCCGGAACTGCAGCAGTTCCAGGGCTCGCTGATGATCGACAACACCCCCGAGGGCCTGCGCATCCAGCTGACCGACCAGGAAGGCCTGGCCATGTTCCCCTCGGGCAGTTCGGCCATGTACGGCCATACCCGGGCGCTGCTCGACCTTGTGTCGCGCATCGTCGCCCAATTGCCCAACAAGCTGTCGATCTCGGGCCACACCGATTCGATCCCCTTCCGGGATCCCTCGGGCTACAGCAACTGGGAGCTGTCGGCCGACAGGGCGCTGGCCAGTCGCCGCGCCCTGCTCGCCTCGGGCGTGCCCGAGGACCGCATCGACCGGGTGGTCGGCAAGGCCGCCACCGAACCACTGGACGCAGCAGACACCAAGGGACCCCGCAACCGCCGCATCAGCATCATCCTGCTGCGCGAGCAGGATCTCACCCCGCCGCCCGTCACGCCCCCCACCGAGATCGGCAAGGCGGCCCGACAGCCCGCTTCCGCCCCAGGTCCCGCCCCCGCCCCTGGCGCGCCCCCTGCCCCGGGCCTGGCGGCTCCCGTGCCGCCGGCGCCCAAGGCGCGGCCCTAGCCTGGGGCCGGAGTCCGACCTACATCGGTCGGTAGACCCCGCCGAGGAGCCCGCCCCATGGCTGACAGCCGTTCCGTCCTGTCCCCCACCCCGCCCGACTGGGCCGATCCCTGGAAGCACCCAGACCTGTTCCGGGGCATCACCATGCGCCGGATCTTCGCCTACCTCGTCGACCTGGTGGTGGTCGGCGTGCTGGCGGCCGCGGTGTGGTTCGGATTCGGGGTGCTGGGCCTGCTGAGCCTGGGGCTGTTGCTGCCGCTGCAGGCGCTGGCGGTGGCCTTGACGCCGCTGGCCTATCACAGCCTGCTCATCGCCTCGCCGGCCTCGGCGACGCTGGGCATGCGCTTGTTGGGCATCCACGTGGCCAGCCTGAAGGATTATTCTGGCAGTGGACGGCCAACCCTTTTCCAGGCGATGATCCAAACCGTGGCGTTCTACGGGTCGGTCGCCTTCACCAGTTTCCTGGTCCTGGCGGTCGCGTTGTTCAATCCGCGCCGGCGCACCCTTCACGATTGGCTTGCCGGCACGGTGATTGTGAACGACTCCGGCAGGTGGCACCATCCCTCCGTGTAATGCCATGGAGAGAGGCGTCC
>JBFMHS010000293.1:0-17831 GCA_040751765.1 Pseudomonadota bacterium | reverse complement strand
ACCCAGTGCCGCCAAGGCCGCCGCCCCCAGGGCCCAGGGCAGCGGGCCGGTGTGCCAGTCAGTGCGCAAGGGTGCCTTTCAGGCGCATCACGTAGCCGATGACCTCGGCGACCGCCTTGTAGTGTTCCTGGGGGACCTCTTGGTCGATTTCCACCGAGGCGTGGAGCGCGCGCGCCAGCGGCGGGTTCTCGACGATGGGAACGTCGTTTTCCTCGGCCAGTTCGCGGATCTTCTTGGCCAGGTGGTCGACGCCCTTGGCCACCAGGACCGGGGCGTTCATGGTCTCGGGGTCGTATTTCAGCGCCACGGCGAAATGGGTGGGGTTGGTGACCACCACGTCGGCCTTGGGAACCGAGGCCATCATCCGCTGGCGGGCACGGCGCACGCGCAGGGAGCGGATCTTGGCCTTGACCTGGGGGTCGCCCTCCTGTTGCTTGTGCTCGTCCTTCACCTCCTGCTTGCTCATCTTCATTTTCTCGTGGTGGCGCCACTTCTGATAGACGAAGTCGGCCGCCGCCAGGACCAGGACCAGCATCAGGGTGACGAAGATCAGGACATAGACCTGGTCCTTGATGTAGGTGATGCTCTTGTCGAATTCGATCATCGGCAGGTGGGTCATCTCCTCGACGCCGCCGATGATGATGTAGGCCAGCACGCTGCCCAGGATGCCCATCTTGGCGAAGGCCTTGGCCAGTTCCACCATCTGGGCCGGGCCGAAGATGCGCTTGAGGCCCTGCATGGGGCTCAGCTTCTTGAGGTCGGGTGCGATCTTCTTCGGCACCCACAGCAAGCCCGAGGTCTGCAGCAGCGAGATGCCGGCGGCGAAGATCATCACCACCGCCATCGGCCAGGCGGTGATGCGCATGACCCCCAGCCCGACATCGATCAGCATTTGGCGAATCGAGGCGGCGTCGACAAAGATGGTGTGCGGGCGGTCGACGAACGGATGCATCAGGGCCGCGAGGTCACGGGCCACCCCGGGCGACAGGATGCCGACGACGATCAGCGCCGACAGCATGGTGGCGAAGACCTTGGCCTCGGTCGTCTGGGCGACGTTGCCTTCCTTGCGGGCCTGTTCGAGCCGTTTGCCTGTTGGCTCTTCTGTTTTGTCTTCGGATTCGTCGGCCATTGCCTACCTCGGGACGAGGAAGGGCACGAGGGTTTCCTCGAACCGCCGCAGGAACAATAGCAGGATCAGCGGCAGCGCCACCATCAGCATCCACAGGCCGGTGAGCATCTGGATCGGCAGGCCGACGAAGAACACCTGCATCTGCGGCACCATGCGCGACAGCAGCCCCAGCCCGGCGTAGAAGATCAGGCCGAAGGCGATCAGCGGCGCCGCCATCTTCATGGCCAGGGCGAAGCTGGCCGACAGGGTCTGGGCCAGCATGTCGGCGAAATCGCCCAGCGGCAGCGGCCGGCCGACCGGAAACACCGCGTAGGAATCCACCACCGCCCGCAGCATCAGGTGATGCAGGTCGGTGGCGAAGATCACCACCAGCGCCAGCAGCGAGAGGAAACTGGTCAGCAGCGAGCTTTGCTGCTCGGCGATGGCGTCGAAGGAAAAGGCATTGGTCAGGCCGGTGTTGAACCCGATGACGGTGCTGGCGACGTGCAGCGCCGCCAGGACCATCTGCATCAGCATGCCCAGGAACACCCCGACCAGGGCCTCGGCCAGGACGATGAGCAGAAGCCCGCCGACCGAGGCCGGCAAGGGCGGCACCAGCCCGCCCAGCACCGGCAGCATCAGGAAGGTCAGTGTCAGCACGAAGATCATCTGCACCCGGGCGGGGACGCGCTGGCCGCCGAAGCCGGGCATCACCATCACGGCGGCGCCCAGGCGCGTCATCAGGATGAGGAAGCGGTAGATGTCGGTGGTCAGGATTTCGTTCAGCACGGCCGCCCCTCTCCGCCGCCGGCGGTCAACCGCCGCCACCCGCAATGACGCGGTCCAGGACCATCTTCCAGAAGTCGGTCATGGTCGACAGCATGAACGGCAGGAAGACGACCAGCGAGGCGAAAACCAGGATGACCTTGGGCACGAAGGTCAGGGTCATTTCCTGGATCTGGGTGATGGTCTGCAGGATCGAGATGGCGAGGCCGACGGCCAGTCCGGTCAGCAGCGGCGGCGCCGACACCAGCATCATGGTGAAGACGCTGTCGCGCGCGATGTCGATCAGTTCGGCCTCGGTCATGGCCCTTAGATCGGCATGCGCATGATTTCGTTATAGGCGTTGATCACCTTGTCGCGGACGCCGACCACGGTCTCGAGGGTGGCTTCGGCGTTGGCGACCGCGGCGACCACCTCGCGGATGTCGGCCTTGCCGGCGATGGCGGCGGCAGAGACCTGCTCGGATTCCTTCATGGTGCCGATGGCGACCTTGGCGGCGTCCTTGAGCACGCTGGCGAAGTCGGTGCCCGGGGCGACCTGCGGCTTGGCTTCGTCGGCGCCGTCGAGCGGCGACTTGGCGGCGGCGGCGTAGGCGGCGAGGGCGGAGTTGATGGTGGTCATGGCGGGGTGATCTCCCTAGGGCGCGCCTAACGCAGCATGTCGACGGTGCGCGACAAGAGTGCGCGCGAGGAGGTGATGACGGACAGGTTGGCCTCGTAGCTGCGCTGGGCCTCGCGCATGTCCATCAGCTCGATCAGCGGGTTGACGTTGGGGGCCAGCACGTAGCCGTCGCGGTCGGCGGCCGGGTGCTTGGGATCGTAGCGGCGCTGGAACTCGGACTGATCGTTGCGAACCTTGTCCACCACCACCCGGTTCAGGCTGTTGGCGCGGTCCAGTTCCTGCTTGAAGGTGACCACCTTGCGCTGATAGGGCTTGCCGTCCGGGGTCTCGGCCAGCGAATCGGCGTTGGCCAGGTTCTCCGAGATCACCCTCAGGCGCTGGGTCTGCGCCTTCATGCCGGACAGGGCGATCTGCTGGGCTTTCCTGATCTCGTCCATGGTTCCTGCTCCGGCCCTTAGTATCCGCCCTTGCCCAGGGCGGTCTTGATCATCTTGAATTGCTTTTGCATCAGCGAGGCGGCCACGTCGTAACTGGTCTTCGACGACCCCAGCTTGGCCAACTGCTCATCCAGCACCACGGCATTGCCGTCGGGCGACGATTCGAAGGTCTTCTTGGTTTCGACAACCACGCGCGGGTCCTTGATCTCGGGGCGCATGTGCATGGGGTTGGTGGCGACCGGCTGGATCGGCAGCAGCGTGCTCTTCAGCTCGGCCTTGAAGTCCTTGACGTCGCTGGGGATGTAGCCCGGCGTGTTGGCGTTGGCGATGTTCTCGGCCAGGACCTCCTGGCGGCGCGCCACCCAGTCCATGCGGTTCTTGGCCAAGGCCACAAGATCCAGCTTGTCGTACATCGCCTTCCTCGCCCCACCAGCGCCCGGCCAAGCCTCACGCGGCCGATCATCCGGAGTATGGCGCCACCCTTTTTAAGATTCGGTAAACCCGGGCCGGCGCGGCCTTAAACCATTTCTTAAGCGCGCCGCGACGAAAGTCAGCCTAGCGCGAAAGCGCGCCGATTCTCAACCGGGACCCAATGCCGATGGGCGAGCGCCACGATGTCTGGGACGAGCGGGCGGAGGCGGAGGCCGCCGCCGGGGCGGCGCCCCGCCGCGCCGTCGCCGTGGCGCTGGAATACGACCCGGCGGTGGCCGACGCCCCCCGGGTGACGGCCACCGGCAAGGGGCTGCTGGCCGAGCAGATCCTCGAGATCGCCTTCGCCAACGGGGTCAAGGTGCGCCAGGACCCCAACCTGGCCGAGGTCCTGGCCGCCGTCGAACTGGACACCGTCATCCCGCTGGAGGCCTTCGTCGCCGTGGCCGAGATCCTGGCCTATGTGTACCGCGCCAACGACAGTCTGCCGTCGTTCCTGGCCGGGGACGGCGCATGACCGCCATCGACGAGGTCAGCCAGGAACTGCGCAAGGCCGCCTCCATGGTGGGGACGGCCCGCCGCCTGCTCGCCACCGGCACCATGGTCGACCTCTCCGCCCTGGAGGGCAAGGTGCGCTTCGTCTGCGAATCGCTGGCCGCCATGGAGCGCGAGGACGGCCGCGCCCTGTTGCCGGACATGGAGGCGCTGATCGCCGACCTCGACCGTCTCGCCGAGGCGGTTCGGGAGCGCCACGACCCGGCGCCCCCGGCCGGGGGCGGGCCGGCGCCATGAACGTCGCCGACTATCTGCGTTTCGTGGCGTCGCTGGCACTGGTCCTGGGGCTGGTGATGGCCGGCGTGTGGGCCTTGCGCAAGTTCGGCGTCGGCGGCATGGTCACGCGCACGGGGGCGCGCCGGCGGCTGTCGGTGGTCGAGGCGGTGGCGGTGGATGGGCGGCGCCGGCTGGTGCTGGTGCGTCGCGACGACCGCGAGCATCTGCTGCTGGTGGGCGGCGTCACCGATCTGGTGGTGGAAGGCGGCATCATCCGGCCCGAGGCGCCGGCGCCGATGGAGGAGGAGCGTCCATGACGCGCAAGGGGGCGGTGGTTCTCGGCATGGTGATGGCGGTCCTGGGCCTGGCGGCCCTGGCGGCTCCGGCCATGGCACAGTCGGTGACCCTGGATCTCGGCGGCACCGCGGGCGGCGGCTCGAACTCGACCACCGCCCGCATCATCCAGTTGATCGCGCTGACCACGGTGTTGTCGGTGGCGCCGTCGATCCTGGTCATGGTGACCTCGTTCACCCGCATCGTCATCGTGCTGGGCTTCGTGCGCCAGGCGCTGGGCACCATGCAAAGCCCGCCCAACATGGTGATCGTCAGCCTGGCCCTGTTCCTGACCGCCTTCGTGATGGCGCCCACCTTCGAGGAGGCGTGGAACAAGGGGCTGCAGCCCTACATGGACGGCCAGATCGAGGAGGCCGAGGCCTTCGAGCGCACCGTCAAACCCATCCATGCCTTCATGATGCGCCATGCCCGCGAGCAGGACGTGCAGCTGTTCATGGACCTGTCGCGCGCCGCCGAGGTGGCGAAGCCCGAGGACGTGCCGCTGAAGGCGCTGATTCCCGCCTTCATGATCAGCGAGTTGAAGCGGGCCTTCGAGATCGGCTTCCTGATCTTCCTGCCGTTCATCATCATCGACATGGTCATCGCCTCGGTGCTGATGAGCATGGGCATGATGATGATCCCTCCGGCCATGGTGGCCCTGCCGTTCAAGCTGATCTTCTTCGTGCTGGTGGACGGCTGGTACATGGTGGTGGGATCGCTGGTCCAGAGCTTCGGCGGGGCCTGACGGTTCCCCTCCGGAATCGGAAGGCTACCATTCCCTTGGCGCGAAACGCTTTTTAGGCGTCCGGTGTTATAATTCCGGTCGATGGAGAGGCCGTTCCCGCGAACGGCGCAACCGAGGGAGTGTGTCATGGCTGGCAACATCCAGAGGACCAACCCGGACACCGGACTGCCCGCCGCTCGGAGCCATCCGCTGATGACCCTGCGTGACGAGGTCGACCGGCTGTTCGAAAGCTTCTTCCCCACCGCCCACGGCATGTTCGACGTCGATCCGTTCCGTCGCGTCGGTGCCGCCTTCCGCGCCATGGGCGACATCGCTCCAGGCGTCGACGTCAAGGAGACCGACGACCGCTTCGAGATCTCCGCCGAACTGCCCGGTATGGACGAGAAGGACGTGAACGTGTCCATCCGCGACGGCGTGCTCGCCATCAGCGGCGAGAAGAAAGCCGAACGCAAGGAGGAGAAGGCCGACTACCATCTCAGCGAACGGTCCTATGGGTCGTTCACCCGCGCCTTCCGCCTGCCCGAGACCGCCGACGAGGAGCACGTCTCCGCCGAATTCGCCAAGGGCGTGCTGACCGTCACGGTTCCCAAGCGGGCCGGGACCAAGAAAGAGGAAAAGAAGATCGAGGTGAAGACGCACTGAAGGCCCTACCGTTCAGGGTGGTCAAGGCCCATCCCTTGCCCCTCCCCGCACGGGGAGGGGCTTTTCTTGTGCCGGTATATTACGCGTTCTTCATTGAAATTCGCCCCTGGCGGTCGCATCCTCTTTCTCAGGAGCCTCGAGGAGGGCCCACAACCCAACCATAAGAAACAGGGGGGAGCGAATGTCCGTTGAAAAGATCCTGGAAACCAAGGGCCGCAACGTCTTCACCATCCGGCCCGACCACTCGGTGTCCGAGGCGGCGCAGTTGATGTCGGCCAAGAAGGTCGGCGTCGCCATCGTCACCGACGGCAAGGGCGCCATCGCCGGCATCCTTTCCGAGCGCGACATCGTTGCCGGCATCACCCAGTTCGGCAAGGGCGTGGTCGACATGCCGGTGCGCAACCTGATGACCAGCCTGGTCGCCACCTGCTCGCCGGGTGACTCGGTCAAGAAGATCATGGAGGTCATGAACGACCGCCGCATCCGCCACCTGCCGGTGGTCGAGGGCGGCGAGTTGATCGGCATCGTCTCCATCGGTGACGCGGTGAATTTCCGCCTCAAGGAGACCCAACTGGAAATGGGCGTCCTGCGCGATTTCGCCGCCACCCGCTGATTGCGCCGTTTGCAAGGCCCTCTTCCGCCCCGGCGGGAGAGGGCCTTTTCCATGCCTTGCGTCCAGGTCGTTGTGCACTGCACAAAAAAACCTTGCGCCCAGGCCCCGATCGGGTATGCTGTCCCCATGTTGCAGCGCACAACGGCCGAGGCCGTGGCAGGATTTCGAGGGATGCACACCATGAAGATCGACGGTTTCGACACGTTCGTCGCGTTCGGCAAGGACAACGCCGAGGCGATGGTCAAGAGCGGCAACGCCGCGCTCAAGGGCTTCGAGGAGATGGGCAAGGCCATGCAGGCCCTCGCCACCCGCAACGCCGAGAAGACCGACGCCGCGTTCAAGGCCATGGCCGCCTGCAAGACCCCCGTCGAGATCGCCGATCTCCAGTCGAAGCTGGCCCGCGAGAGCATCGAGGTCGCCATCGCCGAAGGCCGCAAGTTCGCCGAGCTGTCGCAGACGGTGTTCACCGCCGCACTCGAGCCCCTGAACGCCCGCATCGCCGCGTTCCAGGCGATGGCCAAGACCGCCGCTTGAGCCATCGATAGTCGCCACGAGTGCGTGGGGACCGGGCACCTCCTCCCGCCCGGTCCCCTGCTCGTTGCGGACCAAGAAAGCCCGGCCAGCAATGGCCGGGCTTTTCTTGTGGTCTTCGGGTGGGTGGTCCCCGTGCCGACGGGCAGCGGGTTGCTTCGGTCGGGTGGCCATGGTCCACCCCGCCGGGCGGCTTCATTTGAGAACTGATACAATAACACTTAAGAAGAGATTGAATACTTCGGAATCCCCTTCCCTTCGCATCGCTAATGTAGATTAATCTGTTCTTGGCGGCTGTCGAAGACCGCGAACAGGGAGGGAAGCATGACTGTTGGCATTATTCTAAAAAACAAGGGCGATGCCGTCTACACGGTCGCCCCCGACCAGAGCATGGCCGCCGCGGCGGACATCCTCGCCACCCACCGGATCGGCGTGGCGCTGGTGTGCGAGGGCGACGAGGTGGTCGGCGTGCTGTCCGAGCGCGACATCGTGGCCGCGGTGTCCGAGCGGCGCGAGCGTGCCATGGCCGCCCGCGTGCGCGAATTCATGTCCAGCCCGGTGGTCACCTGCGGCCCGCGCGACCGGGTCAAGGACATTATGGGCATCATGAACGACCGTCGCATCCGCCACCTGCCGGTGGTCGAGGACAGCACGGTGGTCGGCATGATCAGCATCGGCGACGTCATCAAGCACCGCCTGGCCGAGACCCAGATGGAGTGCGCGGTGCTCCGCGACGTGGCCCTGGCCGCCCGTTGAACCCCCACCTCGCGGGCCGGACCTGCGGGGCCGGCCCGCCTTTTTCTTGTGTGTAGCCCCCGCCACCCGCTAACCTTCGTATGGGGTCACGGCCGGGAGCGAGGACATGAACGCCATTCAGTGGGAAGCCTCGCTCAGCGTCGGCGAGGAAGCGCTGGACGCCGACCACCAGGAGTTGGTGCGCCTGCTCAATGCGGTGGCGGCCTGCGGCCCGTACTTCGCCGAGGTGTTCAGCGCGCTGATCGATTACACCACCCGCCATTTCGAGCGCGAGGAAGACCATCTGGCGCGCATCGGCTATCCCGAGCTGGAGCGTCATCGCGGGCTCCACGACGCCTTCGTGGCGCGACTGACCCGCATGCTGGCCGCCCATGCCGACGATGCCCTGGCGCCCGCCGACGCCGAGGTGGCGGAAATGCTGTGGGACTGGTTGCGGACCCACATCCTGGTCGAGGATCGCAAATACGCCGACTTCGCGAGCCGGCGCTGATCAGCCCACGGTCAGCACCACCTTGCCGGTGGCGCTGCGGTCCTTGAGCATGGCCAGCGCCTTGGCGGCCTCGGCCAGGGGCAGGGTCGCCGAGACCAACTGGCGGATGCGGCCCTCGGCCAGCCAGGACAGCAACTCGGCCATGCTGGCGCGCAGGGATGCAGGGTCCAGCTTGCGGTAGGCGCCCCACCAGTAGCCGATCACCGTGGCGTTCTTGACCAACAGGATGTTGGCGGGGATCTGCGGAACCGTCCCCGAGGCGAAGCCGATGGCGAGGATGCGGCCGTCAGGGGCGATGGAGCGCAGGCTGGCCTCGAACACCTCGCCGCCCACGGGATCGTAGACCACGTCGGCGCCGCGGCCGCCGGTCAGTTCCTTGACCCGTCCGCGGATGTCCTCGGCCCTGTAGTCGATGCCGTGATGGGCGCCATGGTCCAAGGCAACCTTCACCTTGTCCGGTCCGCCGGCGGTCGCGATCACGGTGGCGCCCAGGGCGCGGCCAACCGCCACCGCGGTCAGCCCGACGCCGCCGGCGGCGCCGTGCACCACCAAGGTCTCGCCAGCCGCCAGTCGCGCCTTGTGCTTCAGCGCGTGGTGCGACGTGCCCCAGGCCACCGGGAAGGCGGCGGCGGTGACGAAGTCAACCGCGTCGGGCAGCACGAAGACGTCGGTCTCGGCGGCCACCGCCTCCTCGGCCCAGGCGCCGCCGGTCACCACCGCCATCACCCGGTCGCCGGGCTTGCAGGTGGTGACGCCGGGGGCGACCTCGGTCACCGTGCCGGCCAGTTCCATGCCCGGGGCGAAGGGAGGCTCCAATTTCTCCTGGTACTTGCCGGCTATCAGGAGGCCGTCGGCGAAGTTGACCCCTGCCGCCGCCACGCGGATGCGCACGCCCAGGGGCGGCAGGGCGGGGGAGGGCAGATCGGACGGGGAGAGCGGGCCGCCCAGGGCGGCGCAGACCATGGCTTTCATGGGACGGAAACCTCTAGGCGCCGACCTTGCGGGCCTGGGCCTCGCGCTGGGCCTGCCAAGCCAGCTTCAGGGTGGTGAACAGGAAGACCTCGGTCAGCTGGTCGTGGCTCATCACCCCGGCCAGCTCGCCGCGCGCGAAGCGGACCAACTCGGGCTCGGCCACCGGCGATGACAGCAGGTTGGTCACCAGCTCCTTGCGCACCAGCGGCGGGTATTTGAGGATTTCCTTGAACAGCGACACCTTGACCATGATGGGGATTCGCTCGGACACGAACAAGCGGTCCACGCACATCGCGTAGATGCCGAAGTCCAGCTTGCCGGCGACCGTCCGCGTGAAGTCAAGGAACTCGTCGAGGAACAGCGCCTCCGAGATCTTCTTGGCGGTCAGCTTCTTGACCACTTCCAGGAAGTCGCGGTAGCGCTGGCGCGCCGGCCCCACCGTGCCGCCCAGCTCGTTGGCGATCTCGCGGATCTGGTTCTCGCGGAAATTGGCGGCGATCAGCGCCTCGGCGCCCTCGCGGGTGCCGTCGTCGAAGGCGGTCTCCTCGATCAGCGCGAACAGCTTCTCGTACTTGGCGCGGTGACGGGGATCGACCTTGTTGGCGGCCACCCCCAGCGGCAGCAGCGCCGCGCGGGCGACCATGCCGTCGCGGGCGACGATGGCCGCCATGGACAGGGCGGCGAAGTCGATGACCGTGCCGTTGAGCAGGTCGTCGGTGATGACCATCCGCTCGCCGGGGGCAAGCGTCAGGTTGGTGTTGAGCGATCCGCACTCCATGAAATGGGCGGCGAGGTCGCTGGAGCGCGACAACGGGGCAGCCGGCGGATCGATGGTGGTATCCATGCTCGCATTAGACCTCAAGCCGGTATCGGGGGCAAGAAATCCCGTCGGCGCCCCATCCGGCCAGGGGGCTTGCATCCCGGCCCGGCTGCCACGACATGCGGGGAAGAGAACCTTCCCTTTTATCTCCCTCCACGAACACTGGCGCCGCCGCCCCACCCCGGGCGGCGGCGGTTTTGTCTTCTTGACGGGGATGGCGCCGCCGTCTATGCAGGCCCCAACTCCCAGAGCATCCCTTTCCGCGAGAGGTCCCATGGCCGCGTACCAGTACATCTACGTGATGAAGAACCTGACCAAGGCCTATCCGGGCGGCAAGGAGATCATGAAGGGTCTCACCCTGTCGTTCCTGCCCGGGGCCAAGATCGGCGTGCTGGGCGCCAACGGCGCCGGCAAGTCGACCCTGCTCAGGATCATGGCCGGCATCGACAAGGAATTCGGCGGCGAGGCCTGGGCGGCCGAGGGCGTCAAGGTCGGCTATCTGCCGCAGGAGCCGCAGCTGAACCCGGCCAAGGACGTCATGGGCAACGTCATGGAAGGCGTCGGCGAGACCAAGGCGCTGCTCGACCGCTTCAACGAGGTGTCGGCCCGTTTCGCCGAGGAGCTGACCGACGACGAGATGAACGACCTCATCGCCGAGCAGGGAGAACTGCAGGAGAAGATCGACCATCTGGACGCCTGGGACCTGGAGCGCAAGGTCGAGATCGCCATGGACGCGCTGCGCTGCCCGCCCGGCGACTGGGCCGTCGACAAGCTGTCGGGCGGCGAGAAGCGCCGCGTCGCCCTGTGCCGACTGCTGCTGTCGCACCCCGACATGCTGCTGCTTGACGAGCCTACCAACCACCTGGACGCTGAATCCGTGGCTTGGCTGGAGCGGTTCCTGGAGACCTATAGCGGCACCGTGGTGATGGTCACCCACGACCGTTACTTCCTCGACAACGTCACCGGCTGGATCCTGGAGCTGGAGCGCGGCCACGGCATCCCCTATGAGGGCAACTACACCAGCTGGCTGGAGCAGAAGCAGGCCCGCCTGGCCCAGGAGGAGCGCGAGGAGAGCGCCCGCCAGCGCGCCATCAAGGACGAGCTGGAATGGGTGCGCTCCAGCCCCAAGGCGCGCCAGGCCAAGTCCAAGGCCCGCATCAACGCCTTCGAGGACCTGGTCGCCAAGTCCCAGGAAAAGGCCACCGGCCCCGCCGTCATCAGCATCCCGCCGGGTCCGCGCCTGGGCGGCAAGGTCATCGAGGCCGAGGGCGTGTCCAAGGCTTTCGGCGACAAGCTGCTGTTCGAGAACCTGTCCTTCAAGCTGCCTCCGGGTGGCATCGTCGGCATCATCGGCCCCAACGGCGCCGGCAAGACCACCCTGTTCCGCCTGATCACCGGCCAGGAGGCCCCCGACGCCGGAACCTTCACCGTGGGCGAGACGGTGGTGCTGGGCTACGTGGACCAGAGCCGCGACTCCCTGGACCCCAACAAGTCGGTGTTCGAGGAGATCAGCGACGGCCAGGAGGAGATCGACCTCGGCAAGCGCAAGATCAACTCGCGCGCCTATGCCGGTCTGTTCAACTTCAAGGGCGCCGACCAGCAGAAGAAGGTCGGCGTGCTGTCGGGCGGCGAGCGCAACCGGGTCCACCTGGCCAAGATGCTCAGCCGCCCGGCCAACGTCATCCTGCTCGACGAGCCCACCAACGACCTGGACGTGGAGACCCTGTCGGCCCTGGAGGACGCGCTGGGCGAATTCCCCGGCTGCGCCGTGGTCATCAGCCACGACCGCTTCTTCCTGGACCGCATCGCCACCCACATCCTGGCCTTCGAGGGCGACAGCCAGGTGGTGTGGTTCGAGGGCAACTACCAGGACTACGAGGCCGACCGCCACCGCCGCCTGGGCGCCGATGCCGACCAGCCCCACCGCCTCAAGTACAAGCCGCTGACCCGCGGGTAGCCGGCCTTCAGCGCCGGCCCCGCAGCCGACGCCACCGCCGGAGCCGCACCGGGCAGGCGGTGGCGGTCCGCGCGATGAAATCCTCGACCTCGGGCAGCACGCCGGTGCGCCAGGTGTCGCCGTGGAACAGGCCGAAATGGCCGGCGCCGCTCTCGATGTGGTGCTCGCGCAGGGCGTCGGGGATGCGCCAGGCCAGGGCGTGGGCGACCAGGGTCTGGCCGAAGCCGGAGCTGTCGTCCCTGCCGCCCTCCACCGTCATCAGCGCCACGTCCTCGATGGTCGCCGGATCGACCGCGCGCCCGTGCCAGCGCAGATGTCCGCGCGCCAGCGCCGGATGGTGGAACACCAGGCGCAGGGTGTCCTCGGCAAACTCGGCCGGCAGGTCCATCAAGGTGGAATACAGCCGCAGGAAGGGGAAGCGGTCGGGGTCGGCGCCGTCGTCGCGCCACAGCTTCTCCGCCAGTTCGCCGCCCGTCGCCAGGTGACGGGCGAGATGGCGGGCGAGCGTCTGCCAGTGCAGGCGCGCCGGATAAACCGGCCGGCCCGATCCCGGGGCCCGGCGCGCGACCGCATGGCGGAACCAGCCCGGCGGCAGCCCCTTGGCCAGGCGCCCGACCGCCGTCGCCTTGACGCGGGTGTCGAGGTGGCCGCCCATCAGCACCAGCGCGCAGGGCCGCGCCGGGTCGGCAGCCTCGGCCATCACGGCGGTGGCGGCCAGCACCGGGACCGCCGACTGGCTGACCCCCATCACGGTCAATCCCGGCCCCAGCGCGTGGATGGCGTCGAGGACGGCGGCGATGTTGGCCTCCAGGTCCAGTCGGCCGGCGGCGCGCGGGATGTCGCGGGCGTCCTTCCATTCCAGCAGCGCCACGTCGTGGCGTGGCAGCAGTCCAACCACCGTGTCACGCAGTATCCAGCCGAAATGCCCCGACAGCGGTGCCACAACCAGCACTGCGGGCTGCACCGAGCGGCCCGGCTTGCGGAAGTGGCGCAACACGAAGAACGGGGAATCGAGCACCTGGCGGTCCTCGACCGTCACCTGGCGCCCTTCGAATGACACGCGACCTATGGCGAGCGGCGGTGGTCTCATAAGGGGGGATAAGGGTCCGGTCGCCTCTGGTTTCAAGCCGGACGCCGGCCAAGGGCATAGCCCATTGGTCTGGGAGCCCTTGAAGGCGGGATAGCCCGCGCCCTTATGAAATCTGGCGGCGTGGCGCCAATGCGCGCCGTCGACAAGAAATGGGGAGGTCAGACGCCATGATCGTGAAGATGATCCTGAAGGCCAAGGCCCGGGGACCCGGGGTGGTCACCATTTCGCCCGATGCCAGCGTGGCCGAGGCCGCCAAGCTGCTGGCCCGCCACAAGATCGGCGCCCTGGTCGCCGTCGAGGACGGCGGCGCCATCGCGGGCATCCTGTCCGAACGCGATATCGTGCGCGGCGTCGCCCAGCGCGAGGATCTGTGCCTGAAGGCGCGGGTGCGCGACCTGATGACCGCCAGCGTGTTCACCGTCCACGAGGACGACGTCCTGGAAAGCCTGGCCCAGACGATGACCAGCCGCCGCATCCGCCACCTACCGGTGGTCGACGACGACGGCAAGCTGTCGGGCATCGTGACCATCGGCGACGTGGTCAAGAGCCGGCTGGAGGAGGCGTCGATGGAGGTGGACAATTTGCGCCACTACGTGGCGGCGTCGCGGTAGGCGGCGCGTCATCCCGAACGGTGGCGAGGGGCCCCATCCGGAGGCCGGATGGAGTCCCTCGCCACGCTCGGGTCAGCCGACGGTGATGTCCGCCGAGGTCTCGTGGACCTCGCCGTTGTCGTCGTGGAACTTGATGGTGATTTTGCCCGACTCGGTGGCGCGGGCGTAGAACACGATGAACGGGTTGGCCGACATGGACGGGAACCAGTCGGCGCTGGTCACCACCTCGTTGTTCCAGGTGCAGACCATCTTGTTGATGATGCGTCGCGGCAGCACCTTGCCGGAGGCGTCCTTGCGGTGCCCGCTCTCCATGTCGTGGGTGATCTGCAGCTTGATCTCGATGATTTCGTCCTTGGCCGCCTTCGACGGGATGCGGGACTTGATCTGGGCAGGCATGGCTCTCTCCTCCGTCCTCAGCAACCCGAAATGGTGACCTTGATCTCGTGCTTGTCCATGTAGACCGAGCCGTCGCTCATCACGGCGTAGGCACGGACCACCTGGGTCTTGCCGAGGCGCATGCGGAAGCTGACCTCGGCCTTGCCCGAACGGGGGGTGAAGTGCCACGAGGAGACGCCCGGATTGGGGTTGCCCTCGGAGACGATGTGCAGAGCCTTGACGTGGTCGGCGGCGGTCATGGGGCTTTCCACCGTCACCGCGATCGGCTCGGCGGCGCCGGACTCGGCCATGTCCTTCATCTGGATCTTGACCTTGCCTTCCTTCGGCTGCGCGCCGCCGATCAGCTTGGCGACCAACGCGTCGGCGTCCTTGGGCTCCGCCTTGGCCATGCGGGGCAGGGTGGCGACGGCGACCGCGCCGACACCCGCGGCGGCGAGAAAATCACGGCGGCGGAGGTCCGCCGCGGTCCGATTGTCGGACATTACAGTTCCTCCCTCATCTAGGGGCACGGGCCAGGGGCTTGACGCCCCGCCTCATTGGTTGGGATGCGCCTCACGCGCGAGACCGAAGCCTATGCGAGCCGAGGTGCCAAAAGCAATATCTACATTAGTGAAGGCTCAAATTGCGGCGCGGGGGCGACGGCGGGGCAAAAAGATGTAGCTGGTGGTTGCGCGGCGGGCGGTCATCCGTCAAGATTCGCCCGGGCATCTTTGGGGGTTGCCGTATGACGATCAGGCGTAAGTTTTTCCTGGCCTTCGGGCTCATCTTCGCGACCAGCGTCGCGGGGCTGGTGGTCAATGGCCTGATCGCCCTGAGGCAGTTCGACCTGACCGCCGAGGTGGGGCGGGTGTCGGCGGTGGTCTCGGAAGAGCAGATTCCCTTCCTTGAGACGGTCAAGAACCTGCAGCTCGATATCGCCCATGTCCGCGCCGCCTATGTGGAGGTGGCCGCCCAGCGCACCCCCGAGCGCCTGGCCGAGAACTTGGCTAAGGCCGCCGAGGCCGCCGAGAGCTTCCGCTACAACCAGGGCACCGCCGTCTCCATGGCCACCCATCTCGGGCTGGAGGATTCGGTGCGGGTGCTGGAGGGCGTGCTGCTGGCCTTCGAGCCGTTCCACGAGGCCGGCCAGGCCATGGCGCGTGCCTATGTGGAACAGGGAACCGAGGCCGGCGACGCCCTGGTCGCCGATTTCGAGGGAGCCGCCGACGGCCTGACCTCGCTGACCGAGAACCTGGTCGAGGCCATGCAGGTGGCGCTGGCGGTGTCCGCCACCCAGATGCTGGACGCCCGCGAGGGGCTGGAGGCGTCGGTCAAGAACCAGGCCCTGATGATGGGCGGATCGGCGGTGGCGCTGCTGGCCCTGTTGGTCGTCACCGTGGTCATGCTCGACCGACAGCTGGTGGAGCCGCTGAACGAGATGACCGACGCCACCGGTCGCCTGGCCGAGGGCGACCTGACCATCCAGGTGCCGGGCCTCGGCCGCAAGGACGAGATCGGCCGCATGGCCAGTGCGGTCGAGGTGTTCCGCGACAACGCCCACCGGGTGCGCCAAGCCGCCGTCGAGCAGGAGGCCGAGCACCGCCGCAACCGCCGCAAGCTTCAGTCCGAGATCCTGGCGCTGACCAACGCCATCGACGAGGAGGTGTCGGGCGCCATCGGGGTGGTGATGGGCGAGGCCGACACCATGCTCACCGCCGCCGACGCCATGTCGGGCGCGGTCGGCCACGTGCGCGAGCGCTCCGAGGCCGCCGCCGGCGCCGCCGAGCAGGCCAATGGCAGCGTCGACGCGGTCGCCGCCGCCGCCGAGGAACTGTCCTCCTCGGTGCAGGAGATCAGCCGCCAAGTGCAGGAATCCACCTCCATCGCCAGCAAGGCCGAGGCCGAGGCCGAGAAGGTCAACACCATCGTCACCGGCCTCGCCAAGGCGGCCGAGAGCGTCGGCGAGGTGGTCAGCCTGATCAACGACATCGCCGGCCAGACCAACTTGTTGGCGCTCAACGCCACCATCGAGGCGGCCCGCGCCGGCGAGGCCGGCAAGGGCTTCGCCGTGGTCGCCAACGAGGTCAAGGGCCTCGCCAACCAGACATCGAAGGCCACCGATCAGATCGGCCAGCAGATCGCATCGATCCAGGCGGCCACCCAGGAGGCGGTCGGCGCCATCCGCGGCATCGTCGGCATCATCGACCAGATCGGCCACATCTCCGGCAGCATCGCCGCTGCCGTCGAGGAGCAGACCGCCGCCACCCAGGAGATCGCCCGCGCCGCCCAGACCGCCGCCGAGGGCACTCAGCAGGCGGCGGTGGAGATCGCCGAGGTGTCGCGCTCCACCGACGAGACCGAGCAGCGCTCCGACGCCGTCCGTTCCTCGGCGACCAGCGTGCGCGAGCGCATCGGCGCCATGAAGTCGGCCATCGACGAGATCGTGCGCAGCAGCTCGGAAGACAACCGGCACAACAATCAGCGCCATACGGTCAATGTGGCCGCCACCGTGGTGGTTGGCGGCGACAAGCGGCCCTGCCTGCTGCAGGAGATCGCGCTGATCGGCACCGGCATCCTCGACCGCCCGATCGGCCAGCGCGGCAGCGAGTTCGACGCCGAATTGCCGCATCTGGGCACCTGGCGCGGCAGCGTGGTGGCCTTGACCGAACAGAACACCCATGTGCGCTTTGACCTGGACGAGGCGCAGATGGCGGCCCTTGAGGAATTCATCTCCAGCCGTCGCAAGACCCAGCGGACCTGATGGGGGAAGAAGAGCCGTGAGGTACGAGATTTCTGACGAGCCCGCCGGTCCGACCCTGGTGCTGAGGGACCAGCTGACCTTCGCCGACCGCGACCCGTTCGACGGCGTCATCGACAAGCTGCTGGCCCGCAAGGCGCGCCGGGTGGTGATCGACCTGTCGCAGCTGGAATACATGGATTCTGCCGGGCTGGGGATGCTGCTGACCCTGCGCGACCGCGCGGAGCGCGAGAACGCCGAGGTGGCCTTGCGCGGACCGCGCTCGGAAGTGCGCGAATTGTTGGTCCTGGCCTGCTTCGACACCCTGTTCGCCATCGAGGAAGCCTGACGCCATGACGGGCGCGCGTGCCACCCGCGCCCTGGTCGTCGACGACGAGCGGATGAACCGCGAGGTCATCGTCGCCAATCTGCGCGCCGCCGGCTACGAGACGGTGACCGCCGAGGACGGCCAACAGGCCTGGGAAATCCTCGACCGGCTGCCGCTGGACTTCGACGTCATCCTGCTTGACCGCCGCATGCCGCGCATGGACGGCATGGAGCTGTTGAGCCGGCTCAAGGGCGACGACCGCCTGCGGCACATCCCGGTGATCATGCAGACCGCCTACGCCTCCAGCGACGACGTCGTCGACGGCATCAAGGCGGGCGTCTACTACTACCTCCAGAAGCCGCTCGACCGGCTGCTCCTGTTGTCGGTGGTGGCGTCGGCGGTGGAGGCCCATTCCCGCTTTCGCCGTCTGTCCGACGACCTGGAGAAGCGCACCTCGGCGCTGTCTCTGCTGGAAAGCGGCACCTTTCGTTTCCGTACCCTGGAGGAGGGCAACCGGCTGGCGGTGGCGCTGGCGCGGGTCTGCCCGCGTTCGCAGTTTTTGGCCGTCGGCCTGTCGGAGATGTTCACCAACGCCGTCGAGCACGGCAACCTGGGCATCACCTACGAGGAGAAGGCGAGCCTGATCGCCGAAAAGCGCCTGGCCAAGGAGGTGGAGGCGCGC
>JBFMHS010000292.1:0-5578 GCA_040751765.1 Pseudomonadota bacterium | reverse complement strand
CCTGGGCGCGACACTGGGAATCGCGGATGAAAAGGGACTGTGAGCAGCCGCACACTTTTTTGCGAACAGGTCTTAGAATGATTTGACAACAGGGCGGGGACCCCCTATGTTGATCTCACGATGTTGACCTCCCCGAGGTCAGCCTCCCTCTCTAAGACAACTCCCCGCCCCTTCGCCCCTCCCCCCCTTGGCGAAGGGGTTTTTCTTTGCGCGCCCGGCATGAGCGCCGCGCGCATCGGGCTGCGCCGCGCACCGTGGTCATCCTGGGCTGTTTCCGTGGAAGCGTTCTAAAACCAGCCACCGGAGACATCCCATGGGCTTCAATCCCTTCGACGAAAAGGGCATGCCGATCGACAAGCAGCTCCACAGCTGGAAGGAGCTGAACGTCAAGCCCTACGACAAGTACGACGTCGATCCCTATACCCGCTGCCGGGTCATCGCCATGAACGGCGTCGAGGTCGAGGCGGCGCTGTTCGGCCACCAGTTCGCCCGCCATACCGTCGACATCGAGCTCAAACGGCAGCTGGCGCTGGTGCGCCGGGCCGAGCAGCAGCAGCAGAAGATGGTCAACTGGCTGATCCCCGGCCAGGAAAGCACCATCGAGGTCACCATCGGCTACGAGCAGGTGGCCGTCGACCTGACCGCCTGGATCTGCCAGAACGAGCCCGACCCCTACGCACGCCAGGTCTATGAGTTCGGCCTGCTGGAGGATTTCGACCACCTCTACCGCTACGCCAACCTGCTCGACATGATGGAGGGCCGCAAGGCCGCCGACATCGTCGGCCGCGCCACCGAGATCACCCCCGGCCGCCCCACCGCCATCGAGCACCGCCACCCCCACGACGACGTCCGCAAGAGCCTGGACCGCAAGACGGCCCAGTTCATCTCGCTGATGAATGCGCTGACCATCACGGCAGCCGAGCAGCAGACGCTGAACTTCTACATGAATGTCGGCAACCGCCCCACCGACCCGGTGGCGCGCGGGCTGTACCTGGAGATCGCCCAGATCGAGGAGCAGCACGTCACCCAGTACGAATGCCTCAACGATCCTTCGGCATCGTGGGCGGAAATGCTTGTCCTGCACGAGTACAACGAGTGCTACCTGTACCACTCCTTCATGCTCGACGAGCCCGATCCGCGCATCCGCAAGATGTGGGAGAACCATCTGGCCATGGAGGTGACCCATCTCCAGATGGCCAACGAGCTGCTGAAGAAGCTGGACGGCAAGGATGCCCGCGACATGTTCCCCAAGGAAATGCCGACGCCGGTGAAGTTCCAGTCCAACAAGCAGTTCATCCGCAAGATCCTGGATTCCCAGGCCAAGCTGACCGCCGACGGCACTGAGTTCAAGCCGTTCGACCAGATGCCCCCGGACTATCCGACCTTCCAGTACCAGAAGGCGGTCAACGGCAACGACATCCCGCCCAGCGAGATGATCATTCGCCGCCATATCGAGGACAAGGGCGGCGAATACCGTCTGGAAACCGAGGGGCCGCACCCGGTGCCCGAATGGCGCCCGGCCCAGGCCGCAGCCGAGTGAGCGGAGCCACGGGGGGCGGCGGCGCCGCCCCTCAGCTCAGCTTCAACGCGCCGGTCTCCACCAGCCGGGCGCAGGCGTCGACCACGTCGGGATCGTAGCGGGTGCCCCGATGGGCGCGCAGCTCCGCCACCGCCGCCTCCAGGCCCAGGGCCGGGCGGTAGGGACGATGCGAGGCGATGGCCTCGACGACGTCGGCCACCGCCATGATCCGCGCTTCCAGGCCGATCTCGTCGCCCTTCAGCCCGTCGGGATAGCCCGATCCGTCGAGCCGCTCGTGGTGGTGGAGCACCACGTCGGCCACCGGCCAGGGGAAATCGATGGGGCTGAGGATGTCCCAGCCGGTGCGCGGATGGCCCTTGATGACGGCAAACTCGGTTTCCGACAGCTTGCTGGGGCGGTTGAGGATTTCGGCCGGGATCGACACCTTGCCGATGTCGTGCACCAGCCCCGCCACCCGCAGCCCCTTCTGCCGCTCCTCGTCCAGTCCCATGGCGCGGCCGATGGCCACCGCGATGTCGGCCACGCGATGCTGATGGCCGGCGGTATAGGGGTCGCGGACCTCCACCGTGGTGGCGACCGCCTGGATGGTCCCCTCCAGCACCCGCTCCAGGGCGGCACGGTGACGATCGCGATCGGTGCGGGCGCGCAGGGTCTGGAGCCCGTAAGCCAGGTCGCCGGCCAGTTCGTCCAGCAGCGCCCGCTCCTCGGGATCGGCGAACACGTGGGGCTGGGCGGCATGGATGGCCAGCACCCCGAGGGCGGGGCCGCCACCGGCGACCAGCGGCAGCACCAGCAGCGAGCGGACGCCCAGTGCCCGGTAGGTGTCGCGCCAATGGCCGACCACCGGATCGAGGTCGATATCGGGCACGGCGACCGCCGTGCCGGCGGACATCACCGTCGCGGCCAGGCCGACGCCCGCGGTCAGCGCCGCGATCCCGGGATCGCCGGCGCGCGCCACCGGATGGCCACCGGCATCCAGCGCCACCGACGCCGCAGCGTACCCGCCCGCCTCGACCATCACCTCGCACATCGTCCGCAGCAGGTGCTCCTCGCTCTCGGCGTGGACCAGGGCCTGGTTGCCGGCCGACAGGGTGCGCATGGCGCGGTTGACGACACGCAGGCTGGCCTCCGCCATCCTGTGTTCCTCGACCTCCTGGGCGAGGTCGCTGGTGTGGATGAGCATCCGGCCGGCCATGGGGCGCAGCATCAGCCACAGTCCACCGGTGCCGACGGCGATCAGCGCCGCCACCACTCCCCCCACCGCGAGAATCAAGCGGTCAACCTGGAAATAGAGTTCACGCTCGGCCATGCGGGAAACCGCGATCCACCCGGCCTGGGGCAGGCGGCGGACGGCCGCCGCCTCCGCCTCCCCGTCACCGCCGCGTCCACTGACCAGATCCGGGCTGTCGCCGGCCCGCTCCAGGGCCCGCGACAGGATGCCCGGCGGCCGGCGCAGTGGAAAGAACGGCCCCTCGGGCCCGGCCAGGATGACCTCGCCGGTCTCGCCCCGGCCCTCGTGGTTGGTGACCAGGGCCTTCAGCGCGGCGGCATCGAACAGCAGCACGTCGGTGCCCTCGTGCCGGTTGTCCTTGCCCAGGATGGGGGCCGAAACCACCAGCGCGTGCCCGCCCTCGACGGCGCGCGGAGGGGTGATTGGCGGGGGCGGCGAAAAGGCGGGGTCCCACAGCGATGCCGGAATCGGCCGCCCCACCGCCACCACCGGGTTGCCCTCGGCATCCAGGCGCAGGATGCCAAGGATCTCGTCGGACAGCCGCATGGCGTCGGCCAGCTTGTCCGAGGTGAAGGCGGCGAGTTGCTCGGCGGTCATCTCGCCGCGATTGTAGCGGATCAGCGCGTCACGGATGACGCTGCGGCTGGTCACCTGCCGGGCAAGGTCCTGGGCCCGGGCCACGATCTCGCCGACCGCCACCGAGTCCAGGGCCAGCCCGTGGACCAGCGCGGCGTCGGCCGAGGACTTCATCTGCCGCTGCATCGGCAGGATCGCCACGGCCGCGACGATGGCCGCCACCAGCGCCAACGCGCCGACGGAAAAGGCAACGATCATCCGCTGCAAGCGCGCAGCCTCGACCACCCGCAAGATGTTTCTCCCGATGAGCCCAGTGGCAATACCAATACTATCGTATCATCATTGGCACAATCGGCGAGGGGTTATCCAACCGTGCGTTCAATTGTCGCGCCGCGAAACCCCTACGCGAAGCGCGAAACCGCGTCCACCAACGCATCGGGGCGGTCGGCATGCAGCCAGTGGCCGGCTCCGTCCACCCATTCGACCCGGGCCTGGGGGAACAGGCGGTCGATCTCGGGACGGTGCTCGGGAAGCACATAGTCGGAATCGGCTCCCGCCAGGAACAGGGTCGGCCCCTCGTGGCGGCTGCCCTCGGGGAAGCTGGGGAAGTCGAGGATGTCGGACATGCTGGCGGCCAGGGTCGCGAGATTGGGGCGCCACCGGTAGCCGCCCGGCTCGCCGTCCAGGTTCTGCATCAGGAACGCCCGCACGCGCGGATCCGGGATCACCGTCTTCAACTGCTCGTCCACGTCGGCGCGGCGGGTCGCGCGGGCCAGCGAGACGCCCCGCATGGCCTTGATGTAGGGGGCGAAGGTATGGCCGTAGCCCACCGGCGCGATGTCCACCACCACCAGCCCGGCCACCAGCTCGGGCCGGGTCAGCGCAAGCGTCATCGCCGCCTTGCCGCCCATGGAATGCCCGACCACCAGGGATGGCCCCAGCCCCCGCGCCTCGATGAAGGCGGCGACGGCGCGGGCCATGAATGGGTAGTCCATGGCCTCGCTCCAGGGCGAGGCTCCGTGGTTGGGCAGGTCGAGGGCGAGCACGCGGTGGCGTTCGCCCAAGTGGCGGACGATGGCGCCCCAGTTGCGCGACGAGCCCAGCAGGCCGTGAAGGATGACCAGCGGCCGGCCGTGACCGGCTTCGACGACGTTCAAGTCCATGACGGCTTCCATAGCGTTCCCGGTCCCATTCCGTCAACGCGCCAGCGGCGGAATGGATCGAAAGTCCATTTGACCATCGTCACGGTTTTGACTTTCCCCCCCGACCATCGTTATGGTTCAGCGCGAGGGAGGCACCGGGACTGATGTCCACCGGCAGGAGAACAGGGATACTGAAGCTGTTGCGGGGCGATGGATCGCTCGTCCGCGCGCTTCTTGTCGCCCTGATCCTGCAGATCGCCGCCCCGCTGCTGGGGCTGGTCCCCACCGCCTCGGCCAACCTGGCGCCCCCGGGCAGCATCACCATCTGCACCGCCCAGGGGCTCATCACCATGGTCCCCGACGGCCAGGGCGGCTGGACCAAGCACACCGACGCCGCAGAGACCGGGCTGTCGTGCAGCTTCTGCCTGCCGCTGCTGTCGGGGTCCGTCGAGCCGGTCGCCGACATCGCCCTGCCGCTGCCCGTCGCGGCGGCGGCGCCGCCGCCGGTCCTGGCGCTGGCGTCCCCCCTGGCGGCCACCCCGCCGGGATCGTTCTCCCCCCGCGCTCCTCCCGTTCTCCGCTGATCCCGACCGCGTGGCGTGGTGCCGCGCGGAATGTTTCATCAGCGGAGAGATTTCGATATGCATGACCGTCGTATTCGGCGGCGCCATCTGGCGTCGGCCGGCGCCGCGCTCGCGGCACTTCTGAGCTCGCCCCAGGCCGGGGCCGAGGACGTCCAGCGCCTGGACGAGGTGAGCGTCACGGCCACCCGCTCGGAGCGGGCCACCAAGGACGTCCCGCAGTCCATCACCGTCGTCGGCTCGCAGCGCATCGACGAGGCCAAGATGATGAACATCAAGGATGCCCTCCAGGGCACCCCTGGCGTTCAGATCGACAGCAAGAACGGCGGTTACGACGTGCGCCTGGTGGTGCGTGGGGCGGGCGTCGCCACCGCCTATGGCGTGCGCGAGGTCATGGTCCTGCGCGACGGCGTGCCGATGACCGACCCGGACAGCTTCACCCTGTTCGACCGCATCGACCCCCAGGACATCGAACGCATCGAGGTGCTCAAGGGGCCCGGCAACATGT
>JBFMHS010000291.1:0-7152 GCA_040751765.1 Pseudomonadota bacterium | reverse complement strand
CAGCATCTTCTTGGCGTCGCCGAACAGCATCCGGTTGTTCTCCTTGTAGAACAGCGGATTGTCGACGCCGGCGTAACCCGACGCCATCGAGCGCTTCATGACGATGGAGGTCTTGGCCTTCCACACCTCCAGCACCGGCATGCCGGCGATGGGGGAATTGGGGTCCTCCTGCGCCGCCGGATTGACGATGTCGTTGGCGCCGATGACCATGGCGACGTCGGTCTCGGGGAAGTCGTCGTTGATCTCGTCCATCTCCAGCACGATGTCGTAGGGCACCTTGGCCTCGGCCAGCAGCACGTTCATGTGGCCCGGCATGCGGCCGGCCACCGGGTGGATGCCGAAGCGGACGTTGACGCCCTTGTCGCGCAGCAGCTTGGTGATCTGGTAGACCGTGTGCTGGGCCTGCGCCACGGCCATGCCATAGCCGGGGATGATGACCACGTTCTTGGCATCCTTCAGCAGCTCCGCGGTTTCGACGGCACTGATCGGGCTGACCTCGCCGGCCGGCTGGGCGTCGCCTGCCGCCGCCGCCGGAGCGCCGCCGCCGGTGCCGAAGCCGCCCGCGATAACGCTGATGAAGTTGCGGTTCATCGCCCGGCACATGATGTACGACAGGATCGCGCCCGACGAGCCCACCAGCGCGCCGGTGACGATGAGGAGGTCGTTGCTGAGCATGAAGCCGGTGGCCGCCGCCGCCCAGCCGGAATAGCTGTTCAGCATGGAGACGACGACCGGCATGTCGGCGCCGCCGATGGCCATGACCATGTGCACGCCGAAGGCCAGCGCGACGAGGGTCATCACGACCAGCGCGAAACCGCCGCCCCAGCCGGACTCGGCATTGAGGAAGACCTTGCCGAAGACGATCACCACGATCAGGCCGGCCAGGTTCAGCCAGTGGCGCGCCGGCAGCAGCAGCGGCTTGCCGTCGATCTTGGCCGACAGCTTGCCGAACGCGATCAGCGAGCCCGAGAAGGTCACGGCGCCGATCAGGATGCCGACATAGATCTCGACCTCGTGGATGGTCTTCTCGACGCCCACGAAGGCGTGGGAGGTATCGGCATAGGAGGCGAAGCCGACCAGGCAGGCGGCCAGGCCGACCAGCGAGTGCATCAGGGCGACCAGTTCCGGCATCTGGGTCATCTTGACCACGCGGGCGGCGTACAGACCCACCGAGCCGCCGATGACCATGGCGATGATGATCCACGGCAGGCCGCCCAGCGTGACCTGCGGCCCGAACACGGTGGCGATGACGGCCAGCGTCATGCCGATGATGCCCAGGATGTTGCCGCGCCGGGACGTCTCGGGGTTCGAGAGGCCGCCCAGGCTCAGGATGAACAGGATGGTGGCACCGATATAGGAAACGGTAGCGAGACCCGCGGACATGGTGCCCCCCTTACTTGCGGAACATGGCCAACATGCGACGGGTGACCGCGAAGCCACCGAACATGTTGATCGAGGTCAGGACGATGCTGACGAAGGCCAAGAGGCCGATCCAGAAACCGGGCCGGTCGACGCCGTCGGCCAAGGGCGGCGAGATCTGGACCAGGGCGCCGATGACGATGATCGACGAGATGGCGTTGGTCACGCTCATCAGCGGGGTGTGCAGGGCCGGGGTGACGTTCCACACCACCATGTAGCCCACGAAGCAGGCCAGCACGAAGACGGTGAAGTGGCCGAGGAAGGCCGCCGGTGCGTAGGCGCCGACGAACCAGAAGGCCAGGGCGCCGATGCCGAACGTGATGGCCAGCGCCTTGGCGCTCATGGGAGCGGCGCCATGGCCGTGGCCGCCCGACTTCTTCTCGGGCGCCGAAACGGCGGCGGCGGCGGCCTTGGGGGCCGGCGGCGGCGGCAGCTTGAGGGGCGGCGGCGGCCAGGTGATCTCGCCGTCCTTGACGACGGTGAGGCCGCGGATGGCGTCGTCGTCCATGTTGACGTCGATGATGCCGTCCTTGGTCTTGCACAGCTCCTCGGCCAGGCGCAGCAGGTTGGTGGCGTAGAGCGTCGACGACTGCTTGGCCATGCGCGACGGGAAATCGGTGTAGCCGACGATGGTGACGCCGTGCCTGACCACCACCTGGCCCGGCTCGGTCAGCTCGCAGTTGCCGCCCTGCTCGGCGGCCAGGTCGACGATGACGCTGCCCGGCTTCATGGACTTGACCATGTCGGCGGTGATCAGCTTGGGCGCGGGCTTGCCGGGAATCAGGGCGGTGGTGATGATGATGTCCACCTCGCGGGCCTGCTGCGCGTACATTTCGCGCTGCGCCGCCTGGAAGCCCTCGCTCATCACCTTGGCGTAGCCGCCGCCGCCGGAGCCCTCTTCCTCGTAGTCCACCTTGACGAACTCGCCGCCCATGGACTTGACCTGGTCGGCCACCTCGGCGCGGGTGTCGTTGGCGCGCACGATGGCACCCAGGCTGACGGCGGCGCCCAGCGCGGCCAGGCCGGCGACGCCGGCGCCGGCGATGAACACCTTGGCCGGCGGAATCTTGCCGGCGGCGGTCACCTGGCCGGCGAAATAGCGGCCGAAATGGTTGGCGGCCTCGATGACGGCGCGGTAGCCGGTGATGCCGGCCATGGAGGTCAGCGCGTCCATCTTCTGGGCGCGGCTGAGCAGACGCGGCAGCGAGTCCATGGCCAGGACGGTCAGCTTGCGCGCCTTCATGGCCTCCATCAGCTCGGGGTTCTGGGCCGGCCAGATGAAGCCGATCAGGGTGGTGCCTTCCTTCATCCGCGCCACTTCCTCAAGCGAGGGTGGGCGGACCCGGAAGACCACGTCGGCGGCGGCGTACAGTTCGTCGGCATCCTTGGCGACGGTGGCGCCGGCCGCGACATAGGTGTCGTCGTCGCAATTGGCGGCCGCTCCGGCACCGGATTCGACCATGACCGAGAAGCCCAGCTTGATCAGCTTCTCAACGACGTCGGGAACGGTCGCCACCCGCTTTTCGCCGGCGAAGGTTTCCCTGGGAACACCAATGGTCAAGGACATGGCTTCTCCTGTTCTTAGAAAGCCGGAATACCGGGCGGGGCGGCCACGCGCGCCCGGCCGGCGCCCTTCGGCATTCCAATCTTCATTATCGTTTCCCCTGCGCCACCGACGGGCGCCTTATATTAGAACGTCAGAATGCACGGACATTCCACCCTTGCCAAGGGACGGGTCCGTGAAATGTTACACATCCGGCGACCCGCCGTCCTGTCCTTTTGTTGCGCCGCGCACCGACCGACAGGTGATTGTGCAGCGCACCATGGACACCGTCGGACTTACACCACATCCCACGGGGATGCGAGCGCGTCGTGCGACCTATGACTTCTGGGTAGTTGACATGGGCGGCCGCCCGCCCGCCCGCCCGGGTGGGCCTCGGACATCCCATATTCCAGGGAGGAGGTTTCCATGCTGAGAGTCGCGTTCGCCCTGTTGCTGGCCGCCCTGCCTGCCCATGCCGTCGCCTCGGCCCCGGCCGGCTGGCGCTACGACGTCTACTGGATGGGGCTCCCGGTCGGCGAGGGAACCTTCGGCCGCGCCGAGACGGGAGACGGCTACCGCGCCCTGTGGTCCATGGAGACCGAGGGGCTGGTCGCCGGCTTCCTGCACCTGGACGTGGAGGGCATGGCCGAGGGCCAATTGACGGACGGGCGGCCGGTGCCGAGCCTGTACCGCAACCACCTGCGCACCGCCAAGCGCGAGGGACAGGTGGCGGTGTCCTATGCCCCGCGGGGGCCGCAGGCACGGCTGCTGGAGAACACCATCCGCTGGACGGCGCCGCCAGGGCCGGACGACAAGAACCCGCCGCCGGTCCCCGGGCACCTGCGGCGGGGCGTCGATCCGGCCACCGGCATGGTGCTGGTCGGGCGCGGCGTCCGCCGCGCCTTCCATGGCGGCCCCGACAGCTTCGCGGTACCGGTCTATGACGGCGTCCGCCGCTTCGACCTGCGCGTCCGGGTGGTCGGGCTGGAGGAGGTCCATGTGTGGTGGCAAAGCTTCCCGGCGGTGGAGTTGGCGGCCGAGATCGTGCCCATCGCCGGCTTCGAGGAGCCGGAGAAGTGGGACAGCGAGCCCATCCAGGTCCACCTGGATCCCGCCACCATGCTGCCGCGTCGGATCGAGACGCGCGGCATCGTCATCACCGCCGACGAACCCTGCGCCGACCTGGCCGACTGCCGGGGCTGAGCGGCGCCTAGGTGCGCCGCACGCCGTCGAGGAAGCGGGCCAGGCCGCCCTGCAGATCCTGCGAATCACGGGCCAGGGAATCGGCCGCCGCCAGGACTTCCCGCGCGGCGGCGCCGGTCCTGGTGGCGGCGTCGCTGACCGAGGTGACATGGGCCGAGACATCCTGCGCGCCGGCCGCCGCCTCGGCGACGTTGCGGGCGATTTCGTTGGTGGCGGCGCCCTGCTGCTCGACGGCGGCGGCGATGGCCGCGACGATCTCGCTCATGTTCTCGATGGTTCGGCCGATCTCCTGGATCGCCGTCACCGCCTCGGCGGTGGTGCCCTGGATGCCGGCGATCTGGTTGCTGATCTCGTCGGTGGCCTTGGCAGTCTGGTTGGCGAGGTGCTTGACCTCGTTGGCCACCACAGCGAAGCCCTTGCCGGCGTCGCCGGCGCGGGCCGCCTCGATGGTGGCGTTCAAGGCCAGCAGGTTGGTCTGGCCGGCGATGTCGTTGATCAGGCTGACCACCTCGCCGATGCGGCCGGCGGCCTCGGAAAGACCGCGCACCACGCCGTCGGTACGCCACGCCGCGCCCACCGCCTCGCCGGCGATGCGGGTGCCCTCGGTGACCTGGCGGGCGATCTCGCAAATGGAGGCGTTGAGCTCCTCGGCGGCAGCCGCCACCGTCTCGACGCTGGCAGTGGTCTGCTGCATGGAGGCCGCCACGATCGATGATTCGCCAGTGGTGCGGTCGGCGGTGTCGGCCATGGCGGTGGCGGTGGTGCGCATCTGGCTGGCGGCGGCGTTGACCGCCTGGGCGGCGGCCGAAACACCCTGTTCCAGCTGGCGGGCCAGTTCGGCCAAGGTGTCGCGACGCTCGCGTTCAGCGCGGAGGCGGGATTCCTCCTGCTCGTGCTGCAGCGCCTTCACCGCCAGCGCGTTGTCGCGGAACACCTCGACGGCGCGCAGCATGCCGCCGACCTCGTCCTTGCGGTCGCGGCCGGCCAGCGAGATGGCGGTGTCGCCCCCGGCCAGGCGCATCATGCCGTCGGTGACGGCGGCCATGGCGCCGGCGGCGCGGCCGCCGATCCACCACGACAGCGCCAGCACCACCGCGATCACCGAGCCGTTGACGGTGCCTTGGGTGGCGGCATCGCGCCAGAACTGGGTTTCGACGTCGTCAACGTAGATTCCCGAACCGACCACCCAGCCCCACGCGTCGACGCCCTTGACGTAGGACACCTTGGGAACCGGCGCGTCGTGGCCGGGCTTGGGCCACAGATAGTCGACGAAGCCGGCCTTGTTCTTCAGCACTTCCTCGACGAAGGCGACGAACAGCTTCTTGCCCGCCTTGTCCTCGAAGGCGCTGAGGTCTTTGCCGTCGAGTTCCGGCTTGATGGGGTGCATCACCATCCGGGGAACCATATCGTTCACCCAGAAATACTCCACGCCGTCGTAGCGTAGCGCCTTGAGCGCCGCCAGGGCCGCCGCCTTGGCGTCCTCCGTCGCCATACGCCCGGCCAGGGCCTCCTTGGCGTAGTGGTCGATCAATCCGTGGGCGACCTCGACCAGGTTCTGGGTCTTGATCCGGCGGCTGTCCATCAGTTCCTGGTGAAGGGTGCGCAGCCCCAACCCCATGGTCACGGCCATGCCGAACAGGGACGCCAACACGATCAGCAGGATCTTTGACCGGAAGCGCAGATTGTCGATGAACATGCCCAAACCCCAAGAAAAGCACACGCCTTATCCCCACCAACGGGTAGGGCGAAGACGCCTTAAAGCATGGGGCTCGGAATAATGTCAATTAGACCGGCGGTATGAGCAACGCAGCGGGTCAATGCACGTAGCGCATACCACCAAGAATAAGGGCCGACACCATCAGGTATCGGCCCCAGCAATAGTTTAGCGCTTTCTAAAGTACTTCAGCGCGGCAATTCGCTGGCGCCCATCAGGTATTCGTCCACCGCGCGGGCGGCCTGGCGGCCTTCGCGGATGGCCCACACCACCAGGGACTGGCCACGGCGCATGTCGCCACAGGCGAACACCTTGGGGTTGGAGGTCTGGTACTTGACGGCGTCGGCCAGGACGTTGCCGCGGCCGTCCCTCTCGATGCCGAGGCCGTCGATCAGGCCTTCATGGACCGGATGGACGAAGCCCATGGCCAGCAGGACCAGATCGGCCTCGAGGGTGAACTCGGTGCCGGCGATCGGCTGGAACCGGGCGTCCACCTCGACGCAGTTGAGCTTCGTGACCTTGCCGTTCGCCCCGGCGAAGGATTGGGTGGCCACCGACCAGCGCCGCTCGCACCCCTCATCATGCGAGGTCGAGGTGCGCAGCTTGTTCGGCCACAGCGGCCAGGTGACCAGCTTGTCCTCCTTCTCGGGTGGACGCGGCATGATCTCGATCTGGGTCACCGAGGCGGCACCCTGGCGGTTGGAGGTGCCGACACAGTCGGCGCCGGTGTCGCCACCGCCGATGACCACCACCTTCTTGCCGGTAGCCAGGATGTCCATGCCACCCGGCACGCCCTCGCCGGAGACGCGGCGGTTCTGCTGGGTCAGGAAATCCATGGCGAAGTGGATGCCGGCCAGGTCGCGGCCCGGCACCGGCAGGTCGCGCGGCTTCTCGGAGCCGCCCGACAGCACCACCGCGTCGAAGCCGGCCAGAAGGTCCTTGGCGGCCAGGTCGACGCCGACATGGACGCCGGTGCGGATCTCGATCCCCTCTTCCTTCATCTGCCCGGCGCGGCGCTCGATGATGCGCTTGTCCAGCTTGAAGTCGGGGATGCCGTAGCGCAGCAGGCCGCCGACAAAGGCGTTCTTCTCGAACAGCGTCACCGCGTGGCCGGCGCGGGCCAACTGCTGGGCCGCGGCCATGCCGGCCGGGCCGGCGCCGACCACCGCCACCTTCTTGCCGGTGCGTGGCTTCGAGGTGTCGGGCTTGATCCAGCCCTCGGCCCAGGCGCGCTCGACGATGGCGTGCTCGATGGTCTTGATGGACACCGGGC
>JBFMHS010000290.1:0-4973 GCA_040751765.1 Pseudomonadota bacterium | reverse complement strand
GGTGCGCAGCAGCAGCCGGTCCAGCGCACCGGCCAGTTCGGCGATGGGGGCGGCGTTCTGGGCGGCTTCCAGGAACTGGTTGCACAGGTCGACCAGTTCCTCGTGGTCCGCGTCGATGGCGGGCAGGCCCAGCTTGAACTCGTCGTTCCAGTGGATGCGCATCATGACCATGAGCCCTCCTCGCGACTCCCATTCATCATGGCACACGGCCATGACCATGACGTTAAGCCGGCGCCATTCGCGGCCGACAGACCGTAGGGTATATGACAATTTTGTGCAAACAAAATATTGTGGCGCCGGGCGCCGCGACACACCAAGAAAAGTGTGCGCTGCGGCAAGACAGGCTAGGGCACGGCGTCCATCAGCGTCTTGACCGCGTCATGGAACATGGCCTCGGTCAGGCGGCCGGTATTGGTGTTGTAGCGCGAGCAGTGATAGCTGTCGGCCAGGACCAGGCCGCCGGGAAGCCGGTGCAGGCGGGCGTGGGCGAAAGGAAAAGCGGACTTGCGCAGTCCCAGCACGCCGAGCACCGCCTCGTGGGCGTCGCGGCCGATGGCGAACAGGCCGCGCAGGTCGGGCATTGCGGCCATTTCGGCGACCAGGAACGGGCGGCAGGCGGCAAACTCGGCGGGCAGGGGCTTGTTGGCGGGCGGAACGCAGCGCACGGCGTTGGTCACCCGCGCCCCCACCAGCCGGAACCCGTCGTCGGCCCGCGCCCGGTAGTCGCCCTCGGCCAGGCCGAAGGCCTTCAGCGTGGCGTAGAGCAGGTCGCCGGCAAAGTCGCCGGTGAACGGGCGGCCGGTGGCATTGGCGCCCCTGAGGCCAGGGGCCAGGCCGACGAAGAGCAGGGGCGCGCCCAGCGGCCCGAACGAGGGGACGGGGCGGTTGTGCCAGCCGGGGTTGGCGTCCGCGTTGGCGCGGCGGAATTCCACCAGGCGCGGGCACAGCCCGCAGTCGGCGGCGGGGCCGGAAAAGGACGCGGTCACTCCTCGTCGTCGTCCCTGACCATCATGGCCGCCTGCTGGGCGGCCAGACGGTCCTCGCGGTGGGCGACGGACCGGGCGATGATGGGTTCCAATTCCAGCAGTTCGATGAAGGTATCGGCCTGGCGGCGCAGTTCATCGGCCACCATTGGTGGTTGCGATCGGACGGTGGACACCACCGAAACCCGCACGCCCTTGCGCTGTACCGCCTCGACGAGGCGGCGGAAGTCGCCGTCGCCAGAGAACAGCACCACGTGGTCGAGGTGCTGGGCCATCTCCATGACGTCGATGGCCAGTTCGATGTCCATGTTGCCCTTGATCTTGCGCCGGCCCATGGCGTCGGTGAATTCCTTGGTCGGCTTGGTGACCATGGTGTAGCCGTTGTAGTCCAGCCAGTCGACCAATGGCCGGATGGGCGAGTATTCCTGGTCCTCGATCAGGGCGGTATAATAAAACGCCCGGATCAGACGTCCCTTCGAGGCGAAATGCTCCAGCAGGCGCTTGTAGTCGATGTCGAAGCCCAGGGCGCGCGCGGCTGCATAGAGGTTCGAGCCGTCGATGAATAGGCCGATCCGTTCGGCGGGATGGAAATGCATGGCGGGAACTCGCTAAAAAAATTCCGGGGACCGAAATTCCGGGGACCGGCGGCCCCCACCTCAATGACGCTAAAGTTAGGTCCGTGCCGGGCGGAGGGCAACCCCAATCGGGCCGGCATTCCCTTTCGAGGGGGTGGCATGCGGGGCGGAAGCTTGCTTTCCTGGGCGGCTCCCAATATATACACTCGGATTCTTACCCATCGCCGCATTTTCAAGGGACGTTCCATGGCCCGCGTTACGGTTGAAGACTGCGTACTCAAGGTTCCGAACCGCTTCGAACTGGTTCTGATGGCGGCGCAACGCGCCCGCGACATCTCGTCCGGCGGCAAGATCACCGTCGAGCGCGACAACGACAAGAACCCCGTCGTGGCGCTGCGCGAGATCGCCGAGGACACCGTCCCGCTCGACCACCTGCAGAACGCCCTGGTCCAGGGCCTGCAAAAGCATGTCGAGAACGACGAGCCCGAGGCCGACGAGATGGAGGCCTTCATGCCCGAGCGCGACATCGCGTTCGACAACATGGCCGCTGCCGACGCCGAGGCGTCCGAGGACGGCCTGAACGTGTCCGAGGACGGCGTGGATTTCGATGCCGACTTCTCGGCCGGCGACATGCCCGACGTCGAGGACTGACGGCGGGTCCGATGGAATGGGGCGGCTGATGGCCGGACGGTTGGCGCCGGTGCCGCCCCGCCCCTCGCCCGGCCGGCGCCCGGGGAGGGATGACGACGCATGATGCGCCAATTCGAACTGGTCGAGCGCGTCAAGTCCTACGATCCGGCGGCGGACGAGGAGGCAATCAACCGCGCCTACGTCTTCGCCATGAAGATGCACGGGTCGCAGCTCAGGGCCTCGGGCGACCCCTATTTCTCCCATCCCATCGAGGTGGCGGGCATCCTGACCCGCTACCGCCTCGACTCCTCTTCCATCATCACCGCGCTGCTGCACGACACCATCGAGGACACGCCGGCGACGCTGGAGGACATCGAGAAGCTCTTCGGCCACGAGATCGGGCGCCTGGTGGACGGCGTCACCAAGCTGTCGCGCATCGAGATGCAGTCGGACCACGCCAAGCAGGCCGAGAACCTGCGCAAGCTGGTCCTGGCCATGAGCGACGACATCCGTGTTCTGCTGGTGAAGCTGGCCGACCGCGTGCACAACATGCGCACGCTCCATTACATCTCCAAGCCCGAGAAGCGCCGCCGCATCGCCCTGGAGACCATGGAGATCTACGCTCCGCTGGCCGAACGCATCGGCATGCAGGAGATGAAGATGGAGTTGGAGGACCTGGCCTTCACCGAACTGCACGGTGACGCCCGGGCCTCGATCATCTCGCGGCTGAACTTCCTGCGTGAGCAGGGCGGCGACCTCATCGGGCGCATCCTCGAGGAGCTCCGCAAGACCCTGGAGGAGGCCGGCGTCAAGGCCATCGTGTCGGGCCGCGAGAAGACGCCCTACAGCATCTGGCTCAAGATGCAGCGCAAGAACGTCGGCTTCGAGCAACTGTCGGATATCATGGCCTTCCGGGTGGTGGTCGACAGCGTCGAGGATTGCTACCGCGCGCTGGGCACCATCCATTCCCGCTATCCAATGGTGCCGAACCGGTTCAAGGACTACATCTCGACTCCCAAGCCCAACGGCTACCGCTCGCTGCATACCGGCGTGTTCGGCCCCGAGCGCCACCGCATCGAGGTGCAGATCCGCACCCAGGAGATGCACGAGCTGGCCGAGCTGGGTGTCGCCGCTCACTGGAAGTACAAGCAGGGTGGCGGGCGGCTGACCGACGGCCGCCAATACCGCTGGCTGCGCGAGCTGCTGGACATCCTGGAGCACGCCGCCAATCCTGAGGAGTTTCTGGAACACACCAAGCTGGAGATGTTCCAGGACCAGGTGTTCGCGTTCACCCCCAAGGGCGACCTGATCAGCCTGCCCCAGGGGGCCACACCGGTGGACTTCGCCTACGCCGTCCACTCCGAGGTCGGCGACACCTGCGTCGGCGCCAAGATCAACGGTCGCATCATGCCGCTGCGCACCCGACTGCAGAACGGCGACCAGGTCGACATCATCACGTCCAAGGCGCAGACGCCCAATCCGACCTGGGAACGCTTCGTCGTCACCGGCAAGGCGCGCGCCCGCATCCGCCGTTTCGTGCGCACCCAGCAGCGCGCCCAGTACGTGGACCTGGGCCGCGCCATCTTGGTCCGTGCCTTCCGCCAGGAAGGCTACGACTTCGCCGACAAGGCGCTCGACGGGGTGCTCAAGATCTTCAAGGCGTCGTCGGCCGACGACCTGGTCGCCATGGTGGGCGAGGGGACCCTGACCGCCCGCGAGGTGGTGCACGCGGTCTTCCCCGAGCTCAAGGCCCAGGCCCAGCGGCCGACGGACAACGTTGTCCCCATCCAGCGCAAGACCAAGCCCGAGGGCAAGGGCAAAAGCCACGCCGTGCCCATCAAGGGCCTGATCCCGGGCATGGCGGTGCATTTCGCCGGCTGCTGCCACCCGCTGCCCGGCGACCGCATCGTCGGCATCGTCACCACCGGCAAGGGGGTGACCATCCACACCATCGACTGCGAGAACCTGGAGCAGTTCGCCGACACCCCCGAGCGCTGGCTGGACCTGTCGTGGGACGACGCCGACACCAACGCCCATATCGGCCGCGTCGACCTGGTGGTGTCCAACGAACCTGGCGCGCTCGGCACAATCTCGACGGTGATCGCCAAGAACATGGGCAACATCACCAACCTGAAGATCACCAACCGTACCACCGAGTTCTTCGAGATGATCATCGACATCGAGGTGCGTGACGTGAGGCACCTGACCAACATCATCGCAGCGTTGCGGGCGACGCCGGTGATCAACTCGGTGGAGAGGGCAAGAAATTAGGGGCACAGGTGAATGCGGATGGACGCAGATATTATCCTCTGTGTTTATCTGTCTAATTAAATGCCGGGGTTAATAATATGAACAAGCTTCGTCTGGGCGTGAACATCGACCACGTCGCCACCATCCGGAACGCACGCGGCGGGTTGCATCCCGACCCGGTGCGGGCGGCCCATATGGCCGCCGCCGCCGGCGCCGACGGCATCACCGCCCATCTGCGCGAGGATCGGCGCCACATCTCGGATTCCGACATCGAGCGGCTGACCAACGAGATCCAACTGCCGCTGAACCTGGAGATGGCTGCCACCGAGGAGATGGTGACCATCGCGCTGCGCCACCGCCCCCATGCCGCCTGCATCGTGCCCGAGCGGCGCGAGGAGCGCACCACCGAGGGTGGGCTCGACGTCGCCGGCGCCGTCGACCGTCTGCGCCCCATGGTCGGCCGCCTGACCGAGGCCGGCATTCGGGTGTCCATGTTCATCGAGCCTGACCTGCGCCTGCTGGATGCCTCCAAGGC
>JBFMHS010000029.1:31595-41651 GCA_040751765.1 Pseudomonadota bacterium | reverse complement strand
CCGGCACCGGCCGAGCAGGCGATCGCCGGCCACGTCGAGGATGTCGCAGGCCACCCCCTTGGCCACCAGCTCACCCATGCGCTTGCGGGCCGGCCGGGCGCAGTCGAAGGAGTCCCTGCCCTTGTGGGCGCACAGGTCGCGCCGCGACGGCACGGCCACGCCGACTAGCGACAGCTTCAGCCCGCGCACCTGCACCGACGCGCCGTCGAATCCCTCGGCCCGGCCCCACACGCAGGCGCCACCCTCGCCGTCGTCGCCGCACCGCACCGGCCCCGCCCAGGCGGGGAACGCGGCGACAAGGATCAGGGCGGCAAGGGCGATCATCGGTTGCATGCAACCACAATACCCCGTCCTGGCCCCGACGCCAACTGGACAGGCGCCCGGCCGGCGGGTTAAAAAACCGCTTCCCTTCCAGGACGATGTGCCAATTCCCATGCAGACCGCCAACGACATCCGCCGCGCCTTCCTCGACTATTTCGCCCGCGAGGGCCACGAGGTGGTCGCCTCCAGCCCGCTGGTGCCGCGCAACGACCCCACGCTGATGTTCACCAACGCCGGCATGGTGCAGTTCAAGAACGTCTTCACCGGCGTCGAGAAGCGCGACTACGTCCGTGCCGCCACCTCTCAGAAATGCGTGCGCGCCGGCGGCAAGCACAACGACCTCGACAATGTCGGCTACACCGCCCGCCACCACACCTTCTTCGAGATGCTGGGCAACTTCTCGTTCGGCGACTATTTCAAGGAGCGCGCCATCGAGTTGGCCTGGAACCTGATCACCAAGGATTTCGGCCTGCCGCGCGACCGCCTGCTGGTCACCGTCTACCACGACGACGACGAAGCCTTTGACGCCTGGAAGCGCATCGCCGGCTTCGCCGACGACCGCATCATCCGCATCCCCACCTCGGACAATTTCTGGGCCATGGGCGACACCGGCCCCTGCGGCCCGTGCTCGGAGATCTTCTTCGACCACGGCCCGTCCATCCCCGGCGGCCCGCCCGGCAGCCCCGACCAGGACGGCGACCGCTTCATCGAGATCTGGAACCTGGTGTTCATGCAGTTCGAGCAGGTGGACAAGGACACCCGCGTGCCCCTGCCCAAGCCCAGCATCGACACCGGCATGGGCCTCGAGCGCCTGGCCGCCGTGCTGCAGGGCAAGCACGACAACTACGATATCGACATGATGCGGGCGCTGATCGAGGCCTCGGCCCATGCGTCCAGCACCGATCCCGACGGTCCGCACAAGGTGTCGCACCGGGTGGTCGCCGACCACCTGCGCTCCATGTGCTTCCTGATCGCCGACGGCGTGCTGCCGTCCAATGAGGGCCGCGGCTACGTGCTGCGCCGGATCATGCGCCGCGCCATGCGCCACGCCCACCTGATGGGCTGCGCCGAGCCGCTGATGTGGCGTCTCGTCCCCGCCCTGGTCAAGCAGATGGGCGACGCCTATCCGGAGCTGAACCGCGCCAGCGCCCTGATCACCGAGACCCTGAAGCTGGAGGAAACCCGCTTCAAGGCCACGCTGGACAAGGGCCTGAGGCTGCTGGACGACGAGATCGCCCGCCTGGCCCAGGGCGCCAAGCTGCCCGGCGAGACCGCCTTCAAGCTCTACGTCACCTACGGCTTCCCCCTCGACCTGACCCAGGACGCCCTGAAGTCCAAGGGCATCGGCGTCGACACCGACGGCTTCAACGCCGCCATGGAGCGCCAGCGCGCCGAGGCCCGCAAGGCCTGGGCCGGCTCGGGTGAGGCGGCCACCGAAAGCCTGTGGTTCGAGGTCCGCGAGGCCCACGGCGCCACGGAGTTCCTGGGCTATGACGCCATTGAGGCCGAGGGCAAGATTGTCGCCCTGGTCGAGAACGGCAAGTCGGTCGAGGCCGTCCATCCCGGCCACGAGGTGGCGGTGGTGGTCAACCAGACGCCGTTCTATGGCGAATCCGGCGGCCAGGTCGGCGACACCGGCACCCTCTCCATCGCCGGTGGCAAGGCCCGGGTGGTGGTGAAGGACACCCAGAAGAAGCTGGGCGACCTGGTGGTCCATTTCGGCACCGTCGAAGGCGCCCCGGTGGCGGTGGGCGAGGACGCCCACCTCGCCGTCGACGCCGAGCGCCGCGACGCCATCCGCGCCCACCACTCGGCCACCCATCTGCTGCACGCGGCGCTGCGCAACACCCTGGGCGGCCACGTTACCCAGAAGGGCAGTCAGGTCGGGCCCGACCGCCTGCGCTTCGACTTCGCCCATCCCAAGGCCATGGGCATCGACGAGATCCGCGTGGTCGAGCGCGAGGTCAACCGCCAGATCCGCAAGAACCGCGACGTCGGCACCAAGCTGATGACCCCCGACGCCGCCATCGAGGCCGGGGCCATGGCCCTGTTCGGCGAGAAGTACGGTGAGGAGGTGCGCGTGGTCGCCATGGGCGGCGACGATGCCGGCCTCCACTTCTCCGTCGAACTGTGCGGCGGCACCCATGTGCGGCGCACCGGCGACATCGGCGGCTTCAAGATCGTCGGCGAGAGCGCGGTGGCGGCCGGCGTCCGCCGCGTCGAGGCGGTGACCGGCGGCGCCTTCCTGGCCTGGGCCGAGGAGCAGGAGGAACTGGTCTCCCGCGCCGCCGGCGCGCTGAAGGTCGGCCCGGCCGACCTGCCGGCCCGCATCGCCCAGCTGATGGAGGACCGCCGCCGGCTGGAGCGCGAACTGGCCGAAACCCGCAAGCAGCTGGCCTCGGGAGGCGGCGGCGGCGCCCAGACCAAGACGGTGGCCGGAGTCACCTTCGCCGGCCGGGTTCTGGACGGCATCCCCGCCAAGGACCTCAAGGGCATGGCCGACGAGATCAAGAAGCAGATCGGCTCGGGCGTCGTCGCCCTGGTCTCCACCGACGGCGGCAAGGCCAGCCTGGTGGTGGCGGTCACCGACGACCTCACCGGCCGCTTCTCGGCGGTGGACCTGGTCCGTGTCGGCTCGGAGGCCGTGGGCGGCAAGGGCGGCGGTGGCCGCCCCGACATGGCCCAGGCCGGCGGCCCGGACGCCTCGGCGGCCACCGCGGCCATCGACCGGATCGAGGCCGCCCTGGCGGGATGATCGCCACTCGATTGAACAGCCCCCGGCCGCGCCGCGACCGGGGGCTTTTTTCCACCGCGATTCCCCATTACGCTTGGGGCACCCATCCCAAAGGGAGTGCCCTTATGAAATTCTCCGTCATCACCGCGCTGACCCTGGCCCTCGCCTCCCCCGCCTTCGCGCAGTCGGCGGTGGACACCGTGACCAAGGCGGCCACCGAAGCCGCCACCCAGGCGGCGACCCAAGCCGCTTCCGACGCCGTAAACAAGACCCTGGGCACCACTCCGGCCGCCACCGAGGCCGAGGATGACGACGACGCCAAGGGCAAGAAGGACAAGAAGTCGAAGAAGGACAAGAAGTCCAAGAAGGACAAGGACGGCCCCAATTACGGCAACTCCCTGGAGCACCGCCAGGACGGCGAGCACCGCAAGAAGGAGCGCCGCTAGGCCTTCAGGCGCCCGGCGACGGCCTCAGTTCGATGGGGCGGTCGCCGTGGCCGAGGGCCGCCTCGGACAGCAGGCGGTTGACCATCTCCATCGAGGCGTCCACCGCCCAGCGCAGCTGCGCCTCGCCGGCGGCGTTGCCGTGGGCCACCGCCTCGGGAAGGATTTGCTTTAGCAGGAACCCGGCCACACCGGCGAAGGCGCGGGCGGTGATCTCGTAGCGTCCGGCTGGCACCGTGAGCGCCCCGCGCGCCTCGATCTCGCCGGCGGCGTCGACAAGGGCGTCCATCATCTCGGCCACCCTGGGGTCGGAGCGGTCGCTGCGGCCGGCGACGAAGCGCAGGATGTTGGCGTAGAACGCGACCTCGGACAGGGTCACACCTCGCGGATGCCGGCCAGGAAGCGGTCGACCTCCATGCGCAGGGTGGCGGACTGCTGCTGCAGGTTCTCCACCGCCGTCAGCACTTCCTTGGCCGCCTGGTCCGTCTCGTGGATGGCGTGGCTGACCTCGGTGATGTCCTCGTAGACCGAATTGGTGCCGGTGGCCGCGTGGTCGATGTTGCGGGCGATCTCCTGGGTGGCTGCGCCCTGCTCCTCGATGGCGGCGGCGATGGCGGTGGTGATGCCATCCATGGAGCTGATGGTGCTGCCGATCCCCTTGATGGCGCCCACCGTCATGTGGGTCTCCTTCTGGATCGTGGAGACCTGGGTGGAGATGTCCTCGGTGGCCTTGACGGTCTGACGCGCCAGGTTCTTCACCTCGCTGGCGACCACGGCGAAGCCCTTGCCGGCCTCGCCGGCGCGGGCGGCCTCGACGGTGGCGTTCAGCGCCAGCAGGTTGGTCTGCTCGGCGATGCCGGTGATCAGCTCGATGATCTCACCGATCTTGTCGGCGGCTCCGGCCAGGCCGGTGACCCGGGTGTTGACGCCGTCCGCCTCGCGGGTGGCGCTGGCGGCGACGTCGTTGGACATGGCCACCTGCTGGGCGATCTCGCGGATGGCGTTGGACAACTCCTCGGCCGCCTCGGCCACCATGCGGACGTTGGAGTTGGCCTCCGAGGCGGAACCGGCGGCGGATTGGGCGCGGTTGGCGGCGGCGTCGGCGAACTCGACCATGCCGCGGGCGGTGGCGGTCATCTTCTGGGCCGAGTTCTCCACCGTCTCCAACACCGAGGCGACGGCGGTCTCGAAGCCCCGGATCAGCTCTTCGAGGCGCAGCATGCGGGCCTCGCGGGCGGCGGCGGCCTTGCGGGCCTCTTCCTCCATGCCCTGCTTGGCAATGGTGTTGTCCTTGAACACCTGGACGGCGCGGGCGATGTCGCCGATCTCGTCACGACGGTCGAGCGCCGGCACCTCGACGGAGACGTCGCCGCCGGCCAGCAGGTTCATGCGCTTGGTCATGTCGGCGACCGGATCGGCGATCACCGACTTCAGGATCCAGCGCACCCCGATCACCGCCAGGAAGGTGGCGACGACGCCGCCGACGATCAGGAAGGTGAGGATCTTGTTGAGCTTGGCCTCGGTCTCGGCGGTGGACAGCGACGATGACAGCACGGCGATGACGTCGCCGGATTCCATGCCCATGCCACCATGGCAAGCGAAGCAGATCTCGTCCTTGGCCCCTTCGGTGACGCCGAGGACGATCGGATAGGCGTAGCGGTAGGCGCCGTCGACGAAGCGGCCGACCGACTGCTTGGTGTCGATGGCTTCCTGGTCGATGTCGTCCTTGGGCAGCTTGGCGGGCTTGTCCGGCTCGCTGTCGGCCATGAATTGGGCGACCTTGGGCCCCCAGGCGCTCCAGACCTTGCCGGGATAGTGGATGTTGCGGCTGTCGAACCAGTTGTTGAAGACCTGGATGCCGATATTGTCAGCGTCCTCGGGGCGCTTGGCCATGACGTTGAGGATCAACGCGTGCAGCGAGGTCATCTCATTGACCGACAACTGCTGCAGTTGCCGTTCCATCTCCGACCGCTCGAAGCGGGCGATCACGACGACCACACTAGCCACGAGGGCGATCACGCCCAGACCGACGATGATCATGAACCGGCTGGACAGCCGAAGGTTACGCCATGCCTGCACGAGGTTCTTCCATCCGCCTTCTTGTCTTCAAAGGCACGCCTCCGTCCCTGAAGCGCGTCCAAATCCCCGGCTGAGACTAGTATGAAAGGCCGGCATTGGAAATACCGACCTTTCACCCCAGTGCACATTTGGTTTTGTTAATATTCTACGCCCTGACGAGAGCATCATAGTCGGAAATCAACTTCCGCGAGATATGGCCGGGCGTGAACCGGTACGGCCCGATTTCCCGCACGGGGGTCACCTCGGCGGCGGTGCCGGTCAGGAAGCACTCGGTGGCGTTGGTCAGTTCCTCGGGCATGATGGCGCGCTCGACCACCTTGAGCCCGTTGGCGCGGGCCAGACCGATCACCGTCTGGCGGGTGATGCCGTTGAGGAAGCAGTCCGGCAGCGGGGTGTGCAGTTCGCCGTTCATCACGAAGAAGATGTTGGCGCCGGTGGCCTCGGCCACCTGGCCGCGCCAGTCCAGCATCATGGAATCCTCGAAGCCCTCGCTCTCGGCCTTGTGCTTGCTCATGGTGCAGATCATGTACAACCCGGCCGCCTTCGAGGCGGTGGGGGCGGTCTGGGGATGGGGGCGGCGCCATTCCGAGATGTTGAGGCGGATGCCCTGCATGCGCGCCTCGGGCGACCAATAGCTGGGCCAGGCCCACACGGCGATGGCCAGGTGGATGGTGTTCTTCTGCGCCGCGACACCCATCATCTCGCTGCCGCGCCAAGCAACCGGGCGGATATAGGCATCGGCAATGCCGCTGGCCTTCAGCGTCTCGGTGGTCGCGGCGTCGATCTCCGCCACCGAATAGGGGATCTTCATCCCCAGGATCTCACCGGACTTGACCAGGCGCTCGGAGTGCTCGGTGAGCTTGAAGACCTTGCCGCCATAGGCGCGCTCGCCCTCGAACACGCACGAGCCGTAATGCAGGCCGTGGGTCAGCACGTGGATCTTGGAGTCGCGCCAGGGGATCAGCCTGCCGTCGTACCAGATGAAGCCGTCGCGGTCGTCGAAGGGGATCACAGCCATGGAATTTCGTCCGAATAGGGGTGGCGGTCAGATTCTTACCGATGGGTCTTGCACGGAGTAACATTTTGAGGCCATATATGTCAACATGACTGACGTAAAAACCGGCATCAACCCCCTCTTCCTGCGCGAGGAGGAGCTGCGCCAGGGCATCGAGCTGCTGTTCTTCGCCTATCGCGACTTCACGGCCGAGCCCGACGCCATCCTGGCCGAATACGGTTTCGGCCGGGCGCATCATCGCGTCATCTATTTCGTCGGCCGCAATCCAGGCATGACGGTATCAGACCTGCTGGCGATCCTGCGCATCACCAAGCAGTCGCTGTCCCGCGTGCTGGGCCAGTTGGTGGACGAGGGCTTCATCACCCAGCGCCCCGGCGCCCGCGACCGCCGCCAAAGGCTGCTGGAGCTGACCGAGAAGGGCATCGAGCTGGAGCGCCAGCTGACCGAGCGCCAGCGCGCCCGCATCGCCCGCGCCTACCGCGAGGCCGGTGCCGAGGCGGTGGAGGGCTTCCGCAAGGTCATGCTGGGCCTGATCGACGAAGGCGACCGCGCCCGCTTCCCGGCCCGGCAGCCGGGGCGGCGCTGACCGTCCGTTCGCGCTTGACACCCGCCGCCCCGCTCGGGCTTGCTCAGACCATGGACGAACCCGCCCACATCCTGGTGGTCGACGACGACACCCGCCTGCGCGAGCTGTTGCGCAAGTACCTGTCCGAGCACGGCTACCTTGTCACCACCGCCGCCGACGCCGCCGAGGCGCGGGCGCGGCTGGAGGCGCTGGCCGTCGACCTGATCGTGCTCGACGTGATGATGCCGGGCGAGGACGGGCTGTCGCTGACCCGGGGGCTGCGCCAGGCCAATCCGGTCCCCATCCTGCTGCTGACCGCCATGAGCGAGGCGGACGATCGCATCCGCGGCCTGGAGAGCGGCGCCGACGACTACCTGACCAAGCCCTTCGAGCCCCGCGAGCTGCTGCTGCGCATCGCCAGCATCCTGCGCCGCGTGCCCCGCCCGGACGCGGGACCGGACCGCGAGGTCAGGCTGGGCTCGTTCACCTGGTCGCGGGACCGTTCGGAACTGCGGCGCGGCGGCCAGCCGGTCCATCTGACCACCGCCGAAAGCCAGCTGCTGGCGATCCTGGTCGATTCGGCCGGCGAGGTGGTGTCGCGCGACGATCTGGCAGCGCGCACCGGCAACGCCGCCAACCCCCGCGCCGTCGACGTCCAGGTCACCCGCCTTCGCAAGAAGCTGGAGGACGACCCCCGCCTGCCCCGCTATCTCCAGACCGTGCGCGGCATGGGCTATATGCTGAGGCCGGATTGACATGACCCGCGCCGGCCTGTGGCTGAAGAGCCTGCTTCCCCACGGCCTGCTGGGGCGGTCGCTGCTGATCATCATGACGCCCCTGATCGTGGTCCAGTTGGTCTCCACCTACATCTTCTACACCGGCCATTGGGACACCGTCGCCCAGCGCCTGGCCAAGGGCCTGGCCGGCGACATCGGCGCGATCATCGAGACCATGCGCGCCTTCCCCGGGCCCGACGACCGTCAGCGGGTGCTCAACATCGCCGCCGCCAAGATGGACCTCGACATCCGCCTGCACGAAGGCGGCATCCTGCCCAACGTCCCCAATCCCGAGCCGCCGGGCATCATGCAAAAGGCGCTGTGGCACGCCATGCGCGAGAAGGTGAACCGCCCCTTCCTGGTCGACGACACCAGCTTCGAGCGCGAGGTGGCGATCCGCGTGCAGTTGTCCGACGGGCTGCTCGAGGTGTTCGCGCCCCGCAAGCGGCTGTTCAGTTCCACCACCTACATCTTCGTGCTGTGGATGGTTGGCACCTCCATGCTGTTGCTGTCGGTCGCCACCATCTTCATGCGCAATCAGGTGCGCAGCGTGCGCAAGCTGGCCGCTGCCGCCGAAAATTTCGGCAAGGGCCGCGACGTCCCCAACTTCCGGCCCGAGGGCGCCTCCGAGGTTCGGCAGGCGGCCCAGGCCTTCAACATCATGCGCGAGCGCCTCAAGCGCCAGATTAGCCAGCGCACCGAGATGCTGGCCGGTGTCTCGCACGACCTGCGCACCCCGCTGACCCGCATGAAGCTGCAACTGGCCATGATGGGCGGCGCCGATGGTGTCGAGGAGTTGGCCGAGGACGTCGCCGAGATGGAGCGCATGGTCGAGGGCTACCTGGCCTTCGCCCGCGGCGAGGGCACCGAGGCCGCCAAGCCGTGCGAGTTGGGCGCCCTGGTCACCGAAGTGGTGACCCGCTTCCGCCGCGAGGGCCGCGAGATCGACCTCCATGTGGAGGGCGAGGTGGCCATGGACCTGCGCCCGCACGCCCTGGCGCGCGCGCTGTCCAACCTGATCGGCAACGCGCTCCGCTACGGCGGCCACGTCTGGGTCAAGGTGGCCCGCCACCACGACGCCGCCGAGGTGCTGGTCGACGACGACGGCCCCGGCATCCCGCCCGACCGCCGCGACGAGGTGTTCCGTCCCTTCACCCGGCTGGAAACCTCGCGCAACCAGCAGACCGGCGGCGTCGGGCTGGGCCTGACCATCGCCCGCGACATCGCCCGCGGCCATGGCGGCGAGGTTGTGCTGGAGGACAGCCCGCTGGGCGGATTGCGGGCCCGGCTGCGCCTGCCGCTCTGAAGAATCTTCACATTCGCCGTCCGCGCGGACGTGCTACCCTCCCCGCCAAACAGGAGGGATCGGGCATGCTTTCGGTATTGGTGGGCAACATCAAGGGCGGCTGCGGCAAGACCACCGTGGCAACCCATCTGGCCTCGGCCTTCGCCGCGCGCGGCCTGCGCACCGCCATCGGCGATTGCGACATCCAGCGCTCCAGCCTCAACTGGCTGCGCCGCCGGGCTGAACGCGCCCCACCCGTGGAGGGCCTGGACTGGGCCAAGGACGTCGGCAAGCCGCCCAAGGGCATCGAGCGCCTGGTCATCGACGCCCCGGCGGCCATGCACCACAAGGACGTCGAGGACCTGATCGACATCTCGGACGTGGTGGTGGTGCCGGTGCTTCCCGGCGCCTTCGACGAGGACGCCACCGCCCATTTCCTGCGCAAGCTTTCCGGCGTCAAGGCGGTGCGCAAGAACAAGCGGCTGGTCGTCATCGTCGGCAACCGCCTGCGCGCCGGCACCAAGGCGTCCGAACACCTGGACGTCTTCTTCGCGTCGCTGGGCTTCCCGGTGGTGGCGCGGCTGCGCGACAGCCAGATCTACCCCGCCGTGGCCGCCGCCGGGTCGTCGGTGCTGGAAGGAACCGACCGCCGCGCCCGCGACTACGCCGCCGAATGGGCGCCGCTGATCGATCTGCTGGAGAAGGCCTGAAGCAACAGGCCGCGCCCCGGTGGGGGCGCGGCCCGGTTCGTTCGCGAGGAAGTGCTTCGGCCTACTTCTTGCCGGCGGACAGAAGGGCGTCGCGGTACTCGTCGAGCATCTGCACGAAGCGCTTGTTG
>JBFMHS010000029.1:0-31585 GCA_040751765.1 Pseudomonadota bacterium | reverse complement strand
CGCGCGCTCGAAGGCGTTCTTGGCCATCTCGGCCTGCTTGGCGGCCTTTTCCTGGGCGGTTCCCGGCTCGGCCATCTGCTTGCCGGCGGCGGTGACCTCCTCCATGGTCTGGCGCAGCAGCTCGGCCTGGCGCTTGGCCAGGGCCTGCATGCCCTCGAAGGCGGTCTTGTTGGCCTGGGTCAAGGCCTCGATGTTCTTCTTCTGGCTGGCGACGAGCGCCTCGAGATCGACACCGGGGACCTTGAAGTCGCCCATGAGCTTGGTGACGTCGAAATCGAAGAATTGGTCCGGCTGCTGCTTGCTGGCCATGGCGGCTCCTCCAACCCTGAAGACATATTGCGGTGCACAAAAGATACTCGCCGCCCGCATGGGCGTCAAGCGCTTGTGTGCGCCGCAAACTACCACCATTGGTATAGGTCAGGGCGCCACCGGCGCGCCGGCGGCGGGCTGGGCCTCCGCCTGGTGCCGGGGCTGCCCGCGCCGCCATAGCATGGCAGCCATGCCCTCGGCCCGCCCGAGCGCCTTGTCCAGGGCGGCCATGGTGCGGGCGAGGTCGGCGCTGTCGTCGTCGAGAAACACCCGCAGCACGTAGAGATAGGCCAGCGCCAGCCCCTCGACCCGGGCCAGGCCGGTCAGGCCGGCCGAGGTGATGCCGGCGGTTTCCAGGGTCAGCGCCATGGAGCGGGCGAAGCGCCGGGCGCCGCACAGCAAGGCCCAGGGGTCGGCGCCGCCGTCGCGCAAGACCACGGCCAGGGCGGCGCGGTGCGGCGCCATGGCGTCGAAGCGGCGCATCACCACCTCGAACAGGCGGTCGCGCGGGCTCTCGGATGCGTCGATGGCGCCGTCCATCATGCGGCGGTCGATGCGGCGGGCATAGCCGTCGAGGATGTGGGTGCGGGTGGGGAAATGCTCGACCAGTTCGGCCAGCGGAACCTGGGCGCGGGCGGCGATGTCGGCCAGCGCCACCCCGCGCCACCCCCGGTCGAGGGCGAGGTCGAGGGCGGCGTCGATGATCCGCTCGGAAACGGTGGAGGTCGGGGTGGCCATGGCTCGGGTCCGCGCTGTGGTGGATACTCCCCACAGATGTAGGCGCGCGGACCCGGCCTGCTAGTAGGCCATGGCGAAGATGGCGTCCATGGTGGCCTTGCCGCCGCCCAGCACGCAGTCGCCCTCGGAGCCGTCCTGGTCGAAGGGGATGCAGCGGATGGTCAGGCGCAGCTCGTCCAGGATGCCCAGGGTCTCGGGCTTGCCCGACCATTTGGCGCGCACGAACTTGCGGGTCTGCGAGGTCTCGCCGGTGAACAGGGCGGCCAGTTCCTCCTTGGTCGACACCCGCACGGTGCGCTCGTCGAGGCGGGCGCGGGCCTGGGCCAGCAGCCCGGCCTGGATCTCGGCCAGGACGTCGGCGGCGGTGGCCACGAACTGGTCGCGCGGCACGAACGACGCCTTCAACTCGCCATCGCGGCGGATCACCGCCACCGAGCCCTTCTCGACGTCGCGGGGGCCGATCTCGCAGACCAGCGGCGCGCCCTTCTTGATCCACTCCCAGCGCTTGTCCACCGGCTTCAGCGGCCGGCGGTCGACCAGCACGCGGACCGGCTCGTCGGCGAAGCGCAGCTTCTTCAGGTCGGCCTCGATGCCGTCGACGAAGCCGTTGACCACCGAGGCGTCGGCATCGTCGCGGATCAGCGGCACGATGACGATCTGGCGCGGCGCGATGCGCGGCGGAAGGCGCAGGCCGTTATCGTCGGAATGGGTCATGATGACGCCGCCGATCAGGCGGGTGGACACGCCCCACGAGGTGGTGTGGACCAGTTCCTCGGTGCCGGCGCTGGATTGGAAGGTGATGCCTTCGGCGCGCGCGAAATTCTGGCCGAGATAGTGCGAGGTGCCGGCCTGCAACGCCTTGCCGTCCTGCATCATGGCCTCGATGCAATAGGTGTTCACGGCGCCGGGGAAGCGCTCGTGGGCCGGCTTCTCGCCGGTGATCACCGGCATGGCCAGGACCTCCTCGGCGAGGTCGCGGTAGACGCCCAGCATCTTCAGCGTCTCTTCCATCGCCTCGGCCTCGGTGGCGTGGGCGGTATGGCCCTCCTGCCACAGGAACTCAGCGGTGCGCAGGAAGATGCGCGGCCGCATCTCCCAGCGGACCACGTTGGCCCACTGGTTGATCAGCACCGGCAGGTCGCGGTACGAGCGGATCCAGCGGGCGAAGGCGGCGCCGATGATGGTCTCCGAGGTGGGGCGCACCACATAGGGCTCCTCCAGCTCGCCCTCGGGAACCAGCTTGCCGTCCTTGGCCACCAGCCGGTGGTGGGTAACCACCGCCATCTCCTTGGCGAAGCCCTCCACGTGGGCGGCTTCCTTCTCCAGGTAGCTCAAGGGGATGAACAGAGGGAAATAGGCGTTCTCGTGCCCGGTCTCCTTGATGCGGCGGTCGAGGTCGCGCTGGAGCAGTTCCCAGATGCCGTAGCCCCACGGCTTGATGACCATGCAGCCGCGCACGTCGCGGGCGCTTTCGGCCATGTCGGCGGCCTTGATCACCGCCTGGTACCACTCGTTGAAATCCTGGGCCCGGGTGGGGGTGACGGCGGTCTTGGGGGCGGGATTGTTCATTGGGGGGAACCTCTGACTGACGCGAACACGCACCTACGCCAGCTTATGGAGCGGATGTCAAGTGGGGGCGGCGCGCCACGGCTGTAATCCCCTTGCCTATAAGCGTGCGCGCAAGTACCTTCGGCCCCCGCTATTTCCTTTTCTCCATGGGGACCACCATGCCCTTCATCGCTGACAGGCTCTCCGCCATCAAGCCGTCGCCGACCATCGCCGTGACCCAGAAGGCGGCCGAGCTGAAGGCGGCCGGCCGCGACGTCATCGGCCTCGGCGCCGGCGAGCCCGACTTCGACACGCCCGACAACATCAAGGCCGCGGCCAAGGCCGCCATGGACAAGGGCGACACCAAGTACACGGCCCCCGCCGGCACTCCGGCGCTGCGCAAGGCCATCGTCGACAAGTTCAAGCGCGAGAACGGCCTGGACTACACCGTCGACCAGATCACCGTCGGCGTCGGCGGCAAGGGCGTCATCTTCAACGCCTTCATGGCCACCCTGAACCCCGGCGACGAGGTCATCGTGCCTGCCCCCTACTGGGTCAGCTATCCCGACATCGCCCTGATGTTCGGCGGCGTGCCGGTGATCGTGTCCTGCCCCGAGGAGACCGGCTTCAAGCTGCGCGCCGAGGACCTGGAAAAGGCCATCACGCCCAAGACCAAGTGGCTGGTGCTGAACTCGCCGTCCAACCCCACCGGCGCCGCCTATTCGTGGGACGAGATGAAGGCGCTGACCGACGTGCTGGTCAAGCACCCCCACGTCTACGTCATGAGCGACGACATCTACGAGCACCTGGTCTACGACGGCTTCAAGTTCTGCACTCCGGCCCAGGTCGAGCCCAAGCTGTACGACCGCACCCTGACCATGAACGGCGTGTCGAAGGCGTACGCGATGACCGGCTGGCGCGTCGGCTATGCCGGCGGCCCGCTGCCGCTGATCAAGGCCATGAACATGATCCAGTCGCAGTCGGTGTCGCACACCGCCTCGATCAGCCAGGCCGCCGCCGTCGAGGCGCTGAACGGCACCCAGGACTTCATCCCGAAGAACGCCGAGGTGTTCAAGCGCCGCCGCGACATGGTGGTTGCCATGCTGAACGAGTGCCCCGGCATCACCTGCAAGACTCCCGAGGGCGCCTTCTACGTCTATCCCAGCTGTGCCGGCGTCATCGGCAAGACCGCGCCTTCGGGCAAGGTGATCGCCAGTGACACCGACTTCGTCTCCGAGCTGCTGGAGGCCGAGGGCGTGGCGGTGGTCCAAGGCGCCGCCTTCGGCCTGGAACCCTATTTCCGCATCTCCTACGCCACCTCGGACGAGGCGCTGAGGAAAGCCTGCGAGCGCATCAAACGTTTTTGCGAGAGCCTCAAGTAATCGAAAAGTTACTATCAGGGAAGGGCGCCTTTGGGCGCCCTTTTCGTTTGCCTTGCCGTCGCGGCGGGGGGACAATCAGCCTTTAGGGGAAGTTTGGCGGGAATTCCCATGACTGAAGACGACATCGAGCGCCGGGTCGCCGACGTCTCCATGACGTTGGCGGCCTGCCTGAAACAGAACGACGCCTTCCACGTTGTGCTGGGGGCGCTGCGCCATGCCGGCGCCCGCATGGGCGCGGTGTGCATGGTCGATCCGGCGGTCCGGGGCGCGCTGGTAGTGCGGCTGTCCTTCGGCATGGAGGGCGCCAGCAACAAGGTGCTGCGCCCGTCCTCGCCCCGCCGCAAGACCGCCGCCGACAAGGCCATGGAAACCGGCCGGACGGTGGACGCCGACTACGCTCTGGGCGGGCTGTCCCCCACCGACCTGGAGGAGAAGCTGGATGTTGACCGTGCCGTGCTGGTGCCGGTGGCCGGACCCGACCGGCCACTGGGCCTGATCCTGGCGGTGCCCGGCCTGGCCGAGGACGACGACGTCCCCGCCCTGGCGGCGCGCCTGGCGGCGGTGCTGGCCCAGCATCTTGACCATCTCAGTCCCATGCCGGCCCCACCAGCGCCGGCGCCGGCCCTGGTCGGCGACGGGGATTCCTTCATCGCCGCCTTGGCCGAGATCGCCGGCATGACCGACATCGAGGAGCTGTCCGAGCGGGTGCTGGACCACTGCCGGCGCTTCACCGGCTCGCGCTTCGGCTTCGTCGGCTACGTGGACCCGGCCACCGGCTTCCTGCTCACCCCCACCATGACGCGCGACATCTTCCACCAGTGCCAGGTGGCGGGAAAGACGGTGGTGTTCGAGAAACCCGGCGGCCTGGGCGGCGTGGTGTTCGACAGCGACCGCCCGCTGATCGCCAACGATCCGGCCGGCCATCCGTCCTCGGTGGGCACCCCGCCGGGGCACCTGCCCATCCGCCGCTTCATGGGTGTTCCCTGCCTGCATGGCGGCAGCAAGCGCGGCATGATCGGCCTGGCCAACAAGGAAGGTGACTACACCACCAACGACCTGGAGCTGGTCAACGCCCTGGGCGCCGTCTACGCCGCACAGGTGGCGCGCTGGTACGCCGAGCGCGAGCTGGCCGAGGAACGGGACCGCACCGCCGCGCTGCTGTCCCGTGCCCCCTGCGGCTTCGTTGTCGCCGACGCCGAGGGCCGGGTCATCAGCGTCAACGGCTCGCTGCTGGCACGCCTTGATCCGGCGCTGGCCGAGCCCGGTCGCAGCCTGACCCTGGCCGACCTGATCCACCCGGCCAGCCAGGGCACGCTGGACCTGCAACTGGCCGCCGCCCGCGACGGCCAGGACGGCACCGTCGAGATCGACTATCTCGGCCCCGGCGGAACGCCGTTGCGGGCCAGCCAGTCGGTGGCCGCCGAGACCGATCCGCGCGGCTTCGTCCGCCACTACCAGGTCGTGGCGTCCTTCGCGGCCTGATTAACCCTGGCGCGCCTGTGGTTGAATCCCGCCGGCGGAAGTGGTTAGCTCGGCCGCCCCCTCTTCAGCCCCGGACGTGCCCCCATGGTGGACAAGGCCCTTCTCGACGAACTGCGCTGCGCCGCCAAGGGCTGCGACGACGTCAGGATCGCCGCCTGCAAGTCGCTGTCCGGTGCGGTCAAGGAACTGGTGTTCTGCCCCATCGACCGCTGCTACTACGTCACCGTCGACGGCCGCGAACGCCTGCGCAGCGACGTGCCCGACACGGCGCTGAAATTCTTCACCGGCCCGGCACCGGAGTAAGGAAGGACGGAGCCCGGAGGCTCCGCCCGCAAGGTCAGAACCTCACGTTGCCTTTGACCCAGAAAGTCCGTCCAGGCTCGTGGACACGCACGGTCTGCTCGTAGCCCTCGGCCGCCAGGGCGGTGACAGCCCCGGTGCGGCTGATGTGCTCGGCATAGGCCTTGTCGAGGATGTTGTCGACGCCGGCGGTCAGGGTCAGGTTGTCATAGGGGCGCCAGCCCGCATTGGCCGACAGGGTGGCGAAACCGCCGGTCTCGCCGATATCGGTGCCGACGATGTTGCCCCAGCCCACGTCGACCCGATCCTGGTGCGCCACGGCCCGCATCAGCAGGCCGCCCATGAAGGTGCCGTCGTCGTACTTGACGCCCATCGTCCCTTCCAGCGGCGGCATCTGGGGCAGTGCCTTGTTCTCGGAGACATTCTCTCCGTGCACATAGGCGGCCGTGGCCTCGACCGCCCAGGACGGCAGGAAGCGGTAGGCCAGCTCGGCCTCGCCGCCCATGGTGCGGGCATCCACGTTCTTGGCGTTGGTGCCGGCGGCGGGCAGGATGATGTAGTCGTCGATGCGGGCGTAGAAGGCCGACATCGCCCCCCACCATTTGCCATGGGCGTGCAGGACGCCGACATCGAGCTGGGTCGCCCGCTCGTTGAGGAGCCCGAACTTCTTGTTACGCTCCCAATAGTCCGGGGCGCGCTGGGTGTGGCCCAGGCCGACATAGGCCGTCACCGGGATACCCACGTTCAGGTCGTGCTCGTATCGGCCGAAGGCGGTGTTCAGATAGTCGGTGTCTTTGGCGACCTGGGCACCGGTCGTGGTGGTGTAATCGGTGGTCTCAACACGGTTGAGGCGATACCCTCCGATCAGGCGGCTGGCCCCGGTGAGATTGTGGCTTGCCTCGCCGAAGACGCCGACGGTTTCGAACTCCATATCGTCCATGCGCGCCTTGGATTCGTAATCGACACCGGTCCGCAGCGTCCGCACGTCCCGGTTCACGTCGGCACCCAATGTCACCGTCGTCTCGCCGCCTGGGGTGAGGACCGTGTTGAGCTTGCCGCCATAGTTGGTGCGGTCGGGGTTGTTCAGGGACTTGGTGCCGGTGTTGCGGCGCAGGGAGAAGTTGTCCATCACGTGGTCGATATAGTTGTGATAGACCTGAGCGCTCACCTCGGCCACCAGATCGGACAGGCCGGAGCGAGTTCCCTCAAGCTTGAAATCGCGCCGGTCGAAGGCGACGCCGTCCATGGTGCGGTCGGCATAGGCCGCCTCCGCCTCGCTGACATCGGCGCTGGCCTCGATGACCGTCTTGTCGTCGGGCGTCCAGCCAACCAGGGCCGTCGCGCTCTTGCGGTCGTACTGGGAGTGGACCTTGCGGCCGGCGCCGTCCTTGTAGTCGTCGCTGGCCGACCGGGTGCCGATGACACGGACATAGCCCTGTTCCGCGCCCCCCGTCACGTCGACCATCTGGTCGTTGCGGTCCCAACTGCCGTACAGGGCGCTGACGTCCCCGCGCACACCGGGTTCGTTGAAACGCTTGGTCTTGCGGTCCATCAGGATCGTGGCCCCCATGGCGCCGCCATGGACCACGCTCTGCGGCCCCTTGAGCACGGTGATCTTGTCGAAGCTTTCCGGAAATACGTAGGCCGTCGGCGGGTCCATGCGCATGCCGCAGCCGCCCATCAACGGCGTGCCGTCCAGCAGCACGTTGAGGCGCGAGCCGCCCTGGCCGCGGAACAGGGGATCGCCATCGATGCCGCCCTTGCGGACGACGGAAAAGCCGGGAATGGTCTTAAGATAGCCGGCGCCATCGGCGGCCGGAACCGGGGTGCGCGGCCGCTTGGGATCGGTCTCCACCACCAGCGGCTCCTCCATGCGGGGAGCGGTGACGATGACCTCCTCCAGCGCCTGGACCTCCTCGGCGGCGGCGGGAACGGCGGGAGCGGCGGTGAGACCGGCGGCGGTCAGGGCCGCCGCGGCGATGGCGCGGCGGGAACGGCGTGTCTGTCGGTTCATGATAATCTCTCGAGCGCGAGTTCGCTTGCACGCGCCCCGATGGGGCGCGCGTCGATCGGTTCAGGCGTGAGAGATCAGACAGGAGGCGCGCGCGACCGCCATCCCGGCCGCCACGGCGGCTGTGGCGCCAAGCGGTCGGCAGGCGGGACGGTCGTGACGGCGGTCGGGATTGGCCCCCGGAACACCGGCGCGCCCGGCACCACCGCCATCATCGCATGGCAGCCCATCCACCAGCAGCAGGAATGCGCCAGCGCGGCGGCGGCGCGCCCCTCCTCGCTGGAGGAGCAGACGGCGGCGACGCCGAAGGAACTGATCGAAGGGGCGGACGGGAACGGCTCCGGCAGTCCGAAGGACAGCGAGAACAGCATCAGCCACGCGAGCACCCCGCCCGCGCCGCGCCGCATCCCGCTCAACATCCCCTTCGGCATCCCCCACTCCCCCGGTTGATCCGGGCAGCCTTGGATAAACCGAAAGGGATAACGGTTGCCTTGACCTTGGTAAAGTTAATGTAATGTAAGGAAAAATTTTGGTGGGCCCGGCAGGACTCGAACCTGCAACCAGACCGTTATGAGCGGCCGGCTCTAACCATTGAGCTACAGGCCCCACCGTCGTGCAGCAACATAAACCAATGCCCGGTCAACGCAAAGGTCAAGGATGCGCCCCCTCCTCAAGCGGGTGATCTGGCCTTGGTCCCGGACCGGCCGGACGCGACCAAGGCCGGACCACCAGCGGCCCGCCGATTCCTTCATCGACCTGCCTGGCGGGCCAGGGCTTCGTCCATGCGTGGTGCCGATATAAACGGTTTCGCCTGCCTTGACCGTGAAGCGAGGAGTGTTGGCGACCATGCGGGTGCCGCCCAGCTAAGCGTCCGGCATCGTACATCCCCGGCCCATGCAAAGCCGCCCTGGACCGAGCAAATGAAAAGTCCCCGGGGCAGAGACCCGGGGACTTTTGGAGGCATGGATGACGTCCGGTCTAGGTGTCCAGGAAGCTGCGCAGCTTGCGGCTCCGCGACGGGTGCTTGAGCTTCCTGAGCGCCTTGGCCTCGATCTGGCGGATGCGCTCTCGGGTGACGCTGAACTGCTGGCCGACCTCCTCCAGGGTGTGGTCGGTGTTCATGCCGATGCCGAAGCGCATGCGCAGCACCCGCTCCTCGCGCGGGGTCAGGCTGGCCAGGACGCGGGTGGTGGTCTCGCGCAGGTTGGCCTGGATGGCGGCGTCCAGCGGCAGCACCGCGTTCTTGTCCTCGATGAAGTCGCCGAGATGGGAATCCTCCTCGTCGCCGATCGGGGTTTCCAGGGAGATCGGCTCCTTGGCGATCTTGAGGACCTTGCGCACCTTCTCCAGCGGCATGGACAGCTTCTCGGCCAGCTCCTCGGGGGTCGGCTCGCGGCCGATCTCGTGCAGCATCTGGCGGCTGGTGCGGACCAGCTTGTTGATGGTCTCGATCATGTGCACCGGGATGCGGATGGTGCGCGCCTGGTCGGCGATGGACCGGGTGATCGCCTGGCGGATCCACCAGGTGGCATAGGTCGAGAACTTGTAACCGCGCCGGTACTCGAACTTGTCGACCGCCTTCATCAGGCCGATGTTGCCCTCCTGGATCAGGTCCAGGAACTGCAGGCCGCGGTTGGTGTACTTCTTGGCGATGGAGATCACCAGGCGCAGGTTGGCCTCGATCATCTCCTTCTTGGCCTTGCTGGCCTCGCGCTCGCCCCTCTGCACGGTCTGGATGATGCGGCGGAACTCGCTGATCGGCAGGCCGGCCTCGGTCGAAATGTCGCCGATGCGGGCGCGGATCTCGCCGATCTCCTTGCCGTGGCGTTCGGTGAAGTCCTTCCACTGCTTCGAGCGGGCGGCCACGGTCTCGGCCCAGTTGGGGTCGAGCTCGCTGCCGTAGTAGCTGTCAAGGAAGTCCTGGCGCTTGACGCGGGTGCTCTCGGCCAGGCGCAGCAGGCGACCCTCCTGCATCATCAGCCGCTTGTTGAGCGCATTCATCTGCTCGACCAGGGCCTCGATGCGGGCGTTGTTGAGGTGCACGCCCTCCATCAGGCGGACCATCTCGGCCTTGAGCTTGTCGTACTTCTTCTCGACGGTGGCGGCCGGCTTCTCACCCTTGGACAGGGCGGCCAGGCGCTCCTTCTGGACCTTCTCCAGCTTCTGGTGGGTGGCGGCGATGGCCTCGAAGGTCTCCAGCACCTGCGGCATCAGGGCCAACTCCATGGCCGCAAGCGAGATGCCGTTGTCCTCGCCCTCGCCCTCGCCTTCGCCCTCGCCTTCCTCGCCCTCGGGGGCTTCGGGCTCCTCCTCCTCTTCCTCCTCGGCGGCCTCGGCCTCGGCTTCCTCGCGCTCAAGGTCCTCCTCGGACAGGTCGGCGCCGGGGCCGTTGCCGTAGGTGGCGTCGAGGTCGATGATGTCGCGCAGCAGCATCTTGCCCTCGGACAAGGCGTCGTGCCACTCGACGATGGCGCGGATGGTCAGGGGGCTTTCGCAGATGCCGCCGATCATCATGTCGCGGCCGGCTTCGATGCGCTTGGCGATGGCGATCTCGCCCTCGCGGCTCAGCAGCTCGACCGAGCCCATCTCGCGCAGGTACATGCGCACGGGGTCGTCGGTGCGGCCCAAATCCTCTTCATCGACGTTGCCGCCGGCGAAGGATTCGGCCTCTTCCTCGTCGGCCTCGGCGGGGGCGGCGTCGTCGGCCTCCTCGCTCTCGACCACGTTGATGCCCATCTCGGACAGCATGGCCATGGTGTCCTCGATCTGCTCGGAGGACACCTCGTCGGGCGGCATGGCGGCGTTGAGCTCGTCATAGGTGACATAGCCCCGCTCGCGCCCGCGCGCGATCATCTTCTTGACCGCGACGCCGAGGGCATCGAGCAGCGGTCCGTCCAGGTTCTCTTCCTGGGTCTCGCTGACTTCCGCGGTGTTCTGGGATTTGGTCGCCATTAAACCAACGCTCCTCGCAAATCCTGCGCGTGCCGGCCGCCGCCGGACGCGTCGATGCAATAATTCATAGGGAGGACCCCGAAACCGGATCCTCGTCGTCCTGCAAGCTCTCCGCGCGGCTGGTGATCAAGGCCGCCTGGACAGTCCAATTCGCCTCCGAAGGCTCCCGCGCGAGGGCTTCGGCCGCATGGCCGATATCGGCCTGGAGATCCTTCCGTGCATAAAGGTGGAAGATGTGTTCCCAGAGAGCCTTGGCCTCATGTGCCGCATCGGGCCGGGCGATCTTGTAAGCATTCGCGTCCAGCAGGGAGTCAAGCACTCGGGAATACCCGTCCGACCTCAGATGGCTCCGCAATGATTCGGAATCAAGGTCGCGGGCGACATCGAGGTGCTTTAGAATCCCCCGTCTGACCTTGTCAAGCTCCGAATCCGAGAAATGGGCCTCCCCCAATCGTTCGGCGACGCTTTCGATCAGGGTGGGATGCACCAACAGGATAGCGAGCAGCAGGCGTTCCTGCCCCACCGAGGCGGGCGCCGGCGGCGGCGGCTTGGCCACGCCGACCACCCGGCCGTCGGGGCCGCGCAAGGGAGGGTCGCCGGGCCGGCGCCGGATCTCATAGCGTCGCCCGCCACCGCCCGACGGCGCCCAGGCCTGGCGCGGCGGCCGGAACGCCGCCTTCATGCGGTCGCGGAAGGCATTCAGGTACTGCCAGCGCACGCTCTCGTCGGCGATGCCGAAGGCCTTGTCCTTCAGCTCCTTCTCCAGGGCGGCGCGGCGCTCGGGGGTGTCCATGGGCCGGCCGTCGGTGGCCAGCGTCCAGGTCACCTCGAACAGCGGCCGCGCTTCGTCGAGCACAGCCTGCATGGCCGCCGGGCCGCGCGACTTGATCAGGCTGTCGGGATCCTCGGGATGGGGCAGCACCGCGAAGCGCAGGGACTTGCCGGGCTTGAGGATGGGCAACGCCCGCTCGGCAGCCCGCGCCATGGCCCGCTGGCCGGCGGCATCGCCGTCGAAGCACAGCAGCGGCTCGTCGGCCAGCCGCCACAACTCCTCGATCTGCGCCTCGGTCAGCGCCGTGCCCAGCGGCGCCACCGCGTAAGTGAAGCCGGCCTCGTGCAGGGCGATGACGTCCATGTACCCCTCGACCGCCAGCACCAGGTTGCGCTCGCGCGCGGTCTCGCGGGCATGGGCCAGGCCGTAGAGCATGGACCCCTTGTGGAACAGTGGCGTGTCGGGCGAGTTGAGGTACTTCGGCTGGCCATCGCCCAAGGTGCGGGCGCCGAAGGCCACCACCCGCCCGCGGCGGTCGGCGACCGGGAAGGTGACGCGGCCGCGGAAGAAGTCGAAGCTGGCGCCGCCGCCGTCGGGCTTCTTCAGCAGGCCGGCCTCGATCAGCAGGCTTTCGGGCACCTGCTCGCTCATCAGCACCTTCTTCAACCCTTCACGGGAGTCGGGCGCCCAGCCCAGGCGGAAACGGGCGATGGTGTCGTCGGCCAGGCCGCGGCTCTTGAGGTATTGCAGCCCCTCGCGCCCTGCCGGCGAGCGCAGCTGCTTCTCGAAGAAGCGGCAGGCGGCCTCCATGGCGTCGTGCAGGCTGGCGCGCCGGGCCTCGCGCTGGCGCTCCTCGGGGGTGGCCTTGGGCACTTCCAGGCCAACCTCGGCCGCCAGCTTCTCCACCGCCTCGGTGAACGACAGGTGGTTGGCCCGCATCTCGAAGCCGATGGCGTCGCCATGGGCGCCGCAACCGAAGCAATGAAAAAAGCCCTTGTCCTCGTTGACGGTGAAGCTGGGGGTCTTCTCGTTGTGGAACGGACACAGGCCCGAATGCTCGCGCCCCTTCTTGACGAGCTTCACCCGCCGCGCCACCACCGAGGCGATGGGGACGCGGGTGCGAAGCTCCTCGAGAAAGCCGGGCGGAAACGCCATCGAAGGTCGAACCCCTTTCACGCCCCGATATGGAACCGGGCCGTCACTCCGCCAAGGGGAGGATCAACCGCCGAGCGTCTTCTTGACGACGGCGCTGGCCTTGGCGAAATCCATCTGGCCGGCGTGGCGCTCCTTCAGCGCCGCCATCACCCGGCCCATGTCCTTGATACCGCCGGCGCCGATCTCCGCCACCACGGCGGCCACCGCCTCGGCGACCTCGGCCTCGGACAGCTGGCGCGGCAGGAAGCGCTCGATGATCTCGATCTCCTCCTGCTCCTGCTGGGCCAGTTCCAGGCGCCCGCCTTGCTCGTAGAGCGAGATGCTCTCGCGGCGCTGTTTGATCATCGACGACAGCATCTGCATGATCTCGTCGTCGGTGATGCCGTCCATCACCCCGCGCGAGCGCGCGGCGATGTCGCGGTCCTTGAGCGCGGCCAGGATCAGGCGCACGGTCGACACCGTGCGGGAATCCTTGGCGAGCATGGCCGCCTTGAGAGCGTCGTTGAGCTGCTGGCGCAGCATGGTGCCTCCCGTCCCTGTTTTCCGGGCTTTTTGGAAAGCGCTCAGGCTACCCCAAAACGGGGGCCGAATCAAAGACTCAAGGGGTTGAAAAAGTTGGGGTTTCCGTGCGGCCGGTTTGGCTTGACACGGCCGGCGGATTTCTTTACACAGCGCCCAATTTGCCTGCCGCAGAACGGGCCGCGCCATGATGGCCCCGCCGGAGGACGCCGCTTCTGGAAGCGAGGTCCTCGCGCCCGTGCACGGCCCGCTGACCGCTTGTATATAAGGAATCACATGGCGCACGAATCCCGGACGCAGACGGAGCCGACCTTCGACATCCCGCGTCCCCCGGGAGCCACCGGCGCGCTGGTGCTGGCCGACGGCACCGTGCTGTGGGGCAAGGGCGTCGGCGCCGCCGGTGCCTCTGTCGGCGAGGTGGTGTTCAACACCTCGATGACCGGCTATCAGGAAGTGCTGACCGACCCCAGCTATGCCGGCCAGATCATCACCTTCACCTTCCCCCATATCGGCAATGTCGGCACCAACCCCGAGGACATCGAGACGATGACCCCGGCCGCGCGCGGCTGCATCATCCGCGCCGACATCACCGATCCTGCCAACTGGCGCGCCACCCGTCATCTGGACGAGTGGATGAAGTCCTATGGCATGGTCGGCCTGGCCGGGGTGGATACCCGCGCCCTGACGCGGCGCATCCGCGACATCGGCGCCCCCAACGGCACCGTGGTCAACGCCCCCGACGGCAAGTTCGACCTCAAGGCGGCCTGGGAGATGGCCGCCCGCTGGCCGGGCCTGGAGGGCATGGACCTCGCCAAGGAGGTCAGCTGCCGCCAGCAGTATTCCTGGGACGAGGCCGAGTGGTCGCTCAAGGGCGGCTATGGCAAGCAGACCGCGCCCAGGCACCACGTGGTCGCCATCGACTTCGGCGCCAAGCGCAACATCCTGCGCTGCCTGGCCTCGGCCGGCTGCAAGGTCACGGTGCTGCCCGCCACCGCCACCGCCGAGGACGTGCTGCGCCACCAGCCCGACGGCGTGTTCCTGTCCAACGGCCCCGGCGACCCGGCCGCCACCGGCGAATATGCCGTGCCCATGATCCGGGGCGTGCTTGAGGCCGGCAAGCCGACCTTCGGCATCTGCCTGGGCCATCAGATGCTGAGCCTGGCCCTGGGCGCGAGGACCTACAAGATGGACACCGGCCACCGCGGCGCCAACCATCCGGTCAAGGACCTGGTCACCGGCAAGGTCGAGATCACCAGCCAGAACCACGGCTTCGTGGTCGACGAGGCCAGCCTGCCCGACACCGTCGAGGTGACCCACCGCTCGCTGTTCGACAAGAGCGTCGAGGGCATCAAGGTCAAGGGCAAGCCGGTGTTCTCGGTCCAGTACCACCCCGAGGCCAGCCCGGGTCCCCAGGACAGCCATTACCTGTTCCACCGGTTCGTGGAGATGATCGAGAAGCGGGGCTGACGCCCCGCTTTTCTCACCCACGACCGAGATCGAGTTTCACTAGGATAGAGCCGCCGCCGCCATGCCCAAACGTACAGACATCCACTCCATCCTCATCATCGGCGCCGGTCCGATCGTCATCGGCCAGGCCTGCGAGTTCGATTATTCGGGCGTGCAGGCGTGCAAGGCGCTGAAGGAGGAGGGGTACCGGGTCATCCTGGTGAACTCGAACCCGGCCACCATCATGACCGACCCGGGCCTGGCCGACGCCACCTATATCGAGCCCATCACCCCCGAGATGGTCGCCAAGATCATCGAGAAGGAGCGGCCCGACGCGCTGCTGCCGACCATGGGCGGCCAGACGGCGCTGAACACCGCCATGGCGCTGGCCGACAACGGCACGCTGGAGAAGTTCGGCGTCGAGATGATCGCCGCCAAGCGCGACGTCATCGCCAAGGCCGAGGACCGGCTGCTGTTCCGCGAGGCCATGGACAAGATCGGCCTGGAAAGCCCCAAGTCGCGCGTGGTCAAGACCCTGGCCGAGGCGCGCGAGGCGCTGGACTACGTGGGCCTGCCGGCGATCATCCGCCCCAGCTTCACCCTGGCCGGCACCGGCGGCGGCATCGCCTATAACGTCGAGGAGTACGAGACCATCGTGTCGGGCGGCCTGGCGGCCTCGCCCGTCCACGAGGTCCTGGTCGAGGAATCCGTCCTCGGCTGGAAGGAGTACGAGATGGAGGTTGTCCGCGACAAGAAGGACAACTGCATCATCATCTGCTCCATCGAGAACGTCGACCCCATGGGCGTGCACACCGGTGACTCCATCACCGTCGCCCCGGCCCTGACGCTGACCGACAAGGAATACCAGATCATGCGCAACGCCTCGCTGGCGGTGCTGCGCGAGATCGGCGTCGACACCGGCGGCTCGAACGTGCAGTTCGCCGTCGACCCCAAGTCGGGCCGCATGACGGTCATCGAGATGAATCCGCGCGTGTCGCGCTCGTCGGCGCTGGCGTCCAAGGCGACTGGCTTCCCCATCGCCAAGGTCGCCGCCAAGCTGGCGGTGGGCTACACCCTGGACGAACTGGCCAACGACATCACCGGCGTCACCCCGGCGTCGTTCGAGCCGACCATCGATTACGTGGTCACCAAGATCCCGCGCTTCACCTTCGAGAAGTTCCCGGGCGCCGACCCGATGCTGACCACCTCGATGAAGTCGGTGGGCGAGGCCATGTCCATCGGCCGCACCTTCCAGGAGAGCCTCCAGAAGGGCCTGCGCAGCATGGAAACCGGTCTGACCGGCCTGAACGAGGTGGAAATCCCCGGCGTGTCGGCCGGCGACTCGCGCGACGCCATCCGCGCCGCCCTGTCGGCGCCGCGCGCCGACCGCATCCTGGTCATCGCCCAGGCCTTCCGCCTGGGCGCCACCGTCGAGGAGGTGCACGCCGCCTGCTCCTATGACCCGTGGTTCCTGAAGCAGATCAAGGGCATCGTCGACGCCGAGGAGGAGGTCCGCAAGAACGGCCTGCCCATCGACGCTCCCGGCTTGCTGCGCCTCAAGAAGATGGGCTTCTCGGACCAGCGCCTGGCCCAGCTGTCAGGCAAGACCCCGACCGAGACCGCGTTCCGCCGCGAGGTGCTGAACGTCAAGCCGGTGTTCAAGCGCATCGACACCTGCGCCGCCGAGTTCCCGTCGTCGACCGCCTACATGTACTCGTGCTACGAGGGTGACGGCGTCAACCCGGCCGAGTGTGAGAGCGATCCCTCGGACCGCGAGAAGGTGGTGATCCTGGGCGGCGGCCCCAACCGCATCGGCCAGGGCATCGAGTTCGACTACTGCTGCGTCCACGCCGCCTATGCCCTCGACGAGGCCGGCCGCGAGACCATCATGGTCAACTGCAACCCCGAGACCGTGTCCACCGACTACGACACCTCGGACCGCCTGTATTTCGAGCCGCTGACCGCCGAGACGGTGATCGACCTGGTGCGCCGCGAGCAGTCCAACGGCAAGGTGCTGGGCTGCATCGTCCAGTTCGGCGGCCAGACCCCGCTGAAGCTGGCCCACGCGTTGGAGCAGGCCCAGATCCCCATCCTGGGCACCAGCCCCGACAGCATCGACCTGGCCGAGGACCGTGAGCGCTTCCAGATCCTGCTCAAGGACCTGAACCTCAAGCAGCCGCCCAACGGCACCGCCCGTTCGTTCGAGGAGGCGGTGAAGATCGCCGAGCGCATCGGCTATCCGGTGGTCATCCGCCCCAGCTTCGTGCTGGGTGGCCGCGCCATGCAGATCGTCTACGACCACGAGGCGCTGGAGCGCTACATGCGCGAGGCGGTGGTGGTCTCGGGCGACGATCCGGTGCTGATCGACTTCTACCTCAAGGACGCCATCGAGGTGGACGTGGACGCCCTGGCCGACGGAACCGACGTCTATGTCGCCGGCATCATGCAGCATATCGAGGAGGCCGGCATCCATTCGGGCGATTCGGCCTGCTCGCTGCCGCCCTATTCGCTGGACGACAAGACCATCGCCGAGCTGGAGCGCCAAACCACCCTGCTGGCCAAGGCCCTGAAGGTGGTCGGCCTGATGAACGTCCAGTACGCCATCAAGGACGGCGACATCTACATCCTGGAGGTCAATCCGCGCGCCAGCCGCACGGTGCCCTTCGTCGCCAAGGCCACCGGCATCCCCATCGCCAAGATCGCCGCCCGCGTCATGGCCGGCGAGAGCCTGGCCAGCTTCAACATCCAGAAAAAGAAGCTGGACCATGTGGCGGTCAAGGAGGCGGTGTTCCCCTTTGCCCGCTTCCCCGGCGTCGACATCGTGCTGGGCCCGGAGATGAAGTCCACCGGCGAAGTGATGGGCATCGACCGCGACTTCGCCCGCGCCTTCGCCAAGAGCCAGATGGCCGCCAGCTGCCACCTGCCGACCGAGGGCACCGCCTTTCTGTCGGTCAAGGAGGGGGACAAGCCGGCCATGGTCGCGGTGGGCAAGCGCTTGCTGGAGATGGGCTTCAAGCTGACCGCCACCGACGGCACCGCCCGCTTCCTGCGCGAGAAGGGGCTCGAGGTCGCCACCGTCAACAAGGTGCTGGAAGGCCGCCCCCACTGCGTCGACGCCATGATGAACGGCCAGGTGCAGCTGGTGGTCAACACCACCGAGGGCAGCCAGGCGCTGAAGGACAGCTTCTCCATCCGCCGCACCGCCCTGCAGAACAACATCCCACACTATACGACGGTGGCCGGCGCGCGCGCCGCGGTGGAGGCGATCGACGCCCTCCGTTGCGGCAAGCTTGATGTGGCGCCCCTGCAATCGTATTTTAAGGGTTCTTTCTAAGAGGCGACAGGCCGCGCGGCACCCCCGCGCGGCCTGAAATCCGCCCGGAACGACTGGGGTTTCTCTCGATGGAAAAGATCCCGATGACTCCCGCGGGCTTGGTCACGCTGGAGGAGGAGCTGAAGACTCTCAAGACCGTGGAGCGGCCGGCGGTGATCCGCCAGATCGCCGAGGCGCGCGAACACGGCGACCTGTCGGAGAACGCCGAATACCACGCGGCGCGCGAGCGCCAGAGCTTCATCGAGGGCCGGGTGGCCGAGCTGGAGGACATCATCAGCCGTGCCCAGGTCATCGACGTGTCCCAGCTTTCCGGCGACCAGGTGCGTTTCGGCGCCACCGTGACCTTGGCCGACGAGGACTCCGACGACGAGGTGGTCTACACCATCGTCGGTGCCCACGAGGCGGACATCAAGGCCGGCCGCATGTCGGTCCATTCGCCTCTGGCTCGTGCCATCATCGGCAAGCATATCGGCGACACCGTCGAGGTCAGCGCCCCTGGCGGCTCCAAGTCCTACGAGATCGTCGACGTCAAGTTCGTGTGATTCGAGCGGAGCGAGGGACCGCTTCCGCCGCCGTTCCCGCAGGCGGAGGGGGATGGGGTGCCTCGGGCGCCTCGGGATGACAACCACACCCCTTCCGCCCCGTTGAGTCCCTCGCCCGCCGCCGCTACCCTGGCGGCATGCGCGCGCTCGCCCTGCTCCTTGCCCTGCTGCTGGCGGTTCCGGCCGCCGCCCGCGATCTCCGGCCGCTGACGGGCGGCACCTTCGACGCCGCGCGGCTGCGCTTCCTCGCCACCCACCCGGCCGAGGCCCGGCCCGACGGCACCTGGCTGGTCGTCGCGCTGCATGGCTGCAAGCAAGAGGCCGGGGACTACGCGCGCAAGTCCGGTTGGACAGACCTGGCCGACACCCGGCCGCTGGCGGTTCTCGCCCCCCAGTTCACCGGCCGCTGGTCCAACCTCAACCGCTGCTGGGAGTGGTGGGAGGAGGACGAGGCGCTGGCGCGGCAAGGATCGGTGTCCGGCGCCCTGATCGAGGCCATCCGGGCCTATCGCCGGGCGCTGGGACCCGGTCCCACCTTCGTCACCGGCCTGTCGGCCGGCGGCGCCATGGCCCAGGTGCTGGTCGCCAACGCGCCCGACCTGTTCGCCGCCCAGGCGGTGGTGGCCGGGGTGCCCTTCGGCTGCTCGCTGTTCGCGGCCGGCTACGACACTTCGTGCAAGGACGACGGCTCGTGCCGCCTGCCGCTCCGGCACATGCTCGACCCCTTCCCCTATCCCCGGTTCACCGAGGCGGCCAGCTGCATGGAGCACGGCTACGGCGCCAGCCCGGAGCAGTGGCGGGCCAAGCTTCCCGGCCGCGGGCCGTGGCCGCCGGTGCTCATCGTCCAGGGCGCCCGCGATCCCACCGTCGACTGCGCCAATGCCCGCGAGACGGCCCAGCAATGGGCGGCCGCCCAGGATGCCGAGACTCCCCGCCCCGCCTGCGACCCGTCGCTGCCGGTGTTCCGGGACGGGGTCGCCCACGCGCGATCGGACAAGGACGGCAGGCCGGCGGTGGAGGTGCTGACCATCCGCGACCTGGGCCATGCCCAGCCGGTGACAGCGGGATGTGGGACGCCCGATCCGGACGACTATTTCGCCGAGGCGCCGATCTGCGCAGCAGCCGAGGCGGCGCGGTTCTTCGGCGAGGTGGTCGATTGAGGGCGAGGGGCGACTACTCCCCCTCGGCCTCCGGCCCGGCGTCCACGTCGATGGGCACGCCCGGCTGCAGCTTGCTGGTGCGGATGGCCAGGGCGCTTTTCACGTGGCTGATATTAGGAGCCGCGGTCAGCTTGGAGGTGAGGAAGCGCTGGTAGTCGTCCCAGTCGTGGGCGACGATCTTGAGCAGGAAGTCGGTTTCGCCGGCCAGCATGTGGCACTCGCGCACCTCGGGCCAGCTCAGCACCAGTTCCTCGAACGAACGCAGGTCGGCCTCGGCCTGACTGTTGAGGCCCACATGGGCGAAGACGGTGACGTGGAAGCCCAGGGCGCCGGGATCGATTTCGGCGTGGTAGCCCTTGATGTAGCCGGCCTCCTCCAGCGCGCGGACGCGGCGCAGGCAGGGCGGCGCGGATATCCCCGCCCGGCGGGCCAACTCGACGTTGGTCATGCGACCGTCGGCTTGCAGATCCGCCAGGATACGGCGGTCGATGCGGTCGAGCTTGACCCGCTGCATATGTGAAACTCCAAACCCCTCGCATTTTGCGAAACAATATTACCCTGGCCTCGCCGCCGCGCCAAGCCGCATTTTCGCGGCGCGGCATGACCGATCCACGATCCGCCAGCCCCACGGCGGCGACCGCGGCTGCGAGTGAAAATCGTTATATCTGGGTGCCGTTGCCGGGGACGTTATAATCATTCCACCTTGCACGCCCGCACGACTCCGCTTAGATTTCCCCCACGCCCCAAATGGCATTTCCAATTCGAGGAGATTGAAGGATGAGCGACGTCGCCAACCCCACCAGCCTGGTCGGCCTTCCGGTTCCCGATTTCACCGCCCCGGCCGTGATGCCGAACAACGAGATCAATCCGGCCTTCAACCTGAAGACCTACCTGGACGGCTCGTATGGCCTGGTGTTCTTCTACCCGCTCGACTTCACCTTCGTCTGCCCGTCCGAGATTCTGGCTCACGACCACCGCCTCAAGGATTTCGCCGCCAAGAACGTCAAGGTGATCGCCGTCAGCATCGACTCGCACTTCACCCACCTGGCGTGGAAGAACACCCCCGTCGACAAGGGCGGCCTGGGCAACGTGCAGTTCCCGATGGTGGCCGACCTCAGCCACGATATCGCCCGCTCGTTCGGCGTGCTGCTGCCCATGGGCGTGGCGCTGCGCGGCACCTTCCTGATCGACCGCGCCGGCGTGGTGCAGTCGGCCCATGTCAACAACCTGCCGCTGGGCCGCAACGTCGACGAGGCCCTGCGCCTGGTCGATGCCCTGCAGTTCCACGAGGAGCATGGCGAGGTGTGCCCCGCTGGCTGGCAGAAGGGCAAGGCCGGCATGAAGGCCACCCCCGAGGGCGTCGCCGAGTACCTGGCCCAGCACGGCAAGGAACTCTAAGCAGCGAGACGGCGGGCGAGGGCGCGGGCAACCGCGCCCTTGTCTTTTTTCAAGGGCGCCCCGGCTTGCGCGCCGCCGGAGCGCCTCCTATTCTGGGACGCGTTTCCAGCGACATTCCAATCGGGGATTCCCATGGCCACCCACCGCACCAAAGTCCTGATCCTGGGGTCCGGCCCGGCCGGCTGCACCGCCGCCATCTACGCCGCCCGCGCCAACCTCGAGCCGATCCTGGTGGCCGGCCTGCAGCCCGGCGGCCAGCTCACCATCACCACCGAGGTCGAGAACTATCCCGGCTTCGCCGAGGCCATCCAGGGCCCCTGGCTGATGGAGCAGATGCAGAAACAGGCCGAGCACGTGGGAACCCAGTTCCTCTACGACACCATCGTCAGCGTCGACCTTTCCAAGCGCCCCTTCGTCGCCAAGGGCGATTCGGGCGACGAGTATATCGGCGACACCCTGATCATCTCGACCGGCGCCACCGCCAAGTGGCTGGGCATCGAGTCCGAGCGCAAGTTCCAGGGTTTCGGCGTGTCGGCCTGCGCCACCTGCGACGGCTTCTTCTTTCGGGGCAAGGAAGTGGCGGTGGTCGGCGGCGGCAATTCGGCGGTCGAGGAAGCCATCTACCTGGCCGGCATCGCCAGCAAGGTTACCCTGGTCCATCGCCGCGACTCGCTGCGCGCCGAAAAGATCGCCCAGGACCGCCTGTTCGCCAATCCCAAGGTCGAGGTGGCGTGGAACAGCGTCGTCGACGAGATCCTGGGTGGCGACAACCCGCCCGGCGTCACCGGCATCCGCCTCAAGGACACCCGCGATGGCTCGACCCGCGACATCAAGCTGGACGGCGTGTTCATCGCCATCGGTCACTCGCCCAATACCGAGCTGTTCAAGGGGGCGTTGACCATCGACGACGAGGGCTACATCGTCACCAAGCCCGGCACCACCCAGACCAACATTCCCGGCGTGTTCGCCGCCGGCGACGTGCAGGACAAGATCTACCGCCAGGCGGTCACCGCCGCCGGCACCGGCTGCATGGCGGCGCTGGAGGCCGAAAGATTCCTCGCCGCGCATGGACATGCGGCCGAAGTTGCGGCACAGTAGGCTTCATTAAACGAAAGGGTAGCGGCGCCGGCCCCGCGCCGGCCGCCGCCCCGAACAGGGAAGCCGTTGGGGAATCATGGACTGGGACAAGCTCAGGGTGTTCCATGCCGTAGCCGAGGCCGGCAGCTTCACCCACGCCGGTGAAGTGCTGAACCTCAGCCAGTCCGCCGTCAGCCGCCAGATCAGCGCGCTGGAGGAAAGCCTCAACCTGCCCCTGTTCCACCGCCATGCGCGCGGCCTGATCCTCACCGAGCAGGGCGAACTGCTGTTCAAGACCGCCCGCGAGATCTTCTCCAAGTTGGCCATGACCGAGGCGCTGCTGACCGAAAGCCGCGAGCGCCCGCAAGGACCGCTGAAGATCACCACCACGGTCGCCTTCGGCTCGCTGTGGCTGACGCCCAGGATCAAGGAGTTCCTCGACCTCTATCCCGACATCGCCGTCACCATGGTGCTGTACGATGGCGAGTTGGACCTGGCCATGCGCGAGGCCGACGTCGCCATCCGCATGATGCCGCCGCGCCAGCCCGACCTGATCCAGCGCCACTTGCTGACCATGAACTACAACGTCTACGCGGCGCCGGAATACCTCAAGAAGCACGGCATGCCCAAGTCGGCCGAGGATCTGGACGACCACCACATCGTCATCTACGGCGACGACGCCCGCGTTTCGCCGCCGGTGTCCAACGTCAACTGGCTGCTGGAGACCGGCGCCACGCCGGCCCGGCCCCGCAAGCCGGTGCTGGAGGTCAACAACATCTACGGCATCTACCGCGCCGTGAAGTCCGGCCTGGGCATCGCCGCCCTGCCCGACTACATGAGCACCGAGGCCGAGAACCTGGTCCACATCCTGCCCGAGCTGAAGGGCCCCAAGCTGGACGCCTATTTCGTCTATCCCGAGGAACTGCGCCATTCAAAGCGCATCACCGTGTTCCGCGACTTCCTCCTGCACAAGATCCAGGAATCCCTGTAATCGCCACGAGCATCCGAAGACTCACGACGGCTTGACCATGGTCAAGCTGCGCGGCGGTCAGCCCATTTCCTGTGGATAAAGCCGCCTGTTATAGGGGCAAGACCCCATATTTTCCCGCTTCGTTATGCGGGGTGCGCATGCCTCAGGCGACATTTTTCAAATGGTTGGTAAACGGCACATGGCTTACACATTGGACATGGGTTGTTGCGACGCAACACCCACGAGTTCGGCGGGGTCATGCCCCGCCCTGTACCCCGGGTGCAATGCCCGGGCTCCTACGGGTCCTCGGACCCGACGTCTCCTAGACGTGAAGCCTCCCTGTTTGACTTAGGCCCCGGTGCATAACCGGGGCCTCTCTTTTTCAGGGGTTATCCGGTACCAGCCACCCACCCCCCAAAGACGCAAACGGCTTCCGCTGGTTTTCGACTGGTTGGCAAGGCAGCAATCGGCGAAATATCAAGCGCGGCCAGTTGCCTGATCGATCTGGACCGACCAGCTTCGATCGGTTCAAACCCTCGCCGCCGCCCGCGCCTGTCCAATATCAATTCACGCCACCCCAAGACGCGCTAACATCATCGTTGAACTCAGAGGGAGACATACGATGCCACGACCACTTCGGTGGGGAGTCACGTTGCTCAGCCTGTTCCTGTCCACGGCCGCTTTGGCGAAATCGGAAGTCACTGTCCAAGATCCTTGGTCGCGGGCAACGGCCAGGACGGCGACGACGGGGGCCATCTACTTCACCCTGGTCAATCACGGCGGCGAGCAGGACCGGTTGATCGCGGCGGACTCACCCGTAGCGGAAGTGGTCGAACTGCACACCCACATCGAAGAGGACGGAATCCTCAAGATGCGGCCGGTGGATGGGGTCGATGTCCCAGCTGCGGGGCGGGTGTCTTTCCAGCCCGGCGGGTTGCACGTCATGCTGGTCGGTCTGAAGGCCGCCTTGAAGGAGGGGCGGACCGTCCCGGTGACCTTGACCTTCGAAAAGATGGGGACGGTCACCGTCGAGGCGCGTATTCTTCCGGTTGGCGCGCGCGCGCCGAATTGACACCGGAAGGAACCAGAGCATGGGGGCGGAAATCACCCGGCAGACGGCGATCGAACGCAGGCAGGCTGTCCGCCGTCAACGCAAGATCGCCAAATGGGGCCTGGTCGCCAGCCTGGGCGCGCTGGTGCTGACCGGCACCATCCGCCGCAGCCCGCAGGCCCGCATGGCCCATGTCTGGGCCGGTGTCGCCCTTTTGGGGCTGTCCTACTGGCATCACACCTTATACGCAAACGATCCGATCCGCGAATGATGTGGCGAGGAATTTCGCTTTCCACGTTTGACCTTGGTCAATATGCTGCTTGCCCAGGTAGGGTATGGTTTCGGCAGCTTTCATTCGGAGCATGATGGCGAAATGGCGCGGACCGGGGTCATCCACGACAGCATGACGGGGCGCCGCTGGGCGGTGCTGCTGGGCGTGCTGGCGCTGGTCGCCCAGATCCTGCTGCCGTTGTCGCAGGCACAGGCCGCCTGGACCGAGGATGGCCTGTTCCCGCCCACCTGCTCGGTCCATCTCGCCGATGCCGGCGATCCGGACCAAGGCGGTGACGCGCCCGGCCACTGTCCGCTGTGCCAGATCACGGCACCGGTCGCCCTTGAGCCGCCGGCCTGGACCTTCCCGGCCGCCTGGCCGGCGCCCGAAGTGGTGCCGTTGGCGGCTGTCATCGACGTGCCCGCGCAGGGCGCCTGCTTCCCCGCTTCTCCCCCGCGAGGCCCACCCTCCCCCGCGTGACCGATCGGTTCCACGCGTTTACGGGAGGTTTTCAATGAGCAAATCCGTCTCCACGCCCCAGGAGCGTCCCGCCATGGGATCGCTGATGCTGGGCACCGGCCTCACCCTGGCTTCGCTGATCCTGGTTCCCGCGCTGTCCCAGGCGGTGGGCATGGGGCCCAGCCTGACCAGCGCCGTCCGCATCGTGCTGATGAAGGCTGCCGCCCGCGTATGATCATGCGACTTCGCCCCTCCGCCATCGCGGTCGCCGGCTTCGGCTGCGGCATCCTTCTGCTGGCGGCAACCTTTGTCGACGCCGGCCTGCGGGTCGCGCGATCCGGCACGGCGATGACGGCGCGTGGCGATCTGGTGGCCGGGCTGGGCCTGACCGACCTCGCCCTGTTCACTGAGGCGCGCTACACCCGCCATCCCAGCCAGGCCGACCTGCATGCGGCATTCCAGGACCACCCCTTCGCCTTCGAGCACTTCCCGACCGGCTCGCTGGTGGCGCCGCCTTCGGCCAATTGGAGGCAGCCATGACCGGATGGACCAGCCGCCAGCGGCACCTGCTGGATTTCGCGCTGTCGTCGCTGAACCGCCGGCTTGGCAAGAACCTGGGCCTGCTGGCGGTCTATACCCTGGTGGTGTTCGTGCTGGCTTCGGTGATGCTGTTCAGCCACGCCATCCGTAGCGAGGCCCGTCTGGTGCTGAGCGGAACGCCGGAGATGCTGATCCAGAAGCTGATGGCCGGCCGCCACGACCTCATTCCCGCCGGCCACCTCGATGCCATCCGCTCCGTCCGGGGCGTGCGCTCGGCGGAGGGACGGCTGTGGGGATACCTTTTCGATCCGGCGGCGGCGGCCAACTACACCCTGATGGTCCCCAACGACCGGACGGTGCAGCCGGGAACCGCGGTCATCGGCAGCGGCGTCGCGGCCGTGCGCGACACCGCCATCGGCGACACGTTGAGCTTCCGCGCCCATGATGGTCACCTGGTGCAGTTCACCGTGGCAGCGACCATCGACAAGGACTCGGCGCTGGTCTCGGCCGACCTGTTCCTGGTGTCCGAGGCGGACTTCCGCCGCCTGTTCGGCATCCCCGAGGGCCGCTTCCCCGACATCGTCGCCACCGTTCGCAACCCGCGCGAGGGGCGCACGGTGGCCGAGAAGATCGACGCCGCCCTGCCCGACACCCGCATCATCCTGCGCGACGAGATCCTGCGCACCTACGACTCGGTATTCGACTGGCGCGAGGGCATGCTGCTGGTGCTGCTGTCCGGGGCCATCATGGCCTTCGCCATCTTCGCCTGGGAGAAGGCGTCCGGCCTGTCGGCGGAGGAGCGCCGGGAGATCGGCATCCTCAAGGCGGTGGGATGGGAGACGTCGGACGTCATCCGGCTCAAGACCATGGAGGGCGTCGTCATCTCGCTGACCGCCTTCCTGGCCGGCTACGTGCTGGCCTATCTGCACGTCTTCCATCTCGGCGCCCCCCTGTTCGAGCCGGTGCTCAAGGGTTGGGCCGTTTTGTATCCCGAATTCGAGCTGACGCCATTCATCGACGAATTGCAGGTGGCGACGCTGTTCTTCTTCACCGTCTTTCCCTACACCGTCGCCACCGTGGTGCCCATCTGGCGTGCCGCCACGGTCGACCCCGACACGGTGATGCGATGATGATCCGGCTCACCGACGTCCGGAAGGCGTTCAACCAGGGGCGCCACAACGAGTTCTGGGCGCTGAAGGGCATCGACCTTCAGGTGGCGGCCGGCAAGGTCACCGTGTTCCGAGGTCCCAGCGGATCGGGCAAAACCACGCTGCTGACCATGGTCGGCGCCCTGGCGCGGCCGACCTCGGGCCGGGTGCACCTGGAGGACCGGGACATCTCATCCATGCCGGAGCGCTTCCTGACCGAAATCCGGCGCTCCACCTTCGGCTTCGTGTTTCAGAACTTCAACCTGATCAAGGGTGTCTCGGTTCTGGAGAACGTCATGATCCCCGCCTATCCGGTGGGCCTTCCCCACGCCAAGCTGAAGGCACGGGCGCTGGAGCTGTTGGACCTGCTGGAAATGGGCGGCAAGGCCGAAGCCAAGGCCGAGTGGCTCTCGGGCGGCGAGGCCCAGCGGGCGGCGATCGCCCGCGCGCTGATCAACGACCCCAAGGTGCTGATCGCCGACGAGCCCACCGCCAACCTGGACAGCGAGCGCTCGGCCCAGTTCCTGGCCATCGTCGAGCGCCTGAAGGCTGATGGCCGCACGCTGCTGATGACCAGCCACGACCCCATGGTCGCCGACGCGCCGGTGGTCGACCACGTGGTGACCATGCGCGACGGCTTGGTGGCGGAGACGCGCTGATGCTGTTCCAACCCGCCATCATCGCCCTGATCCTGGCCTCGCTGGTCGCCACCGCCATGGTGGCATCCTCCATGCCGTTCGCGGTGCGGGTGCTGCGGCGGTGGGACCTGTCCAGCGGTTCCGAGGCGCAGCTGGAGATGGAACGCCGCACCTATCTGGTCTCCACCCTGCTCAAGGTGGTGCTGGTGGCCGAGGCGGCGGCGCTGGTGCTGTTCGTGTTCAACGCCGACCGCATGGCGTCGCTGTTCACCGGGGCCATGTGCGCCGTGGGAACGCTGAAGGTGGATGCCTGGGGCTTTCCCGCCCTGTACCTGAAGATGGCGGTGTTCTTCCTCGCGGCCGGCTGGCTGATCCTCAACCATGTGGACAACCTGGGCTGGGACTATCCGCTGATCCGGGTCAAATACGCCGCCCTGCTGGTCCTGGCGCCCATCCTGGCCGTGGCCGCGGGGGCACAGCTGGCCTATTTCCTGGGGCTGCGGGCCGACGTCATCACCTCGTGCTGCTCGACGCTGTTCAGCGGCAACGGCATCACCGTGACCAGCAACGCCCTGGCCGCGATGCCACACGAACTCGCGCTGGCCTTGTTGGGAGGCAGCCTGGCGTCGGTGGTGGTGTCGGGCGTCCATTTCCTGGCCCGGGGCTCGGGTGGGGTGGCGCACGCGGTCCTGTCGGCGGCGGCGTTCGTGATCGGCCTGGCGGCGGTGGTGTCCACCGTGTCCGTCTACGTCTACGAACTGCCACATCACCATTGCCCGTTCTGCCTGCTTAAGCGGGAATACGGCCATGTCGGCTACGCCCTCTATTTGCCGCTGTTCGTCGGCACCGCCTGCGGCATCGGAGGCGGCATCGCGGCAAGGGCCCGCCGCCTCGCGAGCCTGGAGAAGGCCGCGCCCCGCGCGGCACGCGCCCTGGTAGCGTGGTCGCTGGCTGGATTTTCCGCGTTCGGCCTGGTCGCCCTGGTGCTTGTCCTTCGCTCCAACCTGATCCTGTTCGAGGCGGCGCCATGATCGCGCGAATTCTAGCGCTGGCCTGCGCACTGCTGGTCGCCGCCTGCGACGACGGCCCCGGCGCGCCCCATGTGGGCGAGCCCCTGCGGCCGTTCTCGGCCCGATCGTTGACGGGCGAGACCATCGACCTGCCGGCCGCCACCGGCGGCAAGGTGGTGGTGCTGCGCTTCTGGGCGACGTGGTGCGCCTTCTGCAAGGACGAGATGAAGGCCATCGAGCCGGTCTGGACCGAGCACCGGGACAAGGGCTTGCTGGTGCTCGCGGTTAACGCCGGCCAGAACGCCCGCGACATTGGCGACTTCGTCGCGGAGCTTGGCGTCACCTATCCGATCCTGCTCGATCCAGGGTCCAAGATTACCCGGGCGCATGGCGTCACCGGCCTGCCCATGACCTTCTTCATCGATCGCGAGGGGAAGGTCCGCAACCGCATCCTCGGCGAAGCGGACGAGGCCACCTTCCGCCGCATCGTGGAGGGACTGCTATGACCGAGGCGGAAACCCGCAGTTGCGATCTTTGCGGTTTGCCGGCACCGCCAAAGGACTATGCTCTGCGGACGTCCACGCGGACCCTGGCGTTCTGTTGCGAGGGTTGCCGTGAGATCTGGCGGATGCTGAACGCCGAAGAGGCCGAAACCGCCGAGCGAGAAAAGGAAGGCGCATGACCGACATCAAACCGCTGTGCGAGCACGCACTCGCCAATTCTGGCATGGACATGGGAAAGGGGGCCGCGATGGCTGTAGGTTACGTTGCGGGGCGCGGGCTGTTCGGACGCCTGTTCGGACATCCGCTGGTGCTTCTGGCCGCTGGCGCGGCCATGGGCTACTACGGCTACAAATACCGCAAGGAAATCGCCGCCGCGATCGCCAAGGGCACCGACATGGGCAAGGACATGGTCCTGAACGCCCGCGAGAATCTGGCCGATCTGGTCGAGGAAGCCCGCGAGGCCGAGGAAGCCCAGGGCAAGGCCAAGGAATAGCCTTTTCGAGAGGGGGCGGCCATGATCGTCCGGCGCAGGAAGGCGGCCAAGGCCGCCAGGGAACAGGCTCGCGAGGCACTGTGGCGGGATGTGGTGGTGCGCCGCCGCGGACCCGGCCACCTTCGCTTCGACCTGCCAACCAGTCTCGTCACGCCGTCGGCCGCGGCAACCATCGAAGCCGGCCTGCGCCGGGTCGATGGGGTCTACCGCGTGACGGTGTTCGCCGGCATGGGCAAACTTTCGGTGCGTTGGTCGGAGCCCGTCTGCGGCCAGGCCGACGTGGTCCGCGCCCTCGCGGCGGCGGTGGCCACCGTCGCCGACGAGATCGGTGATCGGCCGGTGGCGGACTCCCCCCTGGCCGTTCCCGCCCCTTCCCAGGCACGACCCGGATTCCTGGCCCGGATCAAGGGGTCCAGGACCGTCCTTCGCCTGCGCGAACGCTATGACGAGATGAAGACCCGCGTGGACGCGGTCAACCACCTCATCGCGCTGAAGACAGGCCGGGCCAGCCCGCTTCCGTTCGACGCCAAGGAATGGGCGATCCACTTCGTCAACGACCTGGTCGCCTTCTACCTCATCCGCGTCCACTGGGAACGCATCACCCGCCAGTGGCTGCCCAGCCCCTGGACGTACCGGTACCAGTGGATGGCGGTGATCTACCTGACCTTCCTGCTGGTGCGCCACCGCAAGAGCACGGCACCCAAGGTGACGCGGAAATGACCAACATCCGGCTGGTTCACGCCCTTGACCGCCGTGTCCGCATCCTCGTTCCGGCGCTCAAGGGCGACACGGAGCGGATGTTCGTGCTGGAGATCCTGCTTCGCAAGCACGAGGCGGTGCGAGAGGTGCGCACCGTCGCCGCGCTCGGCTCGCTGGCGGTCCATTTCGATCCGCGACGGATGCCGCGCGACAACCTTCTCCGCTTGCTCGATACCGTGGCAGGCAATGTGGGCAAGGCCCCGCGCAGGGCTCTTGCCCAGGCCGCCATGCCGGGGGACGGTCCGGTATGCGAGGTGGGGATCGCGGTCGAAGGGATGACCTGCGCCTCCTGCGCGGCGCTGATCCAGCTGGCGATCGCCCGCGATCCCCGGGTGACCAGCGCATCGGTCAACTATGGGTCCGAGACGGCGACCATCACCGGGCGCATTGACCGCGCCGAGGTCGAGCGGATGATCGCCGGCCTGGGCTACCAGGCCCGGCCCATGGACACCCTGGCGCAGCGGCGCCTGGTCGTCGAACGCGAGCGGGCACGGCTGGCGGAGGCGAAGAAGAGGGCGCTGGTCGCCGGCCTGCTGACCCTGCCGGTGATGGCCATCGGCATGGCCATGCCCCATTCGTGGCCGTGGAAGCTGCTGGAATTCGCCCTGACGACGCCGGTGGTGCTAGGAGCCGGGCGACCGTTCTTCGACCGCGCCGCCAAGCTGGCCCGCCACCGCACCGCCAACATGGACACGCTGATCGCGGTGGGCGCGGGCGCCGCCTATGGCCACTCGGTGGCCTCGCTGCTGGCCGGACGCCACCACTTGTATTTCGAGGCCGCCGCCGGCATCGTCTCCTTCGTGCTGCTGGGCCGGTGGCTGGAGGAGCGGGCCAAGGGCAAGGCTGGGGACGCCGTCCGCAAGCTGATCGACCTGCAACCCGCGATCGCGACGGTGGTTCGCGATGGAATCGAGACCACGATCCCGGTCGACGACGTGGTTGTGGGCGATCTGGTCGTGGTCCGCCCAGGCGAGCGCATTCCGGTGGACGGCGAGGTCGTGGCCGGCCTGTCCACGGTGGACGAATCCATGCTGACCGGCGAAAGCATGCCGGTGGTCAAGCCGGTGGACGCCAAGGTGGTCGGCGGCTGCATCAACGGCACCGGCATGCTGCGGGTCCGTGTCACGGCCGTCGGCGCCGATACGGTGCTGGCCGGCATCGTGCGCATGGTCGATCACGCCCAGGCATCGAAGCTGCCGGTGCAACGGATGGCCGACCGGGTGTCGGCGGTGTTCGTGCCGGGGGTGGTGACCTTCGCCGGACTGACCTTCGCGTCGTGGCTGCTGACGGGCCGGCGCTTCACGCCGGCGCTGGACGCGGCGGTGTCGGTGCTGCTGATCGCCTGTCCCTGCGCGCTGGGTCTGGCGACGCCCACCGCCATCATGGCCGCAACCGGCCAGGCCGCGCGGCGCGGCATCTACATCCGCGACGGCGAGGCGCTGGAGACCTCCGCCCGGATTGGTGTGCTGATCTTCGACAAGACCGGTACCGGCACCGAGGGCAAGCCGGCTGTCACCGACGTCACCGTCATGGACGGCGACAAGCAAACGGTGCTGGCTCTGCTGGCTGCGGCCGAGCACGGGTCCGAGCATCACCTCGGCCGCGCCATCGTCGACCA
>JBFMHS010000289.1:0-12839 GCA_040751765.1 Pseudomonadota bacterium | reverse complement strand
GCATGAGTTGGGGGTTCAGGGGAACGCCCCAGGGGGGCGGGAGGTCGTCATGTTCCAGGTGCGGATCGGATTGTGCGGCGATGCGCGGTATCAGCCGCTGACCGTGGACGGGCCGGCCTATCTCTACACCCTGGCCCGGTTCATTTCGCAATCGTGCCCCGAGGCCGAGGTCCACGCCCGTCTGGGCGCCCAGGCCGGGGACGAGGTCGTCTTCCGTGCCCGCGCCGACGACGCCGGCGACGACGCCGAACTGTTCTAGACGGGAGGCCGCCATGATGAACGTCGACCTGCGCGGACCCAACCGTTACCAGCCCCTGGAAGACCTGACCCCGGCCCAGGTGTTCGACCTCGGTGTCCAACTGGCGCGCAAGCTGCCGCATCTGCGCGTGCTGGCCCCCGCCGGCGACGAGCCGGGCGAGGAGGTCACCCTGGACGGCAAGCTGCTGTCGAAGAAGGGCGTCGAGGTCTTCTGACCCTCCGGCACCCAAGTGAACGAACCGCAAGCCCCCGGCCATTCAGGCCGGGGGTTTTCCGTCGCCCGCCCTACAACCCGCGCAGCACCGCGAACGGACTGTCGGCGGCGCGGCGGTCGGGACGGCGGGGCTTGCGCGGCCGGGCCGGCCTGCGTTCGGCGCGGGGCAGGAACACCGCAGTGCCATCGCGTTCGCCGCGCCCGAAGCTCAGGGCCACCAGTACCTCGGCCACCGCCTCGGGCCCCAGTCCCAGCATGGAGGCCAACCCGCCGGGCACCGTGAAGCCGTCGGGGGAGGCGCGGGCCAGGGCGCGTGCCTCGGCGGCGAAACGCTCCAGCATGTCGGCGCGCACCGCCCAGCCGCCCACCACCCGGTAGCCCATGGCCTCCAAGGCCTCGGCCGGGGTGTCGGCGGGGAGGGGCACGGCGACGCGGCTGCCGGGCGGCTCGGGGGCCGGCCGGCCGGCCCGCACTGACCAAAGCAGCCCGCGCAGGGCCTGGGCAGCGGGCTTGAGCAGCGCCGGCATGAACACGCTCTCGGTCCCCAGGCGGATGCCCAGGCGGGCCAGCGCCTTGCGGTCGTCGTCGGACAGCGCCGCCACCTGGGGTTCCGCCCCGGCGCGCGACAGCGAGCCCAGGCCTTCGGCCAGCTGATGGACCAGCCCGCGCGCGGCTCCCTTCAGCGGTGCCGCCTGGGCGCGGAGCAGCGGCGCCATGCCGTCGGCCACGGCGCCGGCCAGCCACTCGGCCAGGCGCCTGCGTACCCGGTCGCGGGCTGCCGGCTCCAGAAGGTCCGAGGCCAGGGGCTCGACCTGGGGCCCGAGCACCTGGGCGCCGGGCACCAACCGCGCCACCGGGTCGCCGTGCCACAGCAGCAGCGCGTCGGGGGTCAGCGAAAAGGCCTCGTCGGGGTCGGCCGCCAGTGCCTTGACGCGGGCGGCGATCTCCGACTTCAGCGCCTTGCCGGCGGCGGCCAGCACGGCGCGGGCCGCCGCCGCGCCCTCAGCTTCGTCGGGCACGAAGCGGAAGCCGGCCAGATGGCCCACATGGTGTCCTTCGACCAGGACCTCGCCGGTGCGCGCCACCGCGCTCAGCAACTCGCCTTCGCCGCGCATGCGCCGCACCAGCACGGCGGTGCGGCGGTCGACGAAACGCTGGGTCAGGCGCTCGTGCAGGGCATCGGACAGGCGGTCCTCGATGGCCCGGGTGACGCCCTGCCAGTGCAGCGGATCGGCCACCCAGTCGGCGCGATGGGAGACATAGGTCCAGGTGCGGATGGTGGCGATGCGGCCGATGATGGTGTCCAGGTCGCCGTCCACCCGGTCCAACCGGTGCACGTGGTTGGCCAGCCAGTCCGCCGGCAACCGCCCGCCCGGGCCGGCGAGGTGGCGGAACACCTGCATCAGCAGGCGGGTATGGGCGTCGGCCATCACCTTGCGGAAATCGGGGATCTGGCAGACGTCCCACAGCAACCGCACCCGGTCGGGATGGCTGGCCAGGCGTTTGATGTCGTCGTCGCGGGCCAGCGTCGCCAAGGCGATCTGGTCGTCGGCCTCCCGCGCCCGGATCAGGCCGGGGCCGGGCGGCGGTCGCTCCAGGCTGGCCAGCAGCGCCTCCACCGAGGTGAAGCGCAGCTGGGAATTGCGCCACGACAGCGCCTTCAGCGGCGCGAAATGGTGGTTCTCCACCGCCTCCACCACCTCGTCGGGGATGCCGCCGGCATCGGCGGTGGTGCCGAAGGTGCCGTCGTTCATGTGGCGGCCGGCCCGGCCTGCGATCTGGGCCACCTCCGACGGCTCCAGCGAGCGGGGGACGCGGCCGTCGAACTTGCGCAGCTGGGCGAAGGCGACGTGGTCCACATCCATGTTGAGCCCCATGCCGATGGCGTCGGTGGCGACGATGTAGTCCACCTCGCCGGCCTGGTACAGCCCGACCTGGGCGTTGCGGGTACGCGGGGACAGCGCCCCCAGCACCACGGCGGCGCCGCCGCGCTGGCGGCGTACGAACTCGGCCATGGCGTAGACCTCGGCGGCCGAGAACGCCACCACCGCCGTGCGCGGCGGCAGCCGGGTCAGCTTGCGTGGGCCGGCATAGGTCAGTTGCGACAGGCGGGGGCGGGTCACGAACTCCACCCCGGGCACCAGCCGGCGCAGCAGCGGCTTGATGGTCTCGGCGCCCAGGAACACCGTCTCCTCCTCGCCGCGCGCGTGCAGAAGGCGGTCGGTGAAGACGTGGCCGCGCTCGGGGTCGGCGCACAGTTGGATCTCGTCCACCGCCAGGAAGGCGACGCGGCGGTCCAGCGGCATGGATTCCACGGTGCAGATGAAATAGCGCGGGTGCCTGGGGACGATCTTTTCCTCGCCGGTGATCAGGGCCACGGCGGCCTCGCCCTTGGCGCGGACGACGCGGTCGTAGTTCTCGCGGGCGAGCAGGCGCAAGGGGAAGCCGATCATGCCGGTGGCATGGCCGAGCATCCGCTCCAGCGCGAAATGGGTTTTCCCGGTGTTGGTGGGGCCGAGGACGGCCAGGACCCGTCCCCGCCCCGCGTGCATGGTCATGGCCCCCACAGAGTCGGGACTTCGCGGCCGGAATGCAAGGGCGGTTCGGTTACAGCAGCGGCGCCGGGGCCACCCACCAGCCGGGGCGGGCGGCCGTCACCGCCGCGGCGGCGGCGGCGGCCTCCGCTTCGCGGGCGAACAGGCCGAAGCAGGTGGCCCCCGATCCCGACATGCGGGCGAGCAGGCAGCCGCCGGTGCCTTCGATCAGCTCCAGCGCCACGGCCACCTCGGGGACCAGCGAGACGGCGGCCTCGGTCAGGTCGTTGCGGCGCGCCCGCAGCAGCCCGGCCAGGTGGGCGGCGTCGCGGGGGGTGGTCTCCAGCGGCGCGTGGTCGGAGAAGCAACCCTGGCGGGCCTTGAACACGGCGGGGGTGGACAGGCCGACCATCGGGTTGACCAGCACCAGCCACGCCGGGGGCAGGGCGGGGGCGGGGGACAGCCGATCGCCGATGCCGGCCATGGCGGTGGGCCGTCCGGCCAGGCACACCGGAACGTCGGCGCCGATGCGCAGGCCCAGCGCGGCCAGCTCGGCGGCGGGCAGGCCGAGTCCCCACAGCCTGTCGAGAGCCGTCAGCGTCGCGGCGGCGTCGGCCGAGCCGCCGCCGATGCCCGCCGCCACCGGCAAGCGCTTGGTCAGGCGGATGACGGCCCCAGAAGTGACGCCCGCGTGCCCGGCCAGCAGCCGCGCGGCCTTCTCGACGATGTTGTCGCCCGGCGGCAGCAGCGCGGCGGTGGGGCCGTCGACGGTCAGCGTCAGCTCGGTCGCGGCCTCGACGGCGATGGTGTCGCCCACGCCGGCGAAGGCCACCAGGCTGTCCAGCAGGTGATAGCCGTCGGCGCGGCGGCCGACCACGTGCAGGTACAGGTTGACCTTGGCGGGGGCCTCGACGGTGATCATGGCGTGACGCCCCGGCTAGTGCGCCACCGGCTTGGCGGGCACCTTGCCGGAGCGGATCTTCTCCTCCAAGGGCGCGATCTGTTCCGGCTCGGGGTCCAGTGACAGCGCCCGCTTCCACTGGATCATCGCCTCGTCGACGCGGCCGACCTGCCAATAGGCGTCGCCGAGATGGTCGTTGATGGTGGGGTCCTCGGGCTTCAGCTCGACGGCGCGCTCCAGCTGCCTGACGGCACCGGTGTAGTCGCCCAGGCGGTAGAGCGCCCAGCCCAGCGAATCGACGATGGCGCCGTCGCGGGGGGCGAGCGCCACCGCCTTCTCGATCAGCTTGCGGCCTTCCTCGAGATTGATGCCCTGGTCGACCCAGGAATAGCCCAGGTAGTTGAGGACGTCGGGCTGGTCGGGGCGCAGCTCCAGCGACCGCTTGAACTCGGCCTCGGCCTTGGGCCATTGGCCCGAGCGCTCGTGGGCGATGCCCAGGCTGAAGAACAGCAGCCAGTGGCGCTGCTCGACCGTGGTCACGCGGGCCCGCGCCGCCTCGTAGGCGACCGCGGCCTCGGCGAAGCGCTTGTGGCGGCGCAGCAGGTCGCCCTTGGCGACCAGGGCGTCGATACCCTTGGGCTGGGCGGCGGCCAAGGCATCCAGGGTCTTGAGCGCCGCCTCGGTGTCGCCCATGGCGTCGAGGTTGAGGGCGATGCGCATCCGCCCGTAAGCGTGGGCCGGCGAGGCGGGGTCGATGGCGGCGAAGGCGGCGTTGGCCTCGGCCAGCCGTTCCTGGGCGGTCAGGATGTCGCCCACCGTCATCCGGGCCAGCGGAGAGTCGGGCTCCAGCGCCAGCGACAGGCGGGTGAACATCATCGCCAGGTCGGCGGCGCTGCTCTGGCGCAGGACCGACGCGGTGTCGAACAGTGCCTGGGCCAGGCCGGCGCGGGCATCGGGCACCGCCCGGGCCACCCCGGCGCCCTCGGCCAGCAGTCTGGCGCCGTCGAACAGCATGGTCTCGGGGTGCTCCGAGCGGTAGCGGTCGTACAGCTCCCGTGCCTTTTCGGGCTTGCCGGCACGCTGGTAGAAGGTGCCCGCCGCTTCGATGGCGCGGATGGAAATCTGCCCGGCCAGCGCCGTCTGGTAATGAGTCTCGGCGGCGCCGGCCTTGCCGGCGATGTCGCTGATCAGGCCGGCATGAAAGGCGTGCAGGCCCTTGGTGCCGGGCGAGTCGGCGAGCGGCGCCAGGGCTTCGACGGCGGCATCGGCGCGGTTCTGGCCGGCGCGGCTCCATGCCGTCAGCAGCGGCGCCAGGAAGGCGTTGACGCCCTTCTTGGGCAAGGCGGCGAAGCGGGCCTCGGCCTCGGCGAAGCGGCCGTCGCGGGCGTCGGCGATGCCGGCGACCAGCAGGGCGATGGGCGAGTCGGCGTCGAAGGTGAGGATGCGGTGCGCCAGCGGCACGGCTTCATCGAAGCGGCCCTCGGCCACTAGCAGGCCGAAGCCGCGCTGTAGCAGCTCGGCATTGTCGGGGTCGTGCCGCAGCGCACGCAGGTAGTAGTCGGCGGCGGTGGCGGTGTCTCCCTGGGCATGCGCGAATCGGCCGGCCAGGAAGGCGGTGAGCGCCGAGCCGTCGCGGCTGGCCGCCGCCTGGGGCGGGGCCGGCTCCTCTGCTGCCTTGGGCGCGCACGAGGCGGCCGCCGCCGTCATCACCGCCAGGGCCGCCAGCCGGCCCGCCTTGACCTTCCACCTGCTCGCCATCGTCACCCGTCACATGTTGGGATAGTTCGGTCCACCGCCGCCTTCCGGAACCACCCAATCGATGTTCTGGGTGGGGTCCTTGATGTCGCAGGTCTTGCAGTGGACGCAGTTCTGCGCGTTGATCTGGAGGCGCGGATTGCTTCCGTCGTCGTCGCGCACGATTTCGTAGACGCCGGCCGGACAATAGCGCTGCTCCGGAGCATCGTACAGCGCCAGATTGACCGCGACCGGCACGCCCGGATCCTTGAGCTTCAGATGCGGCGGCTGGTCCTCCTCGTGGTTGGTGTTCGAGATGAACACCGACGACAGTTTGTCGAAGCTCACCTTACCATCGGGTTTAGGATAGGCGATCCTCGGGCAGTCGGCGGCCTTGCGCAGCTGGGTGTGGTCCGCGTGGTGACGGAAGGTCCACGGCGCCTTGCCTCCGAAGAGGTAGGTGTCCAGCGCCGAATAGGCAATGCCCGCCCACAGGCCCTTGGCGAAGGACGGGCGGATGTTGCGCACCTTGTACAGCTCGTCCCACAGCCAGGTCGTCCTCAGCCGCTCGGGATAGGCGGCGATCTCGGCGCCGGCCCCGGCCCCCCCGGCCAGCGCCTCGAACACCGCCTCGGCGGCGACAATGCCCGACTTCATGGCGGTGTGGGTGCCCTTGATCTTGGGCACGTTCAGGAAGCCGGCGGTGTCGCCCACCAGCACGCCGCCGGGGAAGGCCAGCTTGGGAATGGACTGGAAGCCGCCCTCGGACAGCGCGCGGGCGCCATAGGCGATGCGCCGTCCGCCCTCGAAGAAATGGCGGATCTTGGGATGGGTCTTGAAGCGCTGGAACTCGTCGAAGGGCGACAGGTGGGGATTGGCGTAGTCGAGGCCGACCACGAAGCCCACCGCCACCTGGTTGTCCTCCAGGTGATAGAGGAACGAGCCGCCATAGGTCTTGGAATCCAGCGGCCAGCCGATGGTGTGGATGACGGTGCCCGGCTTGTGCCTGGCGGGGTCGATCTCCCACAGTTCCTTGATGCCGATGCCGTAGGTCTGCGGGTCGCAGTCCTTGCGCAGGCCGAAGCGGGCGAACAGGGTCTTGGTCAGCGAGCCCCGGCAGCCTTCGGCGAAGATGGTCTGGCGCGCGTGCAGTTCGACGCCGGGAGTGAAGTTGCCGGTGGGCTCGCCGTCCTTGCCGATGCCCATGTCGCCGGTGGCCACGCCCTTGACCGAGCCGTCCTCGTTGTAGAGGACCTCGGCGGCGGCGAAGCCGGCGAACACCTCGACGCCCAGCTCCTCGGCCTTGGTGCTCAGCCAGCGGCACAGATTGCCCAGCGAGGCGACGTAGTTACCGTGGTTGTGCATCTGCGGCGGGGTGGGCAGGGTGAGCGAGCCGGACTCGGTCAGGTACAGGAAGGAATCGTCGCTGGCCGGGGTCAGCAGCGGCGCGCCCTGCTCCTTCCAGTCGGGGAACAGCTCGGCCAGGGCGCGGGGTTCGATGACGGCGCCCGACAGGATGTGGGCACCGACCTCCGAGCCCTTCTCCAACACGCACACCGCCAGCTCCTCGCCCTTGTCGGCGGCCACCTGCTTCAGGCGGATGGCGGCGGACAGGCCCGAGGGGCCGGCGCCCACCACCACCACGTCGAATTCCATCGATTCGCGTTCCATCGTCTTCTCTACCCCGGCTCGGCCGCGTCGTCGCCACGGCTCTTCTCAAGTCAAGGGCGCCTCTATAGCATGCGGGGACGGACGTTTCGAATCCTTCAAACGCAACCCCGCCCGGTGATATTTTGTTGCCCATGCCCCTCGACTTGCCGCCCGACGACCTTCTGCGCTGGTACCTCGACGCCGGGGTCGACGAGACCATCGGCGAGGTGGCGGTCGATCGCTTCGCCACCCCGGCCAGGCCGCCGCAGCCGGCAGCCCGGCCTGTCATGGCCACCCCGGCGCCGGTCGCCGCGCCCGCCATCCACCATCCGGCACCGGGGGGCGGCACGGCGGCGCATGTGGCGGCGGAGTGCGCCACCCTGGCCGAGCTGCGGGCTGCCATCGAGGGCTTCGATGGTTTGCCGCTGAAGCAGTCCGCCGCCAGCACCGTGTTCGGCGACGGCAATCCCGAGGCCTCGGTGATGTGCATCGGCGAGGCGCCGGGGCAGGAGGAGGACCGCCAGGGTCTGCCCTTCGTCGGGCCGTCGGGCAAGCTGCTCGACCGCATGCTGGCCTCCATCGGCCTCGACCGGTCGGCGGCCTACATCACCAACGTGCTGCCGTGGCGGCCCCCGGCCAACCGCAAGCCCACCCACGACGAGGTGGCTGCCTGCCTGCCCTTCGTCAGCCGCCATATCGAGCTCGTCGACCCGCAGCTGCTGATCCTGTTCGGCGGCGCCGCGGCCTCGGCCTTGCTGGCCCGGCATGAAGGGATCAACCGGCTGCGCGGGCGGTGGTTCGAATACTCCTCGCCAGGGTTGCCAAGGCCAATTCCGGCGCTGGCGACGTTTCATCCCGCCTATCTTCTGCGCACTCCCGAAGCCAAAAGAGGGGCTTGGCGCGATCTCTTGATGGTGAAGCGCAGACTCTTGGCGGCAACCCATTGAGTCGTCGTCATTATTCTTTCGCCCCACGTTTGCCCCATCTTTGGAGGGTTGCGCACGGCCGCCCGGGTCATCTATAAACCCGAGGACAGAGTTCGGCGTTTCCGATAACCCATGAGGAGAACAGCCTTGCGCGACAGGCTCCTCCCGGCCGTGATGTTGGCGATCATGGCCGCGACCTCCCCGGCCACCGCAGGCGACCTGGGCCCCAAGAGGGCGGTCGGCGAGCAGGTGGCGGCGGCCACCGGCGGCGAGGGCACCCTCACCGCCGCGGTGATGCCCGGCATTGGACGCGAGGCGCGCGTGGCGCCCCTGCCCAAGCCGTTGTCCGCGTCCGACGCGGAGGTCTACGCGCGCGTCTTTCGTCTCCAGTCCCAGGGCCAGTGGGCCGCCGCCGACCGCGAGCTGGCCAAGGTGTCCGACCCGATTCTCAAGGGCCATGCCCTGGCGCAGCGCTTCCAGGCCTCGGGCTATCGCCCCAAGTACCAGGAACTGCGCGCCTGGATGGCCGAATACGCCGACCATCCCCAGGCGGAGTCGCTGCACAAGCTGGCCACCTCGAAAGGCGTCAAGGGGTTCGGCGCCATCAAGGCGCCGGTGCGCGGATACCTCAAGGGCACCAGCATCGACACCTCGGACGACGGCGGCAACTGGGAGGCGGAGACCTACGCTCCCGAACGCGGCTCGGCCAAGGCGCGGGCGCTGAAGCTGAAGTTCCGCCAGCTGCTGCGCAAGGGCGACGCCGCCGCAGCGCTGAAGCTGATGACCGGCCCCGAATCGCGGGCTCTCGACAGCCTCGACGTCGACGAGATCAAGGTGGCCCTGGCCGCCGACCATTTCGCCGGCGGGCGTGACGCCGAGGCGGTGGCATGGGCCAGCCAGGCTGCAGAGCGGTCGGGCGACGAGATGCCGGCCGCCCACTGGCTGGCCGGACTGGCCCAGTGGCGCCTCGGCAAGCCGGACTTGGCGCGGCGCCATTTCGAGGAAGTGGCCAACGCCCAGGACGCCTCGCCGTGGATGGTGTCGGCCGCCGCCTTCTGGGCCGCCCGCGCCAATCTGGTGTCTCGCCGCCCCGAAGTGGTGAACCATTGGCTGGAGGTGGCCGCCACCTATCCCCGCACCTTCTACGGCCTGCTGGCCCGCCGGGCGCTGGGCTATGACACGGTGTTCAGCTGGGAGACGCCGCCCTTCACCGAGGCCGACGCCGAGGTGCTGGTGCGGGTGCCGGGCGCCCGCCGGGCGCTGGCGCTGCTGCAACTGGGCGACCGCCAGGGCGCCGAGGAGGAGCTGCGCAAGCTTTATCCCCGCGCCACCAAGGCGGTGCGCCAGTCCATGCTGGTGTTGGCCAACGCGGGTGGCATGCCGGCGCTGGCGGTGCGTCTGGGCGGCATGAACCCGGCGATGATGAACGACGCCGCCGCCTTCCCGGTGCCCGAGTGGAACCCCAAGGGCGGCTGGCAGGTGGACAAGGCGCTGGTGTTCGCCTTCGTGCGCCAGGAATCCTCGTTCAACCCCAAGGCCAAGAGCCGCGCCGGCGCCGCCGGGCTGATGCAGATCATGCCCGCCACCGCCGCCGCCATCGCCGGCACGCAGGCCCGGGACCGGCTGGCCGACCCGGAATACAACCTGGCGCTGGGCCAGACCTACATCAACAAGCTGCTGAACGAGGAACCGGTCGGCGGCAACCTGTTCCTGCTGGCCGCCGCCTACAACGCCGGCCCCGGCAACCTCGCCAAGTGGCTGTCCACCATGAAGCACGGCAACGATCCGCTGCTGTTCATCGAGAGCCTGCCGTCGCGCGAGACCCGGGTGTTCGTCGAGAAGGTGATGACCAACTTCTGGATCTACCGCGCCCGCATGGGCCAGCCGTCGCCGTCGCTGGACGCGGTGGCCGCCGGCGAGTGGCCGCTCTACGAGGGCATGGATCCCGCCAAGGTCCGCCGCAAGGGCAAGGCCTGAACCGGCGGTCCGTCCGTTCCCGGGCGGACCGCGCCCCTCCTGCCCTAGACCGGGGACAGCACCTCCCAGCCGACGCGGCGGGCGTGCGTTTCCAGCCGGTGGTCGCCGCGCACGGCGGCCGGGCCGCCCACCGCCTGCAGCATGGGCAGGTCGGAGATGTCGTCGCCATAGGCGTGGCAGTCGTTGGCCGCCACCCCCTTGCCCTCCAGGAACGCCGCCATCGCCACGGCCTTGCCGTCGCCGATGGTCTGGGCGCGGATGGCGCCGGTGTAGATGCCGTCCTTGGCCACCATCTCGGTGGCGAGGATGTGGCGCACCCCCAGCCGCTCGGCGATGGGGCCCAGGATGGCGGGGAACGACCCCGACACGAAGACTGGCTCGATCCCCTGGGCGTGGTGGGACAGCAGCCGCGCCACCACCTTGGGATGGAACAGGTCGTCGGTGCGGCGCAACACGTGGTCGAACCAGCGCACCGCCGCGCGCTCCACCGCCTCGACCGGGCGGCCGGCGAAGTGGGCGTAGTAGCGCCGGTTCATCTCCTCGCGGCTGGCTCCGCCGTGGCGCAGCCCGGCCATCTCGGCCTCGAACGCCGCCCGCTTGCGAGGGCTGCCGTCATAGGTGGCGTACCAGTAGTCCTGGAAGCTGAGCATGCTCTTCAGCGAGATCAGCGTGCCGTCGACGTCGAAGAAGGCGTAGGCCATCACGCCGCCTCCGCCACGTCGATGTCGTCGAAATCCCGCGCGACGGCATCCAGGTGGGCGGCCAGGACGTCTCGCGCCATGGCGCTCTCCATGCGGGTGATGCGGGCATCCTTGACCACGGTGAAGGTGCCGGTGACGGTCGCGACCTCCTGGCCGCACTGGTCGATGGAGACGTCGACCACGAACCGCTGACGGTTGGCCGCCGGATCGTGCTCGCGGATCACGTAGGTCAGGCCCGCCCCGAGGGGGAACACGAAGCGCTTGTAGCTGACCGAAAGGTCGTCGAACACGAAGTAGAACTTGCCCTCGTCGCGGGGCAGGAAGAACTGCTCGGTCACCGCCAGGAAGGCCTGGCGCGCGGCTTCCACCAGAAGCATGCCCTGCAGATGCTGCCCGGTCTGGTGATCGCGCATCATCTCGCAGTTCTCGTCGATGAGCAGATCAAGGCGAAAAGAATTGTCGTCCAGTCGGCGGGGCTCCGAGATCACGGTGTTCATGGCGTCACGCTTATGGGAAAGCGCGCCGGAGGCGCGATGGGGGCGCTCACCAAACAAGCTCAGGTCGAACTTGTCCCGGTGCGACGACGCTTCGGCCAGCCGCATGGCGGCGGCGACATCCTGATCGGCGAGGCCCTGGCCGGGCACCAGGACGAACCTCTCCGGGCCGGACGGCAGGATGTGTGCGGGCAGGGTCAGCAATGCTCGCAACTGGGAGAAGGTCAGCACCTCCTTCCCGGCGGCGAAGTCAGAGAACTTGTCACCCACTACCACAAGAAACTTGTCGGCCATATCTAGTGCTCCCTGCGTTCAATGGCAGCTGCATGCTGCGTTGAAGGAGGCGCTGCCAGAGGTGGCGATGACCTGAAGTAGCGCCGAAACTCAGCCGGTTCTACTTGCAGCGTGGGAGGGTGAACAACGAATTATTATGCATTCAGGGGTTGTGAAACAGTAACAACTAAAAGGTGCCTGAATGTGTTATCCTGGATCCTTTTTGCCACCATTTTTAGCTGCAAAGGAATATTGCCTATGTGATGATTGCTATTGGCGTCTACGTCAATATTTGACAGCGGCCCTACTCGGAATATGATGGTTATAGAAGAGCATCCATTCGAGGTTTGAATGTCGCCTTTCGTCCGGCTCGCCTGCATCCTGCTCGGCCTTTCGGCGGCCCTTCCGGCGCAGGCATCCGAGTTGCGGATGATCACGCTTGATGCCGTGCCGTGGGCGACGATTTCCCCAAGCGGCGTGCCCGTTGGTGCATTCCCCGACATCGTGGCCGAAATCTCCCGTCGCACGGGAGTGAAGGCTTCCATTGCCATCCAGCCGTTCCCCAGGATCGAGCGCGAGTTGGAGACCGGCGAGCAGGACTGCACCATCGTCCTGTGGAGTGACAGCCGCGCCCGCATCGTCGAGAGGGGTGAAGCCGTCTACATGATGACCTTCGGAGCGATCGCCCGCGCCGGGGTGCCTCTGCGCTCCTATGAGGATCTCAAGAGCATGACGGTCTCGGTGGTCCGCAACCTCGCCATCGAACCCCGATTCGACAACGATCCGTCCATCCGTAAGGATTTCGACAAGGACTACGAAACCGGGATCAAGAAGATCGCCCACAACCGGCTCGATGCCATCGCCGGGGCCATTCCCACCATCATGTATCAGGCCAAGAAGGACGGGCTGACCAAGTATCTCGGTGACCAGATCGTCATGACCCAGATCCCGCTGACCTTGCAGTGTTCCAAGGCGTCTCGCAATCTGGCGCTGATGCCGCGTCTGGACGACGCGATCCGGGCCATGCGGGCCGACGGCACCCTGGCCCGGATTCTGTCGGCATACGAATACCGCTGATCCCGCCCGGGCTGATCCGCCCTCGCCTCACAATTGAGGTTTTTTCAATGCAGCCCCCCGTTGCGTGCCGTGCGGGGGTTGCGGACTAACCCCGGTTCAC
>JBFMHS010000288.1:0-7437 GCA_040751765.1 Pseudomonadota bacterium | reverse complement strand
CGGCTACTACGACCACCTGCACGCCTTCCTCGACCACATGGTGGCCGAGGGGTTCCTGAAGGAACGCCACCGCGCCATGGTGGCGGTGGACCAGGACCCGGCCGCCCTGCTGGCCCGCTTCCAGGCCTATCAGCCGCCAAGCGTGCCCCGCGTCATCGACCGCGACACGGCCTGAAAACACGCGCTTGACAGCCCCCCGCCGGGATCCTATAAAGCGGCCCTCCCACGACGGGAGCAGGCGTCCGCGGGCGCCGCGGAGAGATGGGCGCGTAGCTCAGCGGTAGAGCACACCCTTCACACGGGTGGGGTCACAGGTTCAATCCCTGTCGCGCCCACCATCTCTTCAAAGACCTGACAAGTCAGCGACACTTCCGAGCAAGAAGAACCTCAACCGGATTGAGGCGGCGTGCATGCATCATCATCGCCGTCACCGCCGCTGCGATCCGAACGCCGTCCCGCCGGGGACCGGCCGCGCCGGGTAAGGCCTTTTCCCTGTTGACGCTTTTTGCTCGGCGAGGCACCGTAGCCAGCCGCCGGGGGGCACCGCCCCCACAACCGATACATCGCACCGCGGAACAAAGTGCAATGAGCCAAGGGCAACTTCAGAAAGAGTACGACTTCGCGAAAGTCGAAAAAGAAATCAGCGAAAGCTGGGAGCGCGAGGAAATATTCAAGTTCGAGAATTGCCCGGGCACGGAGGTGTTCAGCGTCGACACGCCGCCCCCGTACATTTCCGCCGCCAGCCTGCATGTCGGCCACGCCATGAGCTACTCGCAGGCGGAGTTCGTGGTGCGCTACCAGCGCATGCGCGGCCGCAAGATCTTCTATCCGATGGGCTTCGACGACAACGGCCTGCCGACCGAGCGTTACGTCGAAAAGCTCCACAACGTCAGCACCCGCTCCATGGACCGGCGCGACTTCATCGCGCTGTGCCTGGAGGAGACCCGTCGGATCGGCCGCCACTATGAGCAGTTCTGGCGCAAGCTGGGCCTGTCGGTAGACTGGACCAAGTTCTATTCGACCATCGCCGACGACGCCCGCAAGGTCGCGCAGTGGAGCTTCATCGACCTCTACGAGAAGGGGCACATGTACCGCTCCGACGCGCCGGTCCTGTGGTGCCCCTGCTGCGGCACCGCCCTGGCCCAGGCCGACGTCGATCCGCTCGAGCGGCAGACCTTCCTCAACGACATCGCCTTCGAGGGGGCCGACGGCTCGCGGATGGTGATCTCCACCACCCGCCCCGAACTGCTGCCGGCCTGTGTCGGGCTGTTCTGCCATCCCAGCGACGAACGCTACGCCCATCTGGTCGGCAAGACCGCCAAGGTGCCCCTGTTCGGGCACGACGTGCCGGTCATGACCGACGAGACGGTCGAGAAGGATTTCGGCACCGGCCTGATGATGGTCTGCACCTTCGGCGACTCCGAGGACGTCGACAAGTGGAAGCGGCTGAACCTGCCGCTCCGGGTCGCCATCGCTCCCGACGGGACCCTGACCGACATCGGCGGCGAGTTCGCCGGCATGACCGTCGAGAAGGCGCGCAAGGCCATCCTGCAGGCGCTGGACGAGAGCGGCCAGCTCCTCGGCAAGAAGCAGATCCGGCAGGTCGTCGGCGTGCACGAGCGCTGCAGCACCCCGCACGAGTACCTGACCCTGCCGCAGTGGTACATCGCGGTGGTCAAGAGCAAGGAGCGTTTCCTCGAACTCGGCGAGCAGCTGGAGTGGCACCCCGCCTGGATGAAGGCGCGCTACCGCGACTGGGTCAACGGCCTGAAGTGGGACTGGAACATCAGCCGCCAGCGCTTCTACGGCGTGCCGTTCCCGGTGTGGTACTGCAAGGATCACAACCACGTCATCCTGCCCAAGGTCGACGCGCTGCCCGTCGACCCGATGCTTGATGCGCCGCCCGTCGACCGCTGCCCCGAATGCGGCTGCACCGAATTCGTCCCCGAGTCCGATGTCATGGACACCTGGATGACCTCGTCGTCGACCCCGCTCATCAACGCGCGGTGGGCCGATCCCGAGCCGCGCGAGGGCATCTATCCGATGACCGTGCGCGTCCAGGCGTTCGAGATCATCCGGACCTGGCTGTTCTACACCGTGGTCAAGGGCGAGTATCACACCGGCCGCCTGCCCTGGCACAAGGTGATGATCTCCGGCTGGGGCCTGAACGAGCAGGGCAAGAAGATCAGCAAGCGCGACCTCGACAAATACGACGAGGGCGGCTTCAACCGCTACGACCCGGACAGCGTCATCGGCAAGTACGGCGCCGACGCTCTGCGCTACTGGGCGGCCTCGGCCTCGCTGGGGGCCGACCATCGCTACCACGAGAAGGAAGTGCGCAACGGCCGCCGCCTGGTCCTCAAGCTGTGGAACGCCGCCCTGCTCATCCAGGCCATCCTGGAACTGGACGGCGACGTCGCCGAAGTGATCCCGGTCGACCAGCGCATGCCGTCCGACCGGTGGATCCTGGCCCAGGTCCACGAGGCCCTGGCGTCGGCCACCGCCTCGTTCGAGGAGTTCGACTACGCCCATGCCCTGGCCAGCCTGGAAGGCATGTTCTGGCGCGACTTCTGCGACAACTACCTGGAGTTCGTGAAGGAGCGCTGCTACGAGGCCGAGCGTTTCACCCGCGAGGAACGGCTGGCCGCCCGCGCCACCCTGCTCGAGGCGTTCCGGATGATCATCGGCGGCTTCGCGCCCTTCGTGCCGTTCATCACCGAGGAGCTCTACCGCGCCCTCTACCAGCCGGCGGAAGGGACCAAGAGCATCCACCTGACCGCCTGGCCGGAGCCCAAGGGACCCGCCCCCGACGGCGAGGACGGCGCCTTCCTGGTCGAGGTGGTGCGCGAACTTCGCCGGATGCGTTCCGATCTCAAGATCGGTGCGGGCACCCAGATCGACGGCGTGGTCATCGACGTCACCGACCCGGCCGTCGAGGCCAAGCTGGGCCGCATCTGGCGCGATCTGGAAAGCGCCGCGCGCTCCCGCTCGGTGGCGCGCGGCAAGGTCGAGGATGCCGCCGCGACGCAGATCCCCGGCCTGGCCGTCCAGTTGGTGCACACCCGCCAGGAAGGAGACGCGGGCGCGGGCTGATCCGCGCCGCGTCGATCAGCTTCCGTCCCCGGCGCGCTCCGTCAGGAGCGCCCGGGCGGCGGCTCGACGGGCAAGCCGGATCCCGGAGCGAAAAGGGCCGACCCTGTGGGCCGGCCCGTCTCCCCCCCTGATCGTCCCGGGGACCGTCAGTGCAGCGCCTCGCCGACGGGCCGGGTCATCGCCTCGTCCAGCGCCATCTTGGCGCAGCCGATAAGCAGCGCGATCTCCTTGAAGCCGCTGGACTGGGCCTCGCGCTCGAGATAGGCCAGGGCCTGCTGCAGGGCGATGGCCGACTGCTCGCGGCGGCGCTCCTTGATTTCGACGACCATGTTCATTGCCAAGCCCTCCCTGTGATCTTGCCGAAAGTAGACCACAGTCCCGCGGCCGAATGTCACTGGGAGTAACCCCCTAGGGGAAACCCTAGGTCGGCGCTTCAATCCACACGTATCATGTTAAGCATGATCGCCTTCACAACTGCGTGTGTGCGATTGAAGACCTGGAGCTTGCGTTTGGCGCTGTTGATGTGGAACTCCACACCCTTTTCCGAGATACCAAGAATAGTGGAGATGTCCAGGTTCGACTTGCCGCGCGCGGTCCACAGAAGGACTTCCTTTTCCCGCGGCGAGAGCAACGACTTCTGCCGTGGCGGCGTCATCGCGCTTTCGATCAGGATGCGCACGGCATGGTCGTGATAGTACAAGGCCAGCAGGTGCAGCAGGTGCCGGTAGTAGATGATCGTGGCCTGAGCGGCGTTCTCGCTGCCGCCGGGAACGAAGCTGACGGTGGCGAATTCGCCGTTCTTGGCGTGGATGGGAACGGTCAGCCCGTTGATCAGGCCATGCTCGCGCGCCTCGGCGAACATCTTGCGCTGCTTGGGGGTGAGGTCGTCGCCGGCGGCGATGTCCGACCACAGGAAGGGCAGCCGCCGGTTGGGCAACTCCTCGATCAGCGGATCGTCGCGCAGGTAGCCCGCCGCCACATAGCGCTGAACCCAGCTCTCGGGATAGGTGCTGATGGCGTAGGGAAGCGGTCCGGGCAGGCCGGCGACGCGCACCAGGTGATAGGCGAAATGGGCGATGCCCAGGGGCTCGATCGTCTCGGCCAGCAGACTCTTGCAGCCAGCGACGTCGTCGATGTCCTTCAATCTCTCGAGGAAGGCTCCGAGGATGTCACGGTTGCCGAACATGAACGCTCCGATCGATGGCCCGCCCCCACGCGGCCGACGAGTATAGCCGCGAATGCGTGCCGGGCTCAAAGGGACTGGCAAAAATTGATTGATTGGACGATAAGTTACGCAAGGTTTCCACTGCAAGAGTCAACGCCATGCCAACCACCGTCTCGCCGGCCTCCAAGCGCAAGGGTAGCCGCGGCCGCACGCCCGAGGGCAACCCCAACCCCATCGACGTCCATGTCGGCGCCCGCGTGCGCCTGCGCCGGACTCTGCTGGGCATCACGCAGGAGAAGTTGGGCGAGGCCCTGGGCCTGACCTTCCAGCAAGTCCAGAAATACGAGCGCGGCGCCAACCGGGTCTCCGCCAGCCGCCTGTTCGACATGGCCCGGGTCCTCGACGTTCCCGTCAGTTATTTCTTCGACGACATGTCGGACGACGTGCGCCGCAATTCCCCCAGCCAGATGTCCGACACCATCGAACCCGAGGGACCGCTGTCGTCGTACAAGGGCGACCCGGTGCTGAAGCGCGAGACCCTGGAACTCGTGCGCGCCTACTACCGCATCACCGACCCCCAGGTGCGCAAGCGCGTCTACGACCTCGCCAAGGCCCTGGCCGACGTGATGGGCGCCTGACCGGGAGGCGACGGCGCCGCCCCGGCGCCGTCCGCCCGCTCCGCGGCCACGCCCGCGCGCCCGGTGAAGAGCGCCCGATGGCGCGCCAGCGCGCCAATCTCGACCGCGAAGGCCAGCACCATCAGGATCCAGAACCGTCCGAAATCCTGGTACAGGGTGTGCAGTGCCAGCGGCATGAACAAGCCAAGTGTCAGGAACGCCAGCACCGTGCTGCGCGTGGCGATGGCCACGGCGGCGAGGCACAGGATTCCCGTGGTCGCGAACCACCACTCCATGACGTCCTCCCCAAACCTTGGATTTTCTTTTTTTAGTAGTGTAGCGCCTGGGTTGGGCGGCGGCAACCGAATTTAGCTTTTTTCCAATGAAAAAGGCCGCCCTCCATCGGGGAGGGCGGCCCTTGGAACCGGAAAAGGCTCCGTCAGTCCTGCTCGCCGGCGGCGCCAAGAGCGCGCGCCAGGTCGAGCACCCGGCGACGGACCTGCGGATCGGTGATGCGGTAATAGGCCCGCACCAGTTCCAGGGTCTCGCGCTTGGTCAGCGGATCGGCCTCGATGGACGCCGGCTCCTCGGCGATGCCGGACATCAGGCGCGGCGAAAGCGCCTCGATCTCCCCGGGCATGTCGTCGAAGAAGAAGCTGACCGGAACGTCGAGGACGCGCGACAGGTCGAACAGCCGGCTGGCGCCGACGCGGTTGGCGCCGCGTTCGTACTTCTGGACCTGCTGGAAGGTCAGGCCCAGGGCCTCGCCCAGCTTCTCCTGGCTCATGCCGAGCAGCGTGCGCCGCAGGCGGACGCGGGCGCCGACATGGACGTCGATGGGATTGGGCTTGCCCGAAGGGGTACGGCCGCGGCTGGAGCGCCGGCGGGAGGGGGTATCGGATGCGGTGGAGATGCTCGCCATGTGTTCTCACTTCCTGGAAGGCTACGCCAACGAGGTTGAATACTGCCCATATTTCGAAGTCAAAAGCAACCATATGGTGTGCGAATGTCGCGAATACCCCATCCGGCACCGAAGCGGCGGATTTGGCGCGAAATTTCCGTTCGCGACCGCACCCCACCCTGCCCGATCCCACCCGCCATCACGCCCGGATCCCGCGCCAGACCTACCCAAGTCGCCATTGGCACCCTACACCACGGGGCGGTATTACAGCCCCGCAATTCATCCTTAGTCGCATTTAGGCGAATTTTTATTTCTTTTCCGGGCCAATTTTCAAAACGAACTTGCGCTTTCGCAGGTGCAATGTAATTAATGCCTCACCATTGGGCATAGGCCGCGCGCGCCTCCGGGTCACGGAGCGGGCAGCCGGCGACATCAGAAGACGGAAAAGCGATGGCGAAGAGGGATCTCATCACGGTCGACGGCAACGAGGCGTGCGCGTCGGTGGCTTACCGGGTCAGCGAGGTTGCGGCGATCTACCCGATCACCCCGTCCTCCACCATGGGCGAGCTGGCCGACCAGTGGTCGGCCGAGGGGCGCAAGAACATCTGGGGCGTGGTCCCCGAGGTGGCCGAGATGCAGCACGAGGGCGGCGCCGCCGGCGCGGTCCACGGTGCCCTGCAGGCCGGCGCGCTGTCGACGACCTTCACGGCGTCGCAGGGCCTGCTGCTGATGATCCCCAACATGTACAAGATCGCCGGCGAGCTGACCGCCTTCACCATGCATGTGTCGGCGCGCACCATCGCGACCCACGCGCTGTCCATCTTCGGCGACCATTCCGACGTCATGGCCTGCCGCCAGACCGGCTTCGCCATGCTGGCCTCGGCCAACGTCCAGGAAGCCCACGACATGGCGGCCATCGCCCATGCCGCCACCCTGAAGGCACGGGTGCCGTTCGTGCACTTCTTCGACGGCTTCCGCACCTCGCACGAGGTGGCGAAGATGGAGGAGCTGACCGACGACGACCTGCGGTCGCTGATCGACGAGGAGGCCGTCCAGGCCCACCGCGACCGCGCTCTGTCGCCCGACAACCCGGTGCTGCGCGGGTCGTCGCAAAATCCCGACGTGTTCTTCCAGATGCAGGAAGCGCGCAATCCCTGGTACAACGCCTGCCCCGGCATCGTCCAGGAGACCATGGACCGCTTCGCGGCCCTCACCGGCCGCCAGTACCGCCTGTTCGACTATCACGGCCACCCCGAGCCGGCCCGCGTGATCGTGCTGATGGGATCGGGCACCGACACCGTGCACGAGACCGTCGACCATCTGGTCCGCCAAGGCGAGAAGGTGGGCGTGCTGAAGGTGCGCCTGTACCGGCCGTTCTCCATCGACGCCTTTGTCGCGGCGCTGCCGCCGTCCACCGTGTCCATTGCGGTGCTCGACCGCACCAAGGAGTGCGGCGCCATCGGCGAGCCGCTGTACCTGGACGTGATCGCCGCCCTGGCCGAGGCCAAGGCGTCGGGCAACCGAGCCACCGCCCGGGAGCCATTGGTCATCGGCGGCCGCTACGGCCTGGCGTCCAAGGAATTCACCCCCGCCATGGTCAAGGCGGTGTTCGACGAGCTGCGCAAGGGCAACCCCAAGCCGCACTTCACCATCGGCATCAA
>JBFMHS010000287.1:0-4984 GCA_040751765.1 Pseudomonadota bacterium | reverse complement strand
CAGCGCGGTCATCAGCTCGGCCGCCGCCTTCGAGCGCACCCCCGAGCGGCAGATGAACAACAGCGGGTCGTCGGGGCGGACGCCCTGGGCGGCCAACTGCTCGGCGAAGGCCTCGTTGCGGGCCATGGTCGGAAACAGCTGCCACGACACCAGCAGGGGCTGTTTCTCGATCGCGGCCAGGTCGGGCAGGCCGACATAGACCCATTCGGCCTGGGTGCGCACGTCGACCAGACGGGCTCGGGAGTCCTGGCACAGGCGCGCCCAGGCCTCGGTCGGGGTGATCTCGCCGGCATAGGTGGCGGTCATCGCGGCTCCTTATTTCACGGTTCCATGAGGTAAAAGGCATTTAAAATACACAAAAATCAGATTGACGCATCATATTCACGTCGATTATTTCGTAAATAGGAAATCAACACACACCCTGAAAGGTGTGAATTAAAGGGGCAGAGGACATGAGGGATGCGATCCCGGCCGACCGCGTCGTCGAGGACGAGCCGCTGGTCCGGCTCAGCGACCTGGAGGACTACCGCCGTGGCCTCGCCCGCCATCTGGCCGGCGAGTGGGACGACGAGAAGTGGACCGCCTATCGCGTCCGCTTCGGTGTCTACGGGCAGAAGCAGCCGGGTGTGCAGATGGTCCGGGTCAAGGTGCCGGGCGGACGGCTGCCGGTGGGCTGGCTGAAGGCGCTGGCGGCGGTCAACCGCGCCTTCGCGGTGGGTGACGCCCACATCACCACCCGTCAGGACATCCAGCTCTACCACGTGCCGCTGGCCAGGACCGCGGACATGCTGGAGGCGCTGTACGCAGCCGGCCTGACGACCCGCGAGGCCTGCGGCAACACGCTGCGCAACATCACCGCCTGCGCCCTGTCGGGCGCCTGCCCGCGCGAGCTGACCGACGCCGGGCGCGTCGCCGACGCCCTGGCGCGGTCGTGGATCCGCCATCCGCTGGTCCAGCACATGCCGCGCAAGGTCAAGATGACCGTGTCCGGCTGCGCCACCGATTGCGGTGGCTCGGCGATCCATGACCTCGCCTTCGTGGCGGTCGAGCGGGGGGGTGAGACCGGGTTCCGGGTGCTGGCCGGCGGCGGCTTGGGATCCCAGCCGCGCGCCGCCGTGGAGGTGCTCGACTTCGTGCGAGAGCACGAGCTGCCGGTGGCGGTGGAGTCCCTCGCGCGGCTGCACCAGCGCTATTCCGACCGCCGCAACCGCAACGCCGCGCGCGTCAAGTTCATGGTCAAGCGCTTCGGGGCCGAAAAGTTCTCGTCGCTGTTCCGCGAGGAGTTCGGCCGCCTCAGGGGCCTTGCCCAGCGGCCATGGCGGCCGCTTGACTGGCGGCAACCGTCGGAGGCGCCGGTGCACCGCACCCCGGTGGGCGTGCTGGATTCCCATGCCGGCGGCAAGGTGGTGGTGGTGTCGGTGCCGCTGGGCATCCTGTCGTCGGACCAGCTGGATACCTTGCACGCCGCCGCGCTGGCGGCCGGGGTCGACGAACTGCGCACCACCCGCGACCAGAACCTGGCTTTCCTGGGCGTGGCGGAGGGCAAGGTCGTGGCGCTGACCGAGGCCGTCCGCGCCATCGGCCTCGACGTGCCCGCGCGGGCCGAGGATGCGCCCGACATCATCTCGTGCCCCGGCACCACCACCTGCCGGATCGGGATCACCAATTCTCAATCCTTCGCCGCCACGTTGTTAAGCGAGGCGGAGGCGGATGCCGGCGCCCGCATCGCCTCGGTGCATGTGTCCGGTTGCCAGAACTCCTGCGGCCTCCACCACGTGGCGGATTTCGGACTTCACGGCATGGCGAAGAAGATCGACGGACGCTCGGCGCCCCATTACCAGCTGCATCTCGGCGGCGACAAGCGCACCGGCGACATCGGCCTTGCCGGGCCGCTGGTACCGGCCCGGCTGGCCAGCGAGGCCGTGCGGCTGCTGCGTGAGGCGTGGCGTGACGGCCGCGCCGAGGGCGAGGGCGTGCGCGCCTGGGCCGAAAGGCTCGGCAAGGACGGCCTGGCGGCGGTGCTGGCCGGCCTCGACGACCGCGTCGACGACGGCTGGTTCGTGGATTGGGGTGAGGCCGCCGACTTCGCCGGTCCGCCCCAGGCGCGCGGCGAATGCGCGGCCCCCTTCGCCAGCGATTCGCTGCTGGCCGACCTGGCCGACGACCAGCTGATCCTGCTCGACCGCATGGTCCAGGCCGGCCGATGGGTCGAGGCCCTGGCCGCCGCCGAGGCCGCTTCGGTCCACGCGGCGCGCCGGCTGCTGGCCCTCCGGGGCGCGCTGACCGAGGACGAGCAGGCCGAGATCGTCTACGCCTCGCTGCGCGGGGTGTTCGCGGACGACGCCGACGTCCTCGACGCCCTGGACGGGCTGCTGGCAGAGCGCTCGGTGGCCCTGGGCACCGGGCGCATCGAATCCTACCGAGAGGCGGTGGCCTGGCTGGTGGATACCGCCCGCGCCCGGGTCGAGAAGCCAGCCGCCCGGCCCCAGGCGGCGGTGGGCGACTTCGCCGCGATCCTGGCGGGAGGGGGCGAATGAGCCCGCTGATCGAGCGCTACGGCCATCTCGGCGGCAAGGAGCTGATCGCCGCCATGGTGACGGAGGCCTTTCCGGGTCGCATCGCCGTCACCTCCTCCTTCGGCGCCGAATCGGCGGTGCTGCTGGACTTGGTGGCCCAGGTGGACCCGTCGGTGCCGGTGATCTTCCTCGATACCGGGGTGTTGTTCGACGAGACCCTGTCCTACCGCTACCAGCTCCAGCGCCGTCTCGGCCTGACCGACGTGCGGGTGGTGCGCCCCACCGAGCAGGACCGCGATGACGCCGAGGGGCTGTGGGAGACCGACCACGACCGCTGCTGCCACCTGCGCAAGGTGCTGCCGATGGCGCGGGCCACCCACGGCTTCGACGCCCTGATCGACGGCCGCAAGCGCGCCCATGGCGGCGGCCGCGAGGGCTTGGGGCGGATCGAGGAGGCGGGCGGGCTGGTCAAGGTGGCGCCGCTGGCCGACTGGAGCGAGGCGATGATCCTCAAGGTTTTCCGCGACCGCGACCTGCCGCGTCATCCGCTGCTGGAGCAGGGCTATCGCTCCATCGGCTGCTGGCCGTGCACCTGGCCGGTGGACCCCGGCCAGCCGGTGCGCGCCGGCCGCTGGGCCGGCACCGGCAAGACGGAATGCGGCATCCACACCCAGCCGTTGGTTTACGGGCGCGACGGCGCCGGCATCTGACACGGCCGCAGGTGCGGCCGCGCGCCTGAGGGCGGCGCGGGAGGAAACGGGTGCGAAGGCGTCCCGCCCGCCGCTTGAGGGCTTAGACATGAAAGACGCGAGAAATGAACGACCTTGATGTTCTTGAAAGCCAGTCCATCCACATCTTCCGCGAGGCCTTCAACCGCCTCGACAAGATCGCCATGCTGTGGAGCATCGGCAAGGATTCCAACGTGATGCTGTGGCTGGCCAAGAAGGCGTTCCTGGGCCATGTGCCGTTCCCGGTCATTCACGTGGACACCACCTACAAGATCCCCGCGATGATCGAGTTCCGCGACCGCGTGGCCCGCGAATGGAACCTGCCCATGATCGTCGGCAAGAACGAGCCGGCGCTCGCCTCGGGGATGGGGCCCGGGCAGGGGCGCGTCACCTGCTGCTCGGCGCTGAAGACCGAAGGGCTCAAGCAGGTGCTGACCCAGCACGGCTTCACAGGCATCTTCGCCGGCATCCGTCGCGACGAGGAGGGCACGCGCGCCAAGGAGCGCGTGTTCAGCCCGCGCAACGAGCAGGCCGAATGGGACGTGCGCGACCAGCCGCCCGAGTTCTGGGACCAGTTCAAGACCGACTTCGCGCCGGGCACACATCTGCGCATTCATCCGCTGCTGGCCTGGACCGAGCTGGACGTGTGGCGTTACATCCGCCGCGAGGGCATCCCGGTGGTGGACCTGTACTTCGCCAAGGACGGCCGCCGCTACCGCTCGCTCGGCTGCGCGCCGTGCACCGGCTCCATCGAGAGCACCGCCTCGACCCTGGACGAGATCATCGCTGAGCTGGAGACCACCAAGGTCTCCGAACGCTCGGGCCGCGCCCAGGACAAGGAATCCGAGGACGCCTTCGAGCGTTTGCGCGCCGGCGGCTACATGTAGGCCGGCAAGGGGAGAGAAGAAAATGAGCCAGAACCCGCTGTCCATCGTCGTCGTCGGCCATGTCGACCACGGCAAGTCCACCCTGGTCGGCCGCGTGCTGCACGAGACCGGCGCGCTGCCCGAGGGCAAGGTCGAATATCTGCGCGAGGTCTGCGACAAGCGCGGCATGCCGTTCGAATGGGCCTTCGTCATGGACGCGTTGCAGGCCGAGCGCGACCAGGGCATCACCATCGACACCTCGCGCATCCGCTTCAGCACCGCCACGCGGCCCTACATCCTGATCGACGCGCCCGGCCACAAGGAGTTCCTAAAGAACATGATCACCGGCGCCGCCTCGGCCGAGGCCGCCGTGCTGGTCATCGACGCCGACGAAGGCGTGCGCGAGCAGTCGCGCCGCCACGGCTACCTGCTGCACCTCCTGGGCCTGGAGCAGATCGCGGTGGCGGTCAACAAGATGGACCTGGTGAACTGGAGCGAGGACCGCTTCCGAGCCGTCAAGGCCGAGATCGAGGCCTATCTGGCCGGCATCGGCGTCCGCCCCACCCATGTGGTGCCGGTGTCGGCGCGCGGCGGCGACAACATCGGCGGCCCCTCGGCCAACAGCCCGTGGTACACCGGCCCGTCGGTGCTGGCGGCGCTGGACGGCTTCGAGCCGCTGGCCCGGACGGCGGAGCTGCCGCTCAGGCTGCCGGTGCAGGACGTCTACAAGTTCGACCACCGCCGCATCGTCGCCGGCCGCATCGAGAGTGGGCGCCTGAAAGTGGGCGACACCCTGGTGTTCGCGCCGTCGGGCGCCTCGGCCCGCGTCGCCACCATCGAGGACTGGGCAGGCGACACCGTCACCCGCGTCGCC